>JBBCGK010000001.1:640172-960259 GCA_037200965.1 bacterium
CGCCTGCAGGCTCGCTGAGCTTTACTGGTTCTACAAACGCGCCCGAATCCTCTCCGCATTCCCCTCGAAATCCATTTTGTCCCCTTCCGCTTGGCCCGGGAATATCCAGACATGGGCATGCGCCACTTCCTCGCCGACGCTCTTCGAGATAATCCAATCGGTATTGAAAGCCTTTTGCTGCGCTCTCGCGACTTTCCGGACAACTTCGAAATAGCGGCCGATGTCGGGAACGTCCCATATCCAGCGGTAGTGCTGTTTCGGTATGACCTGCACGTGGCCTGGCGTTTCCGGATGGATATCGATAAACGCGAGGAAGAAATCGTCCTCATATACCTTGTATGAAGGAATCTCGCCCCGGACGAGCTTGCAGAACACGCAGTCTTCCATGAAGGAAATATAGCGCACGGAGGAATTCTGGTACAATCCACCAACGATGTTTCCGCTCCATGGTCCTTTGGACGAACGAATACGGGAAATACTCTCCGAGTATGACGACCTGACCGCCGCGCTGCTCTCGCGCAGGGGCATTACGACCAAGAAAGAGGCCGAAACCTTCCTCAACCCGAGCTATGAGGAGCATCTCCACGATCCGCTCCTTATAAAGAACATGCCGGGGGCGGCGAAGATGCTTGCGGAAGCGATTGCCTCGGGCGAGCGCATCTGCGTATGGAGCGATTATGACTGCGACGGCATTCCGGGCGGCGTCCTTCTCCATGATTTCCTCAAGAAAGCGGGCGCGAACTTCGAGAACTATATCCCGCACCGGCATGACGAAGGATACGGGCTCAATATTCCGGGGCTCGAGAAGCTTGCGGGGAGCGGCGTGAAGCTCGTCGTGACGGTCGATTCCGGCATCACGGATGTCGAACAGGTCGCGCGCGCGAAAGAGCTCGGCATGAAAGTCATCGTGACCGACCACCACCTGCCGGGCCCCGCGCTTCCTCCGGCTGATTTCGTTATCGACCAGAAGCAGGAAGGAGAAACGTCGCCGTACCAGGAACTGTGCGGCGCGGGAGTCGCGTGGAAACTCGCCTGCGCGACGCTTGCGGTCGCTCCCGGGCTTCGGGAGAAGATTCCTGTCGGCTGGGAGAAGTGGCTTCTCGATATGGCGGGGCTCGCGACGATCGCCGACATGGTTCCGCTTACGGGCGAGAACCGGGTTATCGCGAAATACGGACTCCTGGTCATGCGAAAATCGCCGCGCATTGGCCTGCAAAGACTTTGCCGCGTCGCCCGCGTCGAGCAGCGCTCGATCACCGAAGGCGATGTGGCGTTCATGCTCGCGCCGAGGATAAACGCGGCGTCGAGAATGCTCGATCCGCGCGACGCGTTCGACCTTCTCACGACAAGCGATGAGATAGAGGCGGACGAGCTCGCGAAGAAGCTCGAGAAAGCGAACCGGGCACGTCGCGCGTCCGCCGGAGCGATAACGCGGGAGGTGCACGACCGGATTGACGAGCGCCTTTCGGTGCCGGACGCCGAACTCCCTGCCGTGATCGCGATCGGGAATCCTTCGTGGCGCCCGGCCCTTCTGGGGCTCGTCGCAAGCGGCGTCGTCGAGGAGTACGCGCGCCCGGTATTTCTTTGGGGGAGGGAAGCGGACGGCCGCCTCAAGGGTTCGTGCCGCACGGACGGGACGGTGAACGTGGTCGAGCTCATGGAAGCCGCGAAGGATACCTTCGTCGAATTCGGCGGCCATGCCGCGTCCGGCGGATTCACCGTCCGCGACGACGCGGTTTTTTATCTTGAGGAACGCCTTTCGGAAGCGAAATCGAAACTGAAGTCCGCGGAAAGTGCCGACGCGTTCTCGCACGCGGACGCCGAGATCGCTCCGCATGAAGTCACGGCAGCCCTTCTGTCGAAATTAGAGAAGCTCGCGCCCTTCGGAGAGGGAAACCCAAAACCGCTCTTCCATTTCCGCGACGTGCTCCTTGACGAAGCGTCGCGCTTCGGGAAAGGAGAGGAGCACCTGCGCCTCCTTATCATGAGCGACGGCTTCAAGCCGCTCGAAGCGATCTGTTTCTTCGCGAAGCGCGAACTTGGGGCGAAGTGCTTCGAGTTTTCGGAAGGGGACCGCGTGCATGTGCTCGCGCATCTCGAGCGAAATCAGTTTTCGAAATACGGTTCCGTGCGGCTGCGGTTGGTTGACGTAAAGAGGGTTTAATGATTATATATAAATATCCCCTACAGTAACGGAGGAATGAGGGATGAGTGCAGGAACCAATGAACATTTGCTGATCATCAGACAGTACCCGGGGCTTGCGAGCCTGATCAATGACATCAAGAATCCCGCGAAAGGACGTGCGCCGCTTCAGTTCGAAGGCATTAAACCCGGAGAGAAGCGTATCCAGACTTATCCGCCCCATGTGCTGCGGCTGCTCCAACTTGCGGCCGCGACAAAACAGGCGGCGGATCGCGATCCGCCGCAAACAATGGCGGCCCGGCTGCACATTGAAAGTGACATCCACTTTTATCTGGCGTGGGCCGAAAAAGAAATGTTGTGGTACGTCGGCGATGAAGTCTTAAATCGCTGGTGTTCTCCCAGATTCCACGACAACGGCCTGGTTGGAGTACCAGTGGCCAAATCATAAACAAAATAGCTCCTCCGGATGCGGGTGTTTTCAAGGGAAGTTTCTATGGGTCGGGAGCCAAACGGTTTCCGGCTCTTACCTTTTATATTGCTATACTCGTCTCATGCGGTTCACTATCCACGCCGACGGCGGCTCGAGAGGAAATCCGGGTCCGGCCGGTGCCGGAGCGGTCATCCGCGATGAAGGCGGGTCTACCGTCGCGGTCGTTTCGAAGTTCCTGGGGGTGCAGACCAACAACTTCGCCGAGTACGAAGCGGTCATAGCGGCGCTCGACGTACTGCTTTCACGCGTCCCGGAAGAAGAACGCAGGGGCGTGCGGGTACTGATAAAAATGGACAGCCAGCTCGTGGTGAAACAAATGCGGGGCGAATACAAAGTGAAGCATCCCAATATCAAGCCGCAGTATGCCCGCCTTTCGGAGCGGGCGGCCAAATTCGGGTCCGTGACGTTCACGCACGTATATCGGGAAGAGAATGGCGACGCGGACGCGCTCGCGAACGAGGCGATGGATAGGGGTGCTTGATCGGTATATCAAAATATAAATATTTGATATGCGTCCGGCTACGATCCGGATGTGATCATTCTTCTTGTCGTATCGGGCGGACTTGCAGGCGGCATATTTCTCCGGTCGTTCGCTGTGTTTGGCTGGCCCCCGTATGTCTTCGCGCTCCTGCTTGCGCTTATCGGAGCGGCCGCTTGGCGGGTAGCGGGCCGGAAGGAGTATCTTCTGTTCGTTCTGTTTCTTGCGTGCGCCGTACTGGGAGCGTGGCGGTTCTCGATCGCCGAAAAGCCGCTGCCTCCTTCGTTCCTCGCTCAGGTCGGACAGCGCGTACAGTTTGAAGGCATTGTTGCGTCCGATCCGGACGTGCGCGAAGCGAACCAGCGCGTGATAATCGACGTAGAGCAGGGCGGGGAGAAGACGCGGGTGCTCGCGGTCGCGAGCCGCTACAGCAAAGTCGGCGTCGGAGACAAGGTGGAAGTATCCGGAACGCTCGCGCTTCCCGAACCGTTCAGTACCGATACTGACGGCGGCCGCATGTTCCGGTACGACAAGTTTCTCGAGAAAGACGGGATCAGGTTCCTTTCGGATTTCGCCTCGGTTGCTGTCATAGACCCGGCACCGTGGTACCACCCGTCCGCGCTTCTCGCGAACACCAAGCACGCCTTCATTGATGGACTTGGCCGGGCGATACCCGAACCGTATGCGACGCTCGCGGCCGGTCTTATCGTCGGCGGAAAACAGGGCCTTGGGAAAGAGCTGCTCGAAGCCTTCATTCTTTCCGGTCTCGTGCCGATCGTCGTGCTTTCCGGATACAACGTGATGATCGTGGCCGAAGGAATCATGCGCGCCTTGAAAACGATGCGAGTGCCGTCCCGCGCGTCCGCAATTGCGGGAGCTGTCGCGGTTTTATTGTTCGTACTTATGGCCGGCGCCGGTTCCGCGAGCATCCGCGCGGGACTCATGGCGCTCATCGCGCTCTATGCCCGGGCTACGGGCCGGTCATACGCGGCGGGGCGCGCACTAATCGTTGTCGCGATCCTTATGGTTCTATGGAATCCGTATCTTCTCGCGTTCGACCCTGGCTTCGGGCTTTCGATCGCCGCGACCGCAGGGCTTATCTGGCTCTCGCCGCTGATCGAGCTTCGGCTTATATGGATTGCGAGTGATTTCTGTCGAAGCATGCTCGCGACGACGCTCGCCGCGCAGGCCGCGGTCTTGCCACTCCTCCTCTATGAAACGGGAATGCTCTCGCTTGTCGCGATTCCGGCGAATCTTGTCGTGCTGCCGATGATTCCCCTAGCGATGGCCGCCTCCGCGGTCGCAGCCGTTTCCGGCATGTTTCTTGGCGTCTTGGCACCGGTCTTCGCGTTTCCCGCGTATCTTCTGAATGCTTATATCGTCGAGGTCGCACGGTTCTCTTCCGGGCTTCCTTTGGCCGCGCTCCATATTCCACCGTTTCCTCTCTGGCTTATGGTACTTGCGTATGCCGTTCTGATTTTGTTCGCCCGGTACATATGCAAAGCCCCCGTGGGCGTGTACGCCCGCGGAGCCTTATCCGCTCCTTGATTTTGTCACCGCGCCGCGTCCGTAAAGCGCTTCTCGATAACCGCCCAGTTGAGATTTTCGAAAAAGGCGTCGATGTAGCTTTTCTTTTCCGCCGGAACATAGTCCACCATATACGCGTGTTCCCAGAGGTCGAGCGCGACGATGACCGGAAGCCCCGACAACTGACCGAGCTCGTGGTCGCCGACGAAGGTCGTATGGAGCTTCTTTGCGGCGGGATCGAAATACACGACGACCCAGCCGATGCCGCGCGTGGCGGCGACCGCTTTCATGGTTCCGGCGATTCCGGCTTCCCCGTACTGCTCGAGCGCGAGTTTCGAGAGCGCGCTCCCTTCGTCCGGGGCGCATGGCTTTTCTTCGAACTGGCTGAAATAGTATTCGTGCATGCGCATGCCGTCGAACTCGAACGCGAAGCGGCGGCGCATCTCCGCTACGGCGTACTTGCCGCCTTCATCGTCCGTCTTCTGGTATGCGGCGATCATGTCCGTGATCAGATTCGCATGCTTTACATACCCCTCGTACAAGGCGAGGTGTACCTTGACCTGCTTTTCCGATATTCCCTTAAGCGCCGGAAGATCGAATTGTTTTGCGGTGTATGGCATATGGGGAGAGTCTAGCACGGAGGGCTGCTAAATATTTGGTGAAAGAAGGACCTTGCGCAGGATACCGATTGTGGGAGAATGAGGCACAAGCTAAAGATACCTATAACCTATGGAAACTATGCCAAATCAGGGGTCTCGAGATGAGAAGTTGACCGCCGAAGACGAAGCTGTCGCCAAGAAACTCCTCGCAGAAAGCGAGGCCGATATCCATCAGCGCGCGCTTGAAGCCGTGGAGTCAAATGCAAAGCTCGCCTATGACCGGGAAACGGGCACGATAATTAATCCCGAGGCTAAGCTCGGATAATTTGCACTTGCGGTAAATTGTAAAGGGCACCACAGCGGGTGCCCTTTGCCTTTTCTGAGGAGGCGTTGTGTTCAATGCAACGTCGGCGTTTCGCTGTGCGACAGGGCTTCGAGATGATTTTCACGAGCGCCGTCCCTCATGGCGCGAAGCATGGTGGCCATTTTCCCCGTGTTAAGGCCGCAGTACGCAGAAAGCTTTGCAAACGTCTGCGGCCCGGGGTAATAATCTCGGAGAATTTCCTCGAGTTGCCGATCCTGGGCGGCAAGCTTTTCGTTTTGTGCCGTATCCATGAGCTACCCTTCCCATTCATTAACCCGAGTTACCATACCACAGTATGATTAGAAGCGCAGGTTTTCCGCTTTATAACCCTATACTGAGCGTATGTCGGATGGTACCAAGTATTTTGTATGGCTGCTGGCCTCCCTTGCGGCTGCTAACGCGTTTCTCGCGTATTCGGCCCTTCGGACGCTTCCGTCCGTTCTCACAATTTCATTCCTCAGTGTCGGCGCGGGAGAAGCGATCCTTGTACAAAGTCCCGCGGGAGCCGACATTCTCATCGATGCCGGGCCGGACGCGTCAATACTTCGCGCGCTCGGAACCGAGCTCGGCCCTTTTGATCGGACGATCGACGCGATACTCGTGACGCACGGAAGCGCCAGCGCGATAGGCGGTCTTTCCGATGTCTTCAATGACTATCAAGTCCGCTCGTTCTTCTCTTCGGGGGTGAATTATCATTCTTTCGCCGAGGAGGTGTTACGGGATGCACTGAAACATGAGCAAGGATTGCAAACCGTCACGCTTGCGCGCGGCGAGCGTATCGATATCGGAGGAGGCGCCTATATCGACGTGCTCTATCCCGACCGGGACGTATCGGGAGTCGATAGCGACACCGCCTCGCTTGTACTGCGTATCGTATACGGTGAAACGTCGTTTCTTATCACCGGTGCCGCCCCGTCGGGCGTCGAAGAATATCTGGTACGGCTCGATGGTGCGCGCCTTAAAAGCGGTGTGCTTCTTGCGGGGGACAGCGGCAAGAAAACCTCGACTTCGGCTACTTTTCTTTCGGCGGTGCATCCCGATACGGTCGTGATCTCGGTGGATACAGGCAACCGGTTCGGATATCCTCATCAGGAAACGCTCGACCGCATTGTTACGGAGGGCGCAGCCATAGCGCGGACGGGAGACGGCTCCGTGCGGTTCGTAAGCGACGGGAATACCGTACGGCTTGAAAGCCGATAGGTACTTAATATCGCACTAACATATCGAACACTCTTGCAGTCGAGCATACGGCGTCTTGAGCTCGATGCCAAGGTGCGGCCGTTCGTGGTTGTATTCGCGCAGAAAGGCCTGATACTGGGCATTGAGGTCCTCCATTGAAGCGGGCTTTTTCATGAAGCGCCAGAAGAACTCCTCCTCGTCGGTGCGGAATGACCGCTCGATGACCGCGTTCTCATTCGGGTTCGCCTTGTGGATGAAATGATGCTTCCAGCCGAGTTCCCCAGTCACGAAGGCGCGGAAGCGGCTCTGGAACTCAAGGCCGTTGTCGGTCTGCACGAAATCCGGTACGAACGGCAGCGAAACCGTCCGCAGGGCCTCGATGGAGAAGTCCTGCACGAGCTCGGGGAAGATGACGCCAGCTTTGTATCGGCTCCAAATATCAATGACGGCATACAGATACAGGGTATGCGGGAGCCCCGACAGCTCGGGCGTCACGTACTTCACATCCATCTGAAGCTTCCCGGGCGCGGTCACGTTCTTGAGATACATATGCGTGGTCTCCTGATATCTCGGCCGTCGGTATGACGCGCCTTCCAGTATATGACCTTTCGCTTTGAGGAAGCGATGGATGGTCGCCGGGTGCTCGGAGAGGCCGAGCAGCACTTTGAGCTTGCGCGCCCCGTATCCTTTCTCTTCGCGCAGGCGCAAGAGCGCCTCAGCCCGCTCTCCCGAGAGCGTCCTGCGGCGAAGACGCTTCGGTCTTGTCGACTTGCGGACAAGCTGCCGCGTCGAGAGCGCAAACCGGCTCCGGATGCTCCGGGCTCGCTTCTTCCAGAACACCACCGTGCCCGGAGATATGCCGAGTGTCCGTGCGGTTTCGCGCACCTTTCCTCCCGACTTCTTCAATTTCCTGATGATTTCCCTGGGTTCTTTGCGCATATCCTCCTTAGTATTAGGGAGTGTTCGATATGCAGTGCGACCTTAAGTAGGTATTGCTTTCTTGCTACTATATGCTATAGTGATCCCGGTTCCCGAAAGGGATTTGGCTGTGTTTTTACAGAAGGAGTACTTTTAATGGCTAGAAGAAGAGCAGGGGAAATCGATGCTTTTATCGGCTCGTGCATTCGAAGCCTGCGCAAACGTGCCGGGGTTGGTCAGGCAGCGCTTGCCAGACACCTTCATCTGCGCGCCCAACAGCTCCAAAAGTATGAAGCTGGTGCGGACCGTGTAACCGTACAAGTGCTGCTTGAGATCGCCGCCGCCATCGGCGTCGCTCCCGGGCTTCTCATCCAGGAGATACAAACCGCGACACCGCTCAGTGTTTCCAAGCTCGAAAGCGAATCCGCGATCCTGGACTTCGTCATGACGGTCGAGGGACGCGATCTCGTAGCCGCGTTTATGCGCATCGGGAACCCGCAGATGCGTAGGCAATTGATTGGCCTCATCGGGACGATAGCTGGCGAGGCTGAAATCGCCAAACCGAAATCGTCTTAAGGTTACGGCTCCCGACTCTCCGGATGTTGGGGAGTCGGGAGCTGCCCTACAGTCAAATCCGCCTCAAGGGCGGATTACTTATTTCCAGGAATTTGAGTTAAATCAGGCCCGCTTTCTTAAGCGTCGCGTGCGCGCCGTTCTTCTTGATATGCCGGAGTCCGTTGATGGAAATGTCTACTTTCACGGTCTTGCCGAGCTCGGGAACGAAGATAGCGCGGCGCTGGAGATTGGCCTTGCGACGAACCTTGCCGGTCGAGTTGAACTGCGTCGCGCGGGTACGGTTCGAATACCGCCCGCCTACTTGCGTGCTCTTGCCGGTGATTTCGCAGCTCCGTGCCATAGTGAACGCATGGTAGCATAGGTATTCATCTATGCAACCGAGCTTCTTCGAGCCTGTCTTTACGGTCGTCGTGCTTATCCTCTCAGTCGTCATCCACGAGGTATCGCACGGCTATGCGGCCTATTCGCTCGGCGATCCGACCGCGAAGCTCCAGGGCCGTCTCACGCTGAATCCCCTCAAGCACATCGATCCGGTCGGCTCGGTGCTCATTCCGATGTTCCTCGTCCTTACGGGCGCGGGCGTTCTCTTCGGTTGGGCGAAGCCGGTTCCGTATAATCCGTACAACCTGAGAAACCAGCGGTGGGGCGAGGCGATCGTCGCCGTCGCGGGCTCGGCGTCCAATATCGCGCTCGCGATAATTTTCGGACTCATCGCGCGTTTTGCGTTCCTCGACCCGTCGCTCGCATCGTTTGCGATGTTCGCGGGTACGGTGGCGTTCGTGAATCTTTTCCTCGGTCTTTTCAATCTGCTCCCGATTCCCCCCATGGATGGGTACACAGTATTGCGTGGCATCGTCCCCTACCGTCTCTCGTACGGCCTGCGCCAGTTCGAGGACCGCATCCATTCCCTCGGCTCGACCGGCATCTTCGGCATCCTTCTCATTTTCGTTCTCTTCCTCTCCGGTCCGTTTTATCTGTTCGTGTCGTTGGTGTTCGGGCTGTTGGTGGGGCAGTAAAACGGCATGGAGCTCAGTCTTCTGACTTTCCAGCATATTTCAGGAGCGATAGCCGTCATTCTTGGCGCTGCGGGGTACGTCTTTTACGCGCAGGGCATTTATCAGGGCTCGGTCAAACCGCATTTTTTCTCCTGGTTTGTCTGGGGCATTTTGACCGCGACGGCATTCGCGGCCCAGGTGGTAAGCGGAGGAGGGGCTGGAACCTGGGTAACAGGCTTTACGGCGCTTGCATGCCTGTGCTTCGCTTTGGTCGGGTTGGGCGCATCGTCTCGCAGCCTGATTACGAAAAGCGACTGGATATTTTTTATCGCCGCGCTTCTCGCTATCCCCGTATGGTATGTTACGGGCGATCCCCTCTGGTCGGTCATATTAATTACCGTCACTGATGCAGTCGCGTTCGTTCCGACGTTTCGCAAAGGATATATGCATCCAGAGACCGAAAGCGCGGCGACCTATGCTTTATCGGGCATCAAGTTTATTTTCGGTATTCTCGCCCTGCAGGCCTTTTCGGTTACGACCGTTTTGTATCCCGCATCTCTGATAGTCGCCAACGGAGTTTTCGTCCTAGTGCTTTTCTGGAGAAAGTTCCCTCACAAATGAGTTTCTATGATGCACATCAAATACAAGCTCGATACGTCGAAGCTCCACGGCATCGGATTATTTGCCGCCGAGAACGTACAGAAAGGACAACTCGTTTATACCGCAAGTCCGGTACTTGACCTCAACATAACGCAGGAGCAATTCGATGCGCTAAACGAATCGGAACAGCAGGAAATACGGTGGTGGGGATTCGAGGTCGAACCGGGAATCTGGCATGTCGACTTCGACGTCTCAAAATTCATTAATCATTCCTACGATTCCACCGTGACCCAGGATCAACATACTAAAGAGGCGCATCTGATAGCGGTGCGGGATATCGAAGCGGGGGAGGAGCTCACGCAGAATTATTTGGAATTCGAGTCCGCGGAGGATTTGCAGCGGAGAGGGATTGAGTAGCGGTTCAGTGGAGTCACGAAAACTATCGTGTCGGGTATTCTACCGACACACGGTCAATCAGTATGGTAGATGCATGTCGGTGAGCGTTCCAACAAGGATTAAGTTCATTCTATGTTAGAACGGTATATACTAGATTCATGAAGGAATTCGTACCTACATCACGCGCGAAAAATCCGGAGCCCGATACTTCAGATATCGCCGAATGGCTTGAAGGCGAATCAAGGGAGGTGCGCGCGCTCTTTAATCAGCTGCCGCGTCCGCTTTGGAGACGGCATTATCAGGCCATAGAGGATCGTATCGCGGCGAGTCCAGACCTCAACCCTGAAGCGCTAGCGCAAGAGAAGCTTGGGTATCTCTTAGGAGTAGTGGAAGCCAGGAGAGTAAGTCTGGAAGAGTTCAAGTCGACCGATCCGCATTTTCGGGAGTTGATAGCCGAACCTAAATTCGGTGAGAGACTGCAGGGATTGCTTGAGTCTCCGGAAGAGACGCTCGGCGCCGGACAAACTGCGCGCGTAAAGCGACTTAGCCTTGCCGGCGAACGTAACGCTGCGGTGAAGTACCTCCTCACCCCCACACAAAAAACTCTCTCGGCAGAAGGAGAGCATGACATGCTGTGGGAAGTTGATACGGTGACGCATATCGAAGAGGAAGAACACAAAATAGGCGCGGGCTCCAGAATCCGCGTACCGCACCCATACTTTTACTACAAGAACGAAAAGCTCCAATGTTATGGCATGGAAGAAATTAAAGGTCAAACCATCGAGCGGTACATTCAAGAATATATCGCAACACCCGTATCCCTCCAGAATACTTCCTCGGGCGTCAGCCCGCCATGGCGCTTGCGTGGTCGGGTATTGATGAGGCGTTCCGCTCGAGCAAGCTCCTCGTCAGAGACCAAACTCCAGTCGGTCTTCTTTGGGAAAAATCGACGGGCTAGACCATTCGCGTTCTCGTTTGAGCCGCGCTCGCACGAGCTGTATGGATGGGCGAAGAATATATCCATGTCGAGTGCTTCTTTGACTTCTTCCCACCGCACGTTCTCCGTACCGCGGTCTCGCGTGAGCGTCTTGCGCACGCGCTTTGGAAGAGCGGAGAGCCGTTTGATGAGTGCCTCGTCGCAGACAACGGCCGTACCATCCTTGGCCTTCTCAAAGAAGGTCACACCGCTCCTGCGCTCGGTCATACTTTTGACACGGTCGGTTGATTGCCTCGACACCATGGTGTCGTCTTCCCAGTCACCGATGCGGGAGCGTTCGTTCACCACCTCGGGACGCGCTTCGATTGAGGGCAACGCCTCATTCCGTGCCATTCTGCGGGCTTTCCTGAAGCCCTGCTTCGCACGCGCCTTGTGGCGACGTGCCAAATGCGGCCGCAGATCGGTCTCTCCGGGCTTCACCGATCCTCGGCCCTTGCGATGTATCCTGCGGTATACCTCCTGGTATACCGCTTCGGTTGAGATGCGCATGGAAGGGTCGTCGGGGTATTCAAGTGGCAGTCGTATATGCACTTGCTCGGGAGACCATTTCTTTTCCCGCATCTTCTCCTCGACGTACGCTTTGAGTGTTGGGGTACGCTTCATTTTTGGCGTGTTGCCTCGCTTGCCAATGCGTTCTTGCGCTTTTGCGTGTGCCGCTTCAGCTCGATACCGCCCCATCCCTTTGCGCGGTTTCCCCGCAAGCTCGCGGGAGACCGAGCTCTTGTTGCGGCCGAGTTCCGTGGCCATGTCCGTGACGCTCTTTGCGTCCTTGCGCCATCTGACTTCGATGATGCTTCGTTCGCGGAGCGTGAACGGTCCCTTGTTTTGTGCCATATCCAATTAGCCTAGTCTGCTAATTGGGTGTTGCAATTAATTCTGGAACTTAGGAGCAGCTTCTAAGTACCGGTACACCGAATACGCTTGCCGAGACTGAACAACGCGAAGCGGTCTGGAAAGCCTTGCGACGCAGATACTCGGATCCGCAAGAGCAGGCATCTCTGCATACAGAACTCGACAAGTTTGTATTCGCGGTACACACCGTATGTCTTCATGGGGATATCAAGCTCGCGAATATGATGGTAGACGGAGAAGGCACCATCTACCTTATCGACTTTGGACAGTCGATAGACATGAACGCCATGAACGACAAAGCCCGCGAGCAGTTCGAGAATTTACAGGTTCTCGAACGCGACCAGGTTAAATTCTGCATTCGCTCACTCCTTGACGGCATAACGCGCCCAAAGCCCACTGTTTAATCTTGAAGGTACGGGAACCGTACCTAGTGGACCTCATCTCCAAGCTAAGATACGATCCCGAGAATACGCGCAGCAAACGTAAAAGCTTCTGCCAAATCGCTTTTAGCCAAAATACGAATTGACGGAAGGCGGTATCGTCAAACGCCCCATAAACGGACGCGGTTTGCGTTTGACGAACCACGTTCGCAGTTCCTGCACGTTCCTGTCTTTGAATCGGCGTATTTTCGATTGGCATTGATTTTATTTCTTGGGCAACGAGCGCAACTTCTTTGCGCGCTGGATTGACCACCGGACTTCCGGGAATAAGCGAAATCGCTGTTGTCGCCGTCGCGTGGGAAGCGGCACTTTCGGAAGAACGCCTGCCAACATCCGATACGGAAGACGTCGTAGTCGGCTGAAGCGAATTAGCGGAATATGGTACTGCCTCACCAAGCCGCGGAGTGATCTCGATATCGACCATGCCGTCGCCGTCTTCGTCAACTATAAGCGCGCTGGCGTGTCTCAGGTCACCCGCAACTTTCATTGATGCTCTCGTGCGCTCGCGTACAGGCACCCCGTATATCGTGCTTGATGCGATAACACGGTCTCCTTCCTGTTCCTCAAGATCGACCGAGAATGTTCCGGAACCGGTACCGCGAAGTTCGATTTCATAGTTCCGGCCCGCGGGGACGATACTATACTTGACCTCTCCGAATTCCCCGTACGTCGAACCCGGAATATCCTCCCGTATCCTGCCGTCGTCGGTAAGGCCGGTGCGGCGTCCGCGCCCATCGGATACTTCGAGCGCGAGCGGGGAATGCAGAAAGAAGAGGAGTTTCTTCGCGGTCGGGAGTACGGGTTCGGTCGTGACGATCGAAGCCGGTGTTTCTTCGGTATTTGTAAGGATGCTCTCGATGAAAGCGCGCACGTCCGGATGCTCGAAGATGGTTCCGTGGTCGCTGTCGCTTCCTGCGAGATCTATCCAGTATTTCCTTGCTCCCGTATCCATCATGAGCGCGCTTATGCTCGGCACGACGCCGTCGCCTCTGGGGGTGAAGAGCGGACGATATTCGCGAAGCGCGGGAGTTTCGGCACCGATAGGCCCGGCGAACGTGCGGGGGAGCGTATAGAAGTCGATACCGGAGACCGTTGAATCGACGCCGAAGCCCGCGAGCTCGTAGACGGCCGTGCCCGCGGGCGGCTGCCATGCGTCGATCGAGTCGTGCGTGGCGGAAGCATAGGCAAGAAGCGATTCGTTCGCATTATTCGCGGAGAGAAATTCCGCGAGTTCGTCTTCGCGGTTGAGAATTTCTCCATACGCATCTTCTTCCGCCGCATACGCCTCTCCTTCGAACTGTCCTACGGGGAGATCGGAGTCGCTAAAGTACGCCTCCGAAGGCAGGAGGTGGTATGCCATCGGCGCGTTCTGCGCGAATTCGCGCGCCGCGTCGGCGGAGACCACCGGAACGATGCCGTTAAGCGCCGCGATGCCCTGGTTGAGCCCGTAGAGGAGCGCGCCGACCGCTCCCGGCGCGCCGCTTTGCGGTACCCCGACAAGAATGACCTTGTCGATAAGCCGGGCGGTTTCCTCGCCTCCGAGCTTTTCCATGAGCGCTTTCGCGACCAGGCCGCCGTTGCTGTGCGCGATGACCGTCACCCGTCCGCTCTTTGATGTCGCCGCAAGCGAATGAAGCGTCTGTTCTATATACGGGGTGCTCGTCGCTTCTTCATAGAAGATCATTCCGTCGCGCAGGGTGCCGTGTTCGATAATGTCCGGAAGCGACAGGCGCCAGTCGTAGGCGGCAGCTTTCCAGTCGCGTATCGTTCCCGCGCTTTTGAGCGCATCCATTTCATCCATGAAAGAGGCGTAGAAACGGTTGCCGTCGGCTTCGTCGATAACATCGCTTTCTTTGGCGTACAGATCGCTCCGCGCACTCTTTCCCGCGCCGTTAAGCGACAAGCTTTTCATCCGCTCGTTACCGATCCCGCCGAGAATATCGGCGATCGAATCGTTTTCCCCGATCGACCGGTTCCCAAAGCTTTCCTTCGGGTCCGTAGAGACGGCTGCCCTCGATGCCGGGAAGGAACAAGACATTCGATACTCCCGGCAGGGGAGGAGGCTCGGGGGTATCCGGCTGCTTCACGGCTATCGCGGTGCTTGTCGCGGTTGCCATATACCCGGCCTCGTCCTCGACTGTCACCACCGCAACGACTGCCGCCGCATCCGGGCCAAGCGCGGGAATATTCATGGGTATGTTCTCAAGCGCTACGACGCCCTCTTCCGCAAACGCGCCCGTCATGGAATGAACCTGGCTCGCGATCGGTCCGTGATACGCGCCGCTCCGGTCTATCGCGTACTGATAAATGATTGCGGACTTGAACGGAGAGAAAGTATCGTGCGCGAATCCTGCCAACATCGCACCCCACACGATGCCGGGCTCTATCTCGCGGCCGTTCGTCGTATGGAAGTCGGTCAAAGTGACGGATATATCCGGCGTGGAAGTTGCGGCTGCCTCGACAGAGATTGCTTCAAGGGACAGGCTATCGGGCGAAGTGGCTTCCTCGGCATGCGCGGTAGCCGCAAAACCGCAAAGGAACAGCATGACTGACGCATATAACAGACCGCGCAAGAACATTCGCATAGGCGAACGCTAGCAGGGAGCGAATAAGATTTTCTTAAAAGCCCGTGCGGACGAGCGGCCAAGACCGACACCGCATTATCTGTTCTTGAACTCAATGGCGTACGATAAGCACACACGTAATCAATCGTATGGGTGTTTTATCTCGATACAAGAAAATGTTGGCTGACGCAGGTGTTTTCTATAAAAAGATAGGCAAGATCGTGTGCCCATATTTCGGGCATGAAATACCTTTCAATTCTGACGGTTTCCATCACCTCCAGTTTTCTGCCGACCGGGAACGAGATAAGAAAGAACAGATGCTGAAGTTCAGTTTGCTCCCCGCAGCACCACGCATCTTGAAAAACTCGGGTACCGTACAGGAACATCGAAAGACAATGGAAATCGAGAACATCGGTCGTTATTCAAAGAATGGCAAGCGAATGGTCGAGGTTGAGTATTGGGGTTTCGTTGCGATTGTCGGTGCCAGGGATCCGTTGCGCATAAAAGTGATAGTACGGCGTGTCGGCACGGGACAGGTTCATTTCTGGAGTATTATGCCCGCGCAGCGCATGGGCGAAGACGCGTATCTCAAGGTCGGCAGCAAGGACATGCAAGACGGCTAAAGGCACATCAAAAAGCCCCGCATATGCGGGGCTTTTTGATGTGCCTGCCTTCAGCTTACGTATTTTAGCTGAACGGGCCTTGCGGCCACAGGCACGGGGCGATTATACCCCAGCAGCATGAAGTTCCCAAGTAAGGTGTGAATTGCTCATAGTACGTAGGTTGCCTGCGGTGGTATTGCGTTTATGCGCCCTCTCTTATATAGTCTCCTTGACCCGCTTGCGGGTCGTATTTTCGTAAATGTCTACCATAAACCAGCTCGCGAAGAAGCGCCGCAAGGATAAGACGAGGAAGACCACGGTCCTCGCTCTTGGCCGCGGCTTTAACGCGCTCGAGAACCGCCCGACCTACTATTCCTCGCCCTTCAAGCGCGGCGTTTGCACCAAGGTGACCACGAAAACTCCAAGGAAGCCGAACTCGGCCGTCCGCAAGATCGCGCGCGTGAGGCTCACGAACGGCATGGAGGTCACCGCGTATATCCCCGGAGAAGGGCACAACCTCCAGGAGCACTCGGTGGTGCTGCTTCGCGGCGGCCGCGTGAAGGACATCGGCGTCCAGTACACGATCGTGCGCGGCAAGCTCGACACCGCGGGCCTCGAGAAGCGCCGCCGCTCGCGCTCCCGCTACGGCGCGAAGAAGCCTAAATAATTTCCATGCGACGTCCTCTTAAAAAGAAGCGAACCTGGCGCCCCGACCTCAAGTACGGATCGGAAGGCCTTGAGCGTTTCGTAAACGCGGTCATGTGGGACGGAAAGAAAGATACCGCCCGCGCGGTCGTCTACGGCGCGCTTGAGAAGGTAAAGGAGAGCGGCGCAGACCCGCTTGAGACGTTCGAAGCGGCTATCAGGAACGTCTCTCCTCTTATGGAAGTCCGCTCCCGCCGCGTCGGCGGCGCGAACTATCAGGTGCCGCGCGAGGTTCCCCAGCAGCGCCGTCTCGCGCTTTCCTATCGCTGGATTATCGGCGCTGCCCGCTCGAAGAAGGGCAAGCCGATGGCCGAGAAGCTCGCCGAGCAGCTCGTCCTCGCCGCAAAGAACGAAGGCGACGCCATCAAGAAGAAGGATGACATGCACCGCATGGCGGAGTCGAACAAGGCATTCGCGCACTTCGCGTGGTAGTCATTTCATAGTATCCGAAACACAAAAGACGGCCGCGCTACGGCCGTCTTTTGTGTTTGCGGCGGTGAATACAAAGCAAAGGGTACGGTCCTGAGACCGCACCCTTTCACTCACCCCTTCTCTTATCCGGACCGAACGAGCTGCTGTAGCACCCGCACCTGGTCTCCTTCGTACCGGGCTGCTGCCCGAAGAGTTTCGGCCGTTTTCATCCATTCCCCGATTGCGGTGTGTATGCCGGATCCGATAACCGCTCTCAGAGTACCTGGAAGGTCGTTCTTGGCCATATCGCCGCCCGGGAGGGAATCGAAGAAAGCGTCCCAAGAGAGCCTTGCGAGACAACCGTATCCGTCTATTTTTGGGGGCGGCTTCGGGCCAACCAAATACACGCGGACGAACCCGCCTTTGACGGTGACTGGTTTCCCGTCCTTGCGTTCAAGCGAGCCGGGAACGGGAGCGTCGAGCGCCGTAAGAATTTCATAACCCGGCGGCATATCGAATGTGACGGCCGCGATTGCTTCGAGGAATGCGCGTTCGTTTCCGTCCGGGTGACGGGCGATAGCTTCGACCGGAATGCAATGACCGGACAATTCCTCCAAGTGCGAGAAAGCGGCGATAGAGCTGATGATGCGCATGATTTCCTCCTTGCGCTAGAACGGATTTACGGAATCGAATCCGGAAGCACCATAGCATGGCCGTCCGGTTTTTACCCTAAGCAGCCGGATTGCCGCAACTTGCACAAGTTCAGATACATATGGCACTCCTCCTAACTGAGGAGCGATGCGTCAATTCAACATACTGAAGGATACCGAGGGCTGGTTGTATATGCGCGAGCGGAGCATACGCTTCCTGCATATGAGGAACAACGACGAGGTGCGGCATCGGGTCAAGGTGCTGGACTTCTGGAAAACGCACGGGGAGCGTGCGGCCAGGGACGCCTTCAGCGTCTCTCGCCGCACGCTCTTCCGTTGGCAGGCGAAGCTCGACCGCGCGCACGGGAGACTCGACGCGCTCGATCCCAAGTCGACGGCACCGAAGAATCGGAGGAGACGCATCGTCCTCCCCGAGGTCGAGACGTTCATCCTGAAGGAGCGCGCGGAGCATCCGAGGCTCGGCAAGGCGAAGCTCGCAGCCCTGCTGCGGGAGGACGGGTACCGGGTATCCGAATCGTATGTCGGGAGGGTCGTCGCGGACCTCAAGAGGAGAGGGCTGCTGCTCCCGCACAAGCCGCTCTCATACTATGCGCGAAGCGGCACGTATCGGGAGAAGCCCGTATCGAAGCGCACGAAGCTGCGCAGGCGGCACAAGCGGGGCATGGAGCTCGACACCGTCGTCCGCTTCATCGACGGCGTGAAGCGGTACGTCCTGACCGCCATCGATGTCGAGAAGAAGTTCGCCTTCGCCGGCGCGTATACCGTCCACTCCTCCGCGTCCGCCGCCGATTTCCTCGCGCGCGTCATCGCGGTGTGCCCCTTCGACATCACGGAGCTCCAGACCGACAACGGCCCGGAGTTCGCCAAGAACTTCGAGGCGGGGTGCCGCGCCCTCGGCCTCACCCACTTCAATACGTTTCCCCGCAGCCCGAAGATGAACGCGTTCGTCGAGCGGTTCAACCGGACGATCTCGGAGGACTGCATCATGCTCAATCGGCCGCTCCTGCGGGACGACGTCGCGGCATTCAACCTGAAGCTGGTCGACTGGCTGCTCTGGTACAACGCCCGGCGTCCGCACGAGTCCCTGGGACAGGTGCCGCCGCTCCGGTATATACTCTCCTCATTAACGGCCGAGGAGTGCCAGAGGTACTGGACGCGTACGCCTGAACCCCACTCTAACTGCAACACTCACTTCCTCAGAAATATCGAGCGCGGTGATTCGAATTTCAGACGCTTGCGCGGCCGGTCATTGAGCTTCTTCACCACATGCGCCAGCTCCTCAGGGGTGATCAGGTTGAAGTTGAGCGAACGAGGAAAGTACTGACGCAGGAGTCCGTTGGTATTCTCGTTGGTACCACGCTCCCAAGGACGGTGCGGGTATGCGAAGTACACGGTTGCCCCGCTCTTCTTCCCGAGTCGCTTCCAGTCGGCAAATTCTGGACCGTTGTCGAGCGTGATGGTCTTGCGTTTGGCACGCGGAATATGACGGAAGCGTGCGAGCGCAAGCGACGTGAGGAGCTCGGCGCGCATCTTGGGCAACAAGTATGCAACCAGGTATCCGCTCCTGCGATCCACAAAGGTGACAATGCGGACTCGCTTGTCGCTGCCTTGCACCGTATCGCCCTCCCAGTCGCCGAGCCGGCTTCGTCGTTCAATAATCGTTGGACGGTCATCAATACGCTGCTTCTTGGCCGCTTCACGAGCCTTCTCGCGTATTTTGGTACCGCGCCTGCGACGGTATTTGCCTTTGGATGATCTGAGGAACTGCTTCAGGTGCGGAGCACGCTCCTCAATATATCGGTATATGGTGCTGGCGGAGACTGCACCCGTCACCCCTTCAATTTGCTCAGGAGAGTGGTGGTCTTTGAGCATACGCACCACCGTGCGCAAGAGCGCACCCTTGAGCACGCGAATACTGTCCATTGCAGCAATGCGTTTCAGCTTCTTCTTTCTGCGTACTTCGCGTACATCATATCCCTCACGTCCGCCGTATTCGTTCACATGACGAGAGATCGATCCTGCATCCTTCTCAAGCGTACGTGCGATCTCTCGGATCGCGTGTCCTGCCCGCAGCATGCGGGCAATCACCGGCCAGTCTCCTGGCCCAATCTGGGTATGTGCCATATCCAGAGAGTGTGGAACCCAAAAGAGCTGTTGCAATTAGCCTGCAAACTTTGTTGCGATTAGGGTGGGGATTCACCTACACAACTTTGACAGACCTTTGTCTATAGGTTATTATATCCATGGATTCCCGAGTGGCGGGACAGACAAAGGGAGACGTGCATGAACAATCCTGAATTCCGCGAACTCGCGCAGGAAATCGATCTGTTTTTGTATTCGGCTGACGGCGAGCGCATCACCGACTATCTGAAGTTCCATGAGAAGCGTATCGTCCTGTTCCGCTCCACGGACTTGGGCGTATACCGCTGCTACGGCCTCATGTATGCGGGCTTCGCCTGCTGGGCGGATGCCGACGTCGAGCCCGACGCTGACCCGGCGCTTCGTTCGCTTGACGCTGAGTCATTCGTCGCGCGCTGGTTCAAGGAAACGGGCGACAACTCCGCCGCGTCGCTCGTCGAAGCGATCAGGCAGGGTTATAGGCGGTTGTGCGAAGAGGATGAAAACCCCCCGCTCACTGGCCTTGTCCTCGGAATTATCGTTTTCCTCGCCGTTTTCATCTTCCTTGGACTCAAGATCACGGGTCATCTCTGACGGCCCGTTCGCAAGAACCGGTACAACACTTGGGCGCGGGCCCGGACCACAAATCCGGGCCTTTGCTTTTCCTAGAAAACCCGCTACTCTATGGATAACGCCTCGGCGCTTTTATTTTTACCGCTTCCAGACACAACACATCCCTTACGTACTAGTATATGAACCGCGACTACCCGCTTGAGAAAGTCAGGAACTTCGGAATCATCGCCCATATCGACGCCGGAAAGACCACCACGTCCGAGCGCATTTTGTATTACACCGGTTCCCAGCACAAAATCGGCGAGGTGCACGACGGAGAGACCACGACCGACTGGATGGAGCAGGAGCGGGAGCGCGGCATCACCATCACGGCCGCCGCCATCACCTCCTTCTGGACCCGCACCAGCGAGCCGGACAAGAAGGACGTTTCGAAAAAGTTCCGCTTCAACATCATCGACACGCCGGGACACATCGACTTCACGGTCGAGGTGAAGCGGTCCATGCGCGTCCTTGACGGCGCGGTCGTCGTTTTCGACGGCGTCGCGGGCGTCGAGCCGCAGTCGGAGACCAACTGGCGCTATGCGGACGAGGCCAATGTGCCGCGCCTCTGTTTCATCAACAAGCTCGATCGCACGGGCGCATCGTTCGAGTTCTCCTATAAGAGCATTCTCGACCGCCTCTCGAAGAAGGCCGTGCGCATGCAGATCCCGGTGGGAGAGGAAGACCAGCACGAAGGCGTCATCGACCTCCTTTCCATGAAGGCTTTCACCTTCACGGGCAACATGGGCGACATCGTGACCGAGGGAGAGATCCCGGCGAACCTCCTTGAGGACGCGAAGAAATACCGCGCAGAGCTCATCGAGCGGATCGTCGAGCACGACGAGGCGGCGATGAGCGCGTATCTTGAGGGCAGGGAGCCCGAAGTGGCGGAGCTTAAGACGATTCTCCGCAAGGCCGTGATCGCGAACGCGATCTTCCCGGTCTTCACCGGTTCCGCGCTCAAGAACAAGGGCGTGCAGCTCGTGCTTGACGCCGTCGTCGACTATCTCCCGTCGCCTCTCGACATGCCGCCCGTCAAAGGCATCAACCCGAAGACCGGCGAGGAGGTCGTCCGCAGGGCTTCCGACGACGAGCCGTTCACCGCGCTTGCCTTCAAGCTCCAGACCGATCCGTTCGTCGGTGCCCTTACGTTCTTCCGCGTCTATGCGGGAACTTTGACCGCAGGCTCGTACGTATACAACTCGACGACCGGCAGCAAGGAGCGCGTCGGCCGCATCGTGCGGCTTCAGGCTGATAAGCGCGAGGAAGTGGAGAAGGTGTTCGCGGGAGAGATCGCGGCGGCCGTAGGTCTCAAGGACACGAAGACTGCGCACACGCTCTGCGACGAGGCGAATCCGATCATCCTCGAGACTATCAAGTTCCCGGAGCCGGTGGTATCGCTTCGCATCGAGCCGAAAACCAAGGCCGACCAGGAGAAAATGGGCATGGCGCTCAAGAAGCTCTCCGACGAGGACCCGACCTTCCGCGTCACCTCGGACGCCGAAACCATGGAGACCATCATCTCGGGGATGGGCGAGCTGCATCTCGAGATTCTGGTCGACCGCATGCAGCGGGAGTTCAACGTGGGCGCGAATGTCGGGAAGCCGCAGGTGGCATACCGCGAGACGGTGCTCGGCGCGTCCGATGCCGAAGGCAAGTACATCAAGCAGACCGGCGGCAAGGGCCAGTACGGGCATGTGAAGATCAAGATGAAGCACCTCGAGCCTTTGGACCCTGAAGCGAAGATTCCGAAGAACGTCACGCGCGAAGCCAATTTCGAATTCATCAACAACATCAAAGGCGGCGTGGTGCCGGCTGAGTTCATCGCTCCCGTCGAGAAGGGTATCCGCGAGTCGATGGCGCGCGGCATTCTCGCGGGCTTCCCGGTCGTCGACATCTCCGTCGACCTCTACGACGGTTCGTACCACGACGTGGACTCCTCGGAAATCGCCTTCAAGATCGCGGCATCGATGGCCTTCAAGGAAGCCGCGACCCGCGCGAAGCCGGTGATTCTCGAGCCGATCATGAAAGTGGAGGTGGTGGTGCCGGAGAAGTTCATGGGCGACATCACGGGGAACCTCTCCGGGAAGCGCGCTTCGATCGAAGGCATGGAAGAGCGCGGCATGAACAAGGCGGTGCACGCCAAGGTGCCGCTCTCCGAGATGTTCGGGTATACGACGACGCTGCGCTCCATGACCGAGGGCCGCGGCTCCATGACCATGGAATTCGACCACTACGAAGTCGTGCCCCAAAACGTCGCGCAGGACATCATCGCGAGCAGGAAGTAGCTTCCTGAGTATCAGGCAAAACCCCGGCGTGCTGTGCACGCCGGGGTTTTGCTCATCTTTCCGCTTCTTGCAATCTTCAGGGCGTTCGGTTACATTCAACATAACGCAGGCCTGCGGCTTTTTGCTGTTTCAGCGGGAAGTCGCGCCGCGGCAATTATCCGATTCGCGTCTTGCGCCTTGGTCGCCTGCCCTTCGCAGGCAGGCGCGCGCGGTAACAGTTCCGATAACTTTACAATCATATGGCAGACGCATTCGATCGCAGCAAGCCGCACATGAACGTGGGCACCATCGGCCACGTCGACCACGGCAAGACGACACTCACCGCAGGTATCCTCAATGTGCTCAACCTCAACTCGGCCGCAGGCTACAAGGCCCGCGTCGAGAATGTCGACAACATCGACAACGCTCCGGAAGAGAAGGCGCGCGGAATAACCATCGCGCTCCACCACTCGGAGTACGAAAGCCCGAAGCGCCACTACGCGCATATCGACGCTCCGGGACACGCCGACTACATCAAGAACATGATCACCGGTGCCGCCCAGATGGACGGCGCGATCCTCGTGGTCGCCTCGACCGACGGCGTGATGCCGCAGACCAGGGAGCACATCCTCCTTGCCAAGCAGGTGGGCCTCAAGAAGCTCATCGTATTCCTCAACAAGGTGGACATGGTCGCGGAGCCCGAGCTCATCGACCTCGTCGAGGAAGAGATCCGCGAGCTCCTCACGAAGCAGGGCTACGACGGCGCGAACACGCCGATCATCCGCGGTTCGGGCCTCAAGGCGCTCGAAGCGAAGGATGCGAACGACGAATGGGCGCTTAAGGTGAAGACGCTCGTCGACACCATGGACGAGTACTTCCCGCAGCCCGAGCGCGAGACGAACCTTCCGTTCCTCATGCCGATCGAGGACATCTTCTCGATCGAAGGCCGCGGAACCGTTGTGACGGGCCGCATCGAGCGCGGTACGGTGAAGGTGGGAGAGGAAGTCGAGATCGTGGGCCTTCAGCCGACGACCAAGACGACCATCACCGGCATCGAAATGTTCAATAAGCAGCTCCAGGAAGGAATGGCGGGCGATAATGCCGGTATTCTCCTTCGCGGCACGAAGAAGGAAGACGTGCACCGCGGCCAGGTGCTTGCGAAGAGCGGCTCGGTGACGCCGCACACCGACTTCGAGGCGGAGGTCTACATCCTCTCCAAGGAGGAGGGCGGCCGCCACACGCCGTTCTTCACCGGCTATAAGCCGCAGTTCTACGTCCGCACCACGGACGTGACCGGCGAAGTCACCCTTCCGGAAGGAAAGGAGATGGTGATGCCGGGCGACACGATCACCTTCAAGGTGAAGCTTGTCGCTCCGGTCGCGCTTGAAGAGAAGACCCGCTTCGCGATCCGCGAAGGCGGCAAGACGGTCGGCGCGGGCGTGGTGACCAAGATCACGGCCTAAGGTTCCAATCGGTTCGAAAAAGAAAAGCCCCGGCCTTGGCCGGGGCTTTTCTACTTGCGCTTTTAGCGGCCATGGTGCATACTCGCGGATACGTTCTATGACAGCAGCGACGATCACTCCGAAGCCCAAGCGCGCCTCGAAAAAGGCGGCTGATGTCGCTGTACCTCCTGCCGAAGCGAAGCTCCGCATCCGCATCAAGGCCTACGAGCACAAGATCCTCGACCTTTCCGTAAAGCAGATCATGGATACCGCGGCACGTTTCGACGCGAAGGTCGTGGGCCCGGTGCCGCTCCCGACCGAGATCAAGCGCTGGACGGTAAACCGTTCGACATTCGTCCATAAGGACGCGCGCGAGCAGTTCGAGATGCGCATCCATAAGCGTCTTATCGACATTCTCTCCCCGAATCCGAAAGTGATCGAAGCGCTGACGAATCTCAATCTTCCGTCGGGCGTCACGATCGACGTGAAGATGGTGTAGCCGTATTTTAAAAGGAATGAAGAAAACCGCCGGTAGGCGGTTTCCTTTTTTGTGCTGAAGGCAGGGCCTGTGCTAGGCTTTGACGGGACAACTGTGAAGGTAGATCTATGGGTCAAATGAAACGTTTGTGGGGAAAGTTGCAGACTGAAGGCAGGCAACCTCCCAAGGCCGGAAAGACGTCTGATCAACTCGGTCTTCACCTTGATGAAGAGGCTCCGGTTGCTCACGACGGGAAGCCGGGCCGGCTCTTCTATCTGGATAAGCCAGAAAATGGAGAGTGAGCTTCCGGCGCTACACACCTAACAAAGGCCGCGGGCGAAAGCCCGCGGCCTTGGAGTTTGCATCTTTCGGAGCCTTCGTGTAGAGTGCCCCTATCGCTACGAACGGTGCCCTTGGCCGGTCCAATGGCAATTCGCGCTGCTGCGATTGCTGCTAGCGCGTTTTGCTTTAGCCACATGAAATTCCTACTCGCAAAGAAACAGGGCATGACCCAGATCTTCACCGACAAAGGCGAGGCTTTTGCCGGTACCGTCCTCGTCGCGGGCCCCGTTACCGTCACTCAGGTGAAGGGCAAGGAGAAGGAAGGATATTCGGCCGTGCAGGTAGGCTTTGGCGCCCGCAAAGCGAAGAACCTCTCGAAGCCCGTTGCAGGACATCTGAAGGGGAAGAGCTTCGCGGCGCTCCGCGAGTTCCGCACGGACGATGCGTCCGCGCACGAACTCGGCTCCGAAATTTCCGTCGACACGTTCGCTCCGGGAGACATCGTCCGCGTCTCGGGCGTCACCAAGGGCAAGGGTTTCCAGGGCACCGTGAAGCGCCATGGTTTCCACGGCGGGCGCCGCACGCACGGCCAGAAGCACTCGGAGCGCGAGCCGGGGTCGATCGGCGGATCGGGCGGCCGCGCCGGAGGCCGGGTCGCGAAGGGCATCCGCATGAGCGGGCGCATGGGCGGCGACCGTGTTACGGTCGAGAACCTGAAGGTGCTGTCGGTCGACACGAAGGCGGGCACGATCATCATTTCGGGAGCGGTTCCGGGCGCACGCGGCGCGCTTCTTGAGATAACGTCGATGCACGGCAAGAGCGCATAAATTTCCGTATGGCAACCAACAACACGAAAAACAAGAATAAGCTGAATGCCAAAAAGGTTGCGCCTAAGAAGGCGGTCGTTCCCGCTGCTCCGGCGAAGGTGCTTGAGGCCACGGTGTACGACATGAAGGGCAAGAGCGCCGGGACCATTACGCTTCCGGCAGAAATCTTCGGCAAGCCGTGGCGCCCGGCCATGGTGCACCAGGTCGCGCTCGCGATGGAAGCGAACGCCCGCCCGGTCGTGGCGAACACGAAGGGCCGCGGCGAAGTGCGCGGCGGAGGCAGGAAGCCCTGGAAGCAGAAGGGCACCGGCCGCGCTCGCCACGGCTCCTCGCGCTCTCCTATCTGGAGGGGCGGCGGCATCACCTTCGGCCCGACTTCCGAGCGCTCCTACAAGGAGAAGATCAACCGCAAGCTCCGCGTCGCCGCGCTCTTCTCCGTGCTTTCGAAGAAAGCGAAGGACGGCGAAGTGCTCTTCGTCGACAAATTCACCATGGGCGCTCCGAAGACCGCCGTGGCCAAGGCCGCGCTCGTCGCGATCGGCTCCGCCGCGGGTGCCGACCGCCTTACGACCAAGGCCAGGAATTCCGCGGTTATCGCGCTTGGAAGCAAGAACCTCATGATCGAGAAGAGCTTCCGTAATATCGGCAACCTCGTCGTCGAAGAAGTCAGGAACCTCAACCCGGTGACGCTTCTCAAGTACCGCTATCTCATAATCGAGCAGCCTGCCGAGGCGTTCAAGACGCTCACGGCGCGCTCCGCAAAATAACCATGGCTATTTTTTCCAAATCAACCCCCAAGAAGGCCAAGATGCCGAAGAAAGTAACGGTATCCCCGAACGCCGGAGCGCGCGTGCTCAAGTCTTCCCGCGGCCGCGGCGTTTCCGCCTCGACCGGCCGCACCTCCGACGTGCTTCGCGCACCGTGGCTTTCGGAAAAGGCGCTTATCGCGACCGAGCGCGGCGTGTACGTGTTCGCCATTCCCGAGAAGGCGACGAAGTACGACGTGGCCGCGGCGGTTACCGCCATCTACAAAGTCACCCCGAAGAAAGTGAACATCGTGAACCTTCCGGCGAAACTTAAGATGATGCGCACGCGCCGCGGGCTCGGCAAGCAAAGCGTCCGCCGGAAGGCATACGTATTCCTTCAGGCCGGAGACACCATTCAATTCGCATAAACCCTTATGAAATCCTATCGCCCGACCAGCAAGAGCCGCCGTGCCATGACGACGCTCCCGTACAAGGAGCTCCTTTCCGGCGCGAAGCCGCATAAGCCGCTCATGGGCTCGAAGAAGCGCCAAGGGGGCCGCAACAACGCGGGCCGCGTGAGCGTCCGGCACCAGGGCGGCGGGCACAAGCGCCTCTATCGCGACGTCGATTTCAAGTACGACAAGAAAGGAATCCCGGCGAAGATCGAGACCGTCGAATATGATCCGTATCGCTCGGGCTTCATCGCGCTCGCGCTCTATGCCGACGGCGCCCGCCGCTACGTGCTCGCGCCCAAGGGTCTTTCGGTCGGCGATTCCTTCATCGTCGCCGAGGATGCGCCGCTTAAGAGCGGCAACCGACTCCCGATCGGGAAGATTCCCGTCGGCACCTTCATCTATAACGTCGAACTTCGCCCGGGCGCAGGCGCGCTTCTCGCCCGTTCTGCGGGAAACTACGCGGAAGTGGTCGCGCACGACCAGGGCTATGCTCAGGTTAAATTGCCGTCGACCGAAATCCGCAGGGTGTCCGATCTTTGCTGGGCTTCGGTGGGTTCGGTGGGGAACGAGGAATACAATCTCGTGAACCTCGGTAAGGCGGGCCGCTCGCGCTGGCTTGGCATCCGCCCGACGGTTCGCGGTACGGCCATGAACCCGGTCGACCATCCGCATGGCGGCGGCGAAGGAAGGCAGGGCCGCGGACTCAGGAGGGCGAAGAGCGCCTGGGGCAAGCCGACCGGCAAAGGCCAGAAGAGCCGCACGCCGAAGAAGTACTCGAACGTCTTCATCGTCTCGAGGAGGAAAGTCGGGAAGAAGAGGAAAGGATAATTTTACAAGGGTAATCCCTAATTCCTGCCACCAAACCCAGTGCCCTGAACGAGCGTGAGCAGACGCTCCTCCTGCTCGGCAAGCGTCTTCGTGCGGCGGTTGAACTTCCAGGCGATCTCTCCGACGAAGAGGTACAGATGCGTACGGCGCATGCCGCCGATGCATCCGAGACGACGCTTCAAGAGCCCCCAGAAGCCCTCGATGTTGTTCGTATGCACGTCGCCGCGTACGAGCTCTCCGCCGTCATGATCCACGTACTCGTGACGGTACCCCCGCTTCTTGAGGCCGCGGTATGTTTTGAAGCCGTCGGTATACACGTACGCTCCCTCCGGCACCAGCCGCTCGATCGTGCTGAAGATGGTCCTCCAATCAAGCTTCTTGGGGAGTATGGCGACATATACCTGTCCGGAGGTCCGCGAAAAGAGCCCGAAGATGGGAAGCTTGTCGGTCCCGTGACCGCGCTTCGTTTCCAGACGCCGGATGTGGAGACGTTTGTTCTTGCGCTGGCCGCCGATGTACGTTTCGTCCATCTCGATTGGACCGGGAAGCACGGCTGGCTGGTCAGCCGTCATGACCGTACGGAGATGGAGTGCCATGCGCTCCACGCGCGAATGCGGTATTCCCGTCTCCTCAACGATACGTTTGATCGTCCGCTCCCTGAGGAAGACACGTATGCACTTCCGCCACTCGGCTTCCGTGCTGCGGATGCCCTCAACTGGAGCTGCGTGCCCGCTCCACTCGCGTCTGCACCGCCTGCACTTCAGTTTGTTCCTGCGGAGTTTCCAGGCACGGCGGAAGGCGCAATACGGACATACAGGAGCGGGCATATATGGTGGCACTATTAGGTATTGCACCACTGTGCCCGTCAGAGAGCCTCACGCAAGGATATTTCAAAGATATGTGGTGGCAGAGTTAGGGATTACCCTTTACAAAAGAAAAAGCCCCGCCAGACCGGCGGGGCTTTTTCTTTCCGGCTTATTGGTATTCGGGCTTCAAGATGTCCGCGAAATCGGAACGCGGCAGGCGCACGGTCTGCGGACCTATGGCATACGGGCCGACGGCGTAAGGAGGGAAGAAAATAAGGAGATCGGTACCGTCAAGCGCAAAGAACTGGAAATTTCCCGCGTCGTCCGGCGACGTTCCGGTGTCGACGAAATCCGGAAGCGCGTACTCCCCGAGCGCTGCGTACAGGAATGCCCGCGATGCTCTGGAGAGCGCGTCGAGATACGGCGCGCTACGCATGAACAGATCGCCAAGTTGGAGTGCCTTGCCGGTCGTGGAATCGAATGTGAACGTGCGGTAGTAGCTGTTGGGGTGCGCACCGAGCGTATCCTCGTAAATACTGAAGACATAGGAGAGCGTACGGGGTGACGCATATGCCGCATACTCGATATCCTGCGCGTATTTCTTATCAGGCCCGAGTTCCTGAAGTTTTATATCTTCTTCCGTAAGGTTTCCGAGGCGGTTCTGGTTCTTGAATTCCGCTTCCGCGGCCAGTACCCATGTCTCCATGACCTTTGCCGCATGTGCGTCCGCCTCCGCCCCGGCGGTTACAAGAAGCGGGGTTGATGCGGGATAGATGGCGTCGATGAGGTAGTAGTCGGCGTGGTCCGCAACCGTCTTGGAGGTCGTAGTTGCATTTTCCCCGGAAGGGACAGGGGCCACTCCGGGTGCCGGATTCTCGGCCATGTACCAGAGAAGGCAGGCAAGTATGGCAACCAGCACCGCACCGAGCGCGATCCGTTCGCAAGTGGTGTTCATGCGAGAAAGTGTAGCACCCGCATATCAGGGAAAAATGAAGGGCTCCGGAATAGCCAAATGAAAGGGCCCGGGCGGTAATGCCACCCGGGCCCCCCAACGAAGGCTTAAGATTTGCAGGGACCTGTCCCGCAGGTTTTGCAACTTTTGCACGTTCCGTGTCTTATCCCTTTTCTCTTTCGGGAATTTCGCGCCTCTTCTCCGGGCATGGCTTCGCCGAAGCGCGCGAAATAGAGCTTCGAGGTTCTCGCGTACCCTCTGCGGGAGCTTGCGTTCGGCTCAAGTTCAGGCTGATGGTGGAGGAAACCGCCGAAGACCGTCTGACAGTCCGAAGCGTACTTCTTCGTCATCAGGATATGTTCATGCCAGGCCCAGTCGATCATGTGAGACGGTGCCAGAGATTTGCGCGGATTTTCGCGGCAAAGCGTGTAGAACCGGCGCAAACCGAGAACGCACATCTTTGCGACCGGTTCGGTAAGACGCAAGGCAAGTTTGTGCTCCACTGCCCCGAGGTCGAGTCTCCGGATAGCGCTTGGAAGGTTCTTTTTGACGGCCATCTCGGCCTCCTGCTGTGATTGCCGTTCCAGAGTAGCAAGGCGCGCAGCACCAGGTCAACCATAGAATCATACAAGTATAATGTGTTTTGTCTACGTTTTAAAACGGCCTTGCAAGTACGAGCTCTTTTGAAACGGTACGATTTGACTCTTTATCCCGGCTCCTGTATCTTGCACCTATCTCGCGCTATGCGCGGGCTTTACCTTACTCATGTCCCGATCGCTCAAGAAAGGTCCCTACGTGGACGCGAAGCTCATAAAGAAGCTTCGCGACAAGAAACCGGCTACCGCCGGGGTGATTAAGACGTGGGCGAGAGGTTCCCAGATCGCCCCGGAGATGGTCGGCTTCACGTTCGGCGTCTATAACGGACAGAAGCACCTCGAGGTGCTCGTCTCCGAGGAGATGGTAGGGCACCGCCTCGGCGAATTCTCCCCGACCAAGAAGTTCGTCCGGCACGGAGGCAAGATGCAGAAGGAGCTCGAGCAGAAGCGCCAGGAGTCCGAGATCGCGTCCGCGAAGGCCGCCTCAGCCGCTCCTGCCAAGGCCCCGGCAAAGAAATAATCCATGAAAGCCGAACTCACCGGATACAACCAGGCCCCGCGCAAAGTCCGCCTCGTCACCGACATGGTGAAGGGGAAGACCGTCGAGGCGGCTCTCGCCGCGCTCACCTTCTTCCCGAAGCGCGCTGCCGAGCCCATCGCGAAGCTCATCAAGTCCGCCGCCGCAAACGCGAAGCAGCAGGGCGTCGAGGAGCCGATGAAGCTGGTCGTCAAGAACATCGAGGTCAACAGCTCGGGGATGCTGACTCGTTTCCGCGCCCGCGCGATGGGCCGCTCGGCGACGATCCGGCACCGGAAGAGTCGCGTCGCGGTCACCCTCGCATAGATTTACATACCATGACTCACACCGTACATCCTTACGCGCACCGCCTCGGCATCATCCGCGACTGGAAGAGCCGCTGGTTCGCGGGCGACAAGAAGAGCTATCGCGAGAACATCCGCGTCGACGAGGCGCTGCGCGCGTTTCTCGTGAAGAAACTGCGCGGCACCTATACGAGCGGCATCGAGATCGAGCGCACCGCGAACGAACTCAAGATCGTCGTCCACAGCGCCCGCCCGGGCCTCATCATCGGCCGTTCGGGCGAGAACGCGGCGAAGCTCCGCAAGGAACTCACGGACCTCGTCGCCAAGACCGCGAAAGGACATGGCCGCAAGGTCTCGTTCGATATCGTCGAGATCCGCCAGCCGGAGACCGATGCCGCGGTCGTCGCCTATATGGTCGCCGAAGGCCTCGAGAAGCGCATGCCGTTCCGCCGCGTGCTCAAGTCGACGGTCGAGAAGGTGATGGCGGTGCGCGACGTGGTCGGGGTGCGCATCACCATCTCGGGACGCCTTGGCGGCGCGGACATGTCGCGCAAGGAAGAGATCAAGAAGGGACGCATTCCGCTTCAGACCTTCCGCGCGGACATCGATTTCGCGAACGAGAAGGCGCATCTTCCGTACGGCGTGATCGGCATCAAGGTCTGGATATACCGCGGCGAGGTGCTCGGAAGCGAAGGGCGCGGCTCGCGCCCGGAAGCCCGCACGGCGCGTCCCGCCCAGTCGCCCGTCTAATCCTTTGCCATGCTGTTTCCCAAAAAAGTAAAGCACCGCAAGTGGCAGACGCAGCGCAAGAGCCCTGCGCGCCTCCTTCGCCCCGAGACCCGCGGTATCACGCTCGCCTTCGGTGCCTATGGCCTTAAGGCGACGACCTCCTCGCGCGTCACGAGCAACCAGATCGAGGCGGCCCGCAAGGTGCTCTCGCGCGTAACGGGCAAGGGGGGTAAGATGTGGATCCGCATCTTCCCCGACCGCCCGGTCACCAAGAAGCCCGCGGAAGTGGGCATGGGTTCCGGAAAGGGCGACCCCCAGCACTTCGTCTTCGAGGTACGCCCGGGCCGCGTCCTCTTCGAGCTTGACGGCGTGGCTGACGCCCCGGCGCGCGACGCGCTCCGGAGGGCCGGCGCGAAGCTTCCCCTGAAGACCACCGTCGTGGCCCGATAAATTTTATGGCAAAGAAAACCAAACCGACATTCAAGGACACCCCGACGGCGGAGCTCACGAAGCTTCGCGGCGAGAAGCGCGAGGAACTGCGCGTGCTCCGCTTTGCCTCCGCGGGATCGCGCCCGAAGGATACCAACGAGCCGAAGGCCGCGCGGAAGGTGATCGCGCGGATCGAGACCGAGCTCTCCAAGCGCCGCATCGCAGCAAAATAATTATGGATACTCCAAACAAAAAGCCCCAGACGTTTAGCGGTACGGTCGTGAAGACCGCCATGAAGGACACCGCGACGGTGGCGGTCAACCGCTACGTCAAGCACCCGAAATACAAGAAGTTCCAGGTGAAGACGACCAAATTCCTCGTCGACGACAAGGGGAACACGGCGAAGGTCGGCGACAAGGTCACGATCGTCGCGACGCGCCCGATCTCGAAGCTGAAGTCGTTCAGGATCGCAAGCATCGACCTCGCGGCCGCTTCGGGCGATACCGAATAATCCTATGCTTCAGCCGCAGACCATCGTTACCGTCGCAGACAACTCCGGAGCCAAGGTGGCTCGCATCTTCAAGGTGCTCGGGGGCTCGAAGCGCCGCTATGCCTATATCGGCGACACGGTCGTGGTCGCGATCCAGTCGGCGGAACCCCGCAAGGCGGTCAAGAAGAAGGACGTCTTCAAGGCGATCGTCGTGCGCACCAAGAAGCCGCTGCGCCGCCTCGACGGCTCGTACGTCTCCTTTGACGACAACGCGGTCGTGCTCATCGAGAAGCAGGGCAAGGAGATGGGTCCCAAGGGGAACCGCATCTTCGGCCCCGTGCCGCGCGAGCTCATAGAAAAGGGCTGGGCGTCGATCGCGTCCGCCGCATCCGAAGTCGTCTAACTAGTTACATATGAAAATGAAGATAAAAAAGAACGACAAGGTGCAGGTGATCACGGGAAAGGACAAGGGCAAGACCGGCTCGGTCGTGCGCGTCATCCCCAGGGAAAACCGCGTCGTCGTCGAAGGCGTCGCGGTCGCCAAGCGCCACCGCAAGGGGCAGGGCGGCCAGTCCGGCCGCATCACCGAGGCTCCGCGCCCGATACACGCGTCGAACGTAAAGAAGGTCTAATCCCGCTCCTATGATGCTTTCCAAACAAAAACAGCAGACCTCCTTCGAAGCTCTCTCGGCTGATTTCGGCTATACGAGCCGCATGCAGGCGCCGCGCATCGAGAAGGTCGTCGTCTCCTCGGGAGTCGGCAAGAAGCGCGACAAGAAGCAGCTCGAACTCATTTCCGAGCGCCTCGCCCGCATCACGGGCCAGAAGGCGGCACCGCGCGCGGCAAAGCAGTCGATCGCGCAGTTCAAGATGCGCGCGGGCGATACGGTCGGATACCAGACGACGCTCCGCGGGGCGCGCATGTTCGATTTCCTCGACAAGCTCATTCACATTGCCTTGCCGAGAACCAGGGACTTCCGCGGCCTTCCCGCGACCGCGATCGACGACATGGGCAACCTCACGATCGGCATCCGCGAGAACACCATCTTCCCGGAGACTTCCGACGAGGACCTCAAGGACGTGTTCGGGCTTGCCGTGACCATCGTCACGACCGCGAAGTCGAAGAAGGAGGCCGATGCGTTCTTCCGCCACCTTGGCGTGCCGCTTCGCCCGGCTGAGGAGCAGAAGAAGGGGAAGAAATAAAAAAGTTTTAAAATGCAGGGAGCCTTGACGGGAGTCAGGGCTCTTTGTATCATATATTCGGATACTTCACATTCTCGGATAGTGACGTTAACGGTATCCACGTCGAGCGTCCGATGGCATCAAGGAGATGTGTCATGCGGTTTGTCTGTGATCTTGAGGATTTGTTCTGGATGAGTAATAGATACGAGCATACTGCCAGCAATGAGATCAGGCAGGCGCTTCTTGCCGGAAAGGATACGGACGGAACTCCGCGCTGGACGATTCCGGGGGCTGGAATGTTCAATCTTGCCCAAGTCCTCTGGTCGGGCCAAAACTCGGTTGGCCATGAAGAGGACTGCGCACGAGACCGTATGTTCACCAGTCTCGAGCTCATGCGTCGACTGGGCCACGCCCGTGCACGCTCGCAGGCTGTGTTTTTTCTCGTCATTCTCCGGAGGATGGAGCGCGAGAACAGCGACTCCATCGAAATCAATATCCCGTGGACCCGTGCGAAGACGAGGTGCATGTATGTCAAACGGAAACCAAATATCGAATTCGGTCTGGTATAACCGGACAGGGCGCGGCGGAACTTTCCGCCGCGCCCATCGTGTGTATGGGTCACCATTCTATATCAGGTACATACGAGTGAATTTGACGTACTAAGTTATACATACCTTTTTTACGAATTAGTCCTGCAAGTGCTAATTTCTGGCAGCAGAATTGTTCCAATATCCTAAAGGAAACCCCGCAAAGCTTGGTTGCTTTGCGGGGCTCGACCGGAGGTCGATTTTTCAAACAAGGCTTAGTATGTCCGGTTCAGGTTTTGGGGTCGATGCTCATCGCGCGCGGTATCGATTTCCGTTGCCAGTTGTCGATTTTTCGCCTATCAGAACTCCTGCCGATTATGTATAAGACGAGTGAGATGATGCATACGGCCACGCCCGGGCCGAAGGAACCGATGTCCAAAGCCTCCCCGGCCCACACACACAGGGCAAGGTATATGAAGCCCGTAGCACCGAGCACGTAGCTGACAGCCGTTAAACCGTTGCTCTCGCTCTCTTTGCGCCGATACGAGGTTAACAGGGATTCGGCGATCGGGAGTTCGCTTCCCGGTCCTTCATCCCACGCGGCAAGAGGATATACCCGGCCATCGTGAGCTCGGCCCACGAGCAGGCTCGGCCCGCTCGTGCCGAATGCGCCGGACTCATACTTGGGATACTCGGGAAGAGACTGACTGATCCAGACCTCGATGTCGGCGAAGCAGTCCAGCCAATTTACCCATTCCAGACCTTCGAGTACTTTGCGGGGGAATTTTTGCCCGTACCATGCTCGATAGGTCGTGCTGTAGGCATAACCATGGTACGTGTTCACAGTGCGCACTTTGCGGACACACTGCCACCCTTTCTGAGCCGAGAATTTCCCGGGAAGAGAGCATCTCCACTGGCTCAGGGAATTGGGGTCGAAGGGTTCGAGAAGCGGAACATGCCTACGAATTTCTTCGATCCGGTTAAGCCGAGGCAGCGCCATGAGTGCGTTCCTCGCATCCGCGTTCAGCGTCCGTCCGTAGGCGGCGACTGCTTCGATTCTTCGGGATTGGTATTCAGCCATCACACGTCCTCCTTGCTCGGAGCCGCGACGAACGCGACCCAGTTGTGCCACGAGATTTCGGTCGGGACGGAGCCCTGCGAATTCTTGAGGCTGCAGAGGGAGGAATAGAAGTAGTTGATGAGGCCGGCCGGATTGCCGTTGAGCGGTTCCGTGACGAACGCCACGAAGCTGCCGTCGGGTATGCGCGGGTCGTGCCCGAGATCGTCCGCGAGCCGCGGGCGCTCTGCGAACAATGCGTCTCGATACTCGACCGGTGCGGGAACGAGGCTGGCCTTCTGGCCGTATTCCTCGATCTGCCCGGGCCTGAGCCGACCGTTTTTGCCCGAATCGCCGAAGCGGACGAGCATGAGGGTTTTGTCCTCACCGCCGATCGCGATCCTCACCGCGCAGGCCTTGCCGCCTTTCGGCGGGTCGATCCGCGCCGTGGTCGCGATCTCGCTATAGAGCCCGGAGAGCTCTGCGAGAACACGCTCAAGCCTGCTGCTATGCGCGGGCTTGACCACCGCGGCGAGCAGCTCATTCAGGTCTGCGCCGGTTTGCCCGCGAACGAGCTCGCCGATCTGACCGAGCGCCCCGAAGAGCACCGTGGCCGTGACAGGTTTTGGCATGACACTTCCTTTCTATGAACCCCTCACTCCTTAGCGAAGCCCCAGGTTCAACAGCCTTACCTCCACCCGATTGTGGCGGTTTCAGCGCGCAACAGCCCACTTTAGTGAGCCCCTGAGCGCTGAAACCGCCCCTAGCCTTGTTTTCAAGGGACGTATCTATCTAAGAGTGTATACTATATATCATATCTTGTCAAGTTTTCCGTAATGGTTCAATACCTTGGATGATTCCAGGGTATTGACAGATAATACTGTATGTGCTAACGTTACTTAAGCGTTCGGGCCGCTCTTTTCAGCTCGGAACCAATGGAGGAACATCATGAACAAGATTTATCTGGCTATCATGGCCGTCATTTCCCTCTCCGGCATCGCCCTGGCCTTCAGCCCCGAGGCGGTGTTCGAGAGCGCTTCCCGGGTTGACCCGGGCGGCACCCTGTCGTTCGCGAACTTCTCCTTCTGGACGTGCGTCTGCATCGGGGGCGTCGTTTTCTTCTTCTCCCGTCGCGGATCACAAGGAAAAGAAATCGCGAGGATCGGCTTGCTTCTCGGAGCCGCGGCCGCGTGCCTTGCGCTCATGTCGCTCACTCACTACTTCGCGTACTGGCATCAGGGCCTCGCGACGATGCTGGGCATCATCTTCTTCGTCTCCCCGCTGCTCGGCATCGCGATCGCGCTGTCCGACCGACAGCAGACATCGGTTCCGAACGGAGGCTGAAGCCTCCGGTCAAGGACTCGGTTCGCACGCAGGTACGGCCCCACGCAATTCGGCGTGGGGTCTTTTGGATATATTCGACGCCGCCGGATATATATATAGTGTCCTTCCCGTTCGAGATATCGGCTGGTACGATCAAGGATCCGGCACGTCCTCGGCTTGTGCAATGTCATCAAGCCGTAGTTGCGCTTGAACCAGTCCTCAATCGCAACACCTTCCAAACCCTCGGCGCGGTGTCTTCCGGCGAAGACACTTGCGAGGCTGGTGATTGAGAAGGCAGGTCACGCGGTCAGCCTGTCGCTGGGACAGCGCTCCGAGTTCCATGTCCTCGGGAAAGAACCGGCGCAGCTGTTCTCGCATGCACCCCGCTCCCAGGGATGATGGGGACGGGCGAAGTATACCCGGGCATTGGTATCGCGCTCAATGAACTGCCAGAGCGTGAACCCGGTACCACGATCGTACGTGATGGTATGTGCAGGAAGATCAGGAAGCGCTCCTCGCGCTTCCTGGTGCACCGTGTTCGTTTCGTCGTCAGACACGAGCCGCGCCCGCAAGGAACCCGCCTCTTTCGGTCAACACGGGCCAGAAACCTTGCACGGTCGCGTCCGACCGCGGTATGGTCTCGTCGGATATGATGCGTCCCTCTTCGGTGATCTGTTCGGGCGGTCAGCGCGCAGAAGCGCGGACAGAAACACCCGCTCGTCGCGTGTCAAGTGATGATGCGTTGAAGGCCCGAATGATGGATACCATTCGGGCTTGAAGACAGAAGCATTGCGTTTCAAGCTCGGATTTAAGCTATGATTTAGCGTTGACGCGGGTTGAACCCCGGGCAAAGCAGGCGCGGACCTCGTTCTCATCCATTTTCGCGAAGTTCGTGATTTCGGTAAAGTTGTTTAGGCCGTCTGACGAAAGATTATCCCGCTTGGCCGCTCGACCAAGCAGGGCTCCTGTTTGACGCCCCGTAACCTATTTGATACAGTGTCCTGAAGCTCCGCGGAGCTATTTTTGTATGGCTAAAACCTCCCAGCTTGCCCGGTACGCCAAGAAGGCGAAACTGGTCAAAAAGTACGCCGCCAAGCGCGCGGCTCTTAAGGCTGCCGGTGACTCTGAGGGCCTCCAGAAGCTCCCGCGGAACTCCTCCCCGGTTCGTTTGAAGAGCCGCTGCGCCGTTTCCGGCCGCTCCCGCGGGTATCTCCGGGCGTTCGGCCTCTCCCGCATCCAGTTCCGCGAGATGGCGAGGGAAGGGAAGATTCCGGGCGTAAAGAAGGCGTCGTGGTAAGCGTATGATCACGGACCGCGTCGGAGATTTCATCGTGCGACTCAACAATGCCGGAGCGGTCCGGAAGCCGTCCGTCTCGCTTCCGTATTCGGCGCATCTCGAAGCGATCGCGAAGAAGCTCAAGGCGCTCGGGTACGTCGAAAGCGTGGACGTTATCGCAAACGAGAAGACCCCGGCGAAGCGCACGCTCGACGTCGTACTCGCTTATGACGCGCAGGGCGTCTCGAAGATCCACGGCGTGAAGCGCGTATCGAAGCCCGGCCGCCGCCTCTATGCCGCAGGGAAGGACGCGCACAGCGTCAAAAACGGAGTCGGCGTCCGCGTGCTCTCGACCCCGAAGGGAATCCTTTCGGACCGCGAGGCGAGGAAGCAGCAGGCCGGAGGAGAAACCCTTTTCGATATCTGGTAATTCTTTTATTTTCGTATGTCACGCCTCGCAAAAAAGCCCGTCGTTCTCGCTTCCTCCACCCAGGTTTCGGTGGCTGACGGCGTGCTGTCGGTCAAAGGCCCCAAGGGAACGCTCACGCGCCCGGTCCATTCCTTCGTTTCGATCGAAGTGACTCCCGAAGGCGTGCAGGTTTCGCCAAGAAACAACAGCAAGCTCTCCAAGGCGCTCACGGGCACCTTCGTCGCGCATGTGCGCAACATGGCTGCGGGCGTCGTGACGCCGTTCAGGAAGAGCCTTATCCTTGAAGGCGTGGGCTATAAGGTCGAGCTTGCGGGGAAGGAGCTCGTGCTCTCGGTCGGCTTCTCGCATAAGGTGAAGCTTCCGGTTCCCGAAGGCATCACGGCGACCATCGAGAAGAACACGATTCATTTCGACAGTCCCGACAAGGACGCGCTCGGCCAGTTCGCGGCAGTCGTCCGTGCCGTGAAGCCGCCGGAACCGTATCTTGGCAAGGGCTTCCGCTATTCGGACGAGAAGATCCTCCGGAAGCAGGGGAAGAAGGCAGTCTAATATTTTCGTATGACCAAGATAGCGACAACCAAGAGGACCCAGCGCATGAGCCGCCACAAGCGGGTACGCTCGCGCGTCAAAGGCACCAAGGAGCGCCCGCGCCTCGCGGTCTTCCGCTCGAACAAGTTCGTCTCCGTGCAGCTCATCGACGACGCGGCGGGAAAGACGATCGCGCAGGCGCACGGCAGGGAATTCCCGGGCGCGCAGTCGCTCCAGGCCGCGGCTATCGGCAAGGCGATCGCGGAGCGGGCGAAGAAACTCGGCGTTTCGGCCATCGTCTTCGACCGCGGAGGATACGCGTATGCCGCGCAGGTGAAGAGCCTCGCGGACGCCGCGCGTGCAGGCGGCCTCTCCTTCTGATACGGTATGGCTGACGACACCATCATGACTCCCGAGACCGAAGTACAGGACGCGCCGGTTGAAGCGGCGCCCGAAGCCGCCGTTGAGGCGGAAGCTGCGGCTACGCCCGAGAAGACCGCGGTTCGCGGCCGCGCTCCGCGCGGGCGCGGAGGCCCCGGGGGCCAGCGCCGCTCGAACCGCCTTCCCCGCGAGCGCGGGGAGTTCGACTCGGTCAATATCGACGTGCGCCGCGTGGCGCGCGTCATGGCCGGAGGCCGCCGCTTCAACTTCAGCGTCGCGGTCGTAATCGGTGATAAGAAGGGGAGGGTCGGCGTCGGACTCGGGAAGGCCGCGGACACCGCGCTCGCGATTGACAAGGCGACGCGCGACGCGAAGAAGCATATGTTCACCGTGCCGCGCACCGACTCGGGCTCCATCCGCCACGAGGTCCAGGCGAAGTACGCGTCCTCGACGGTGGCGGTCATCCCGTCGAAGGGCCGCGGTCTCGTCGCCGGAAGCGCGATGCGCACCGTGCTCGAGCTCGCGGGCGTCTCCGATGTCGTCACCAAGATCCTCTCGCGCACCAAGAACAAGCTCACTATCGCCCGCGCGACGGTAGCGGCTTTGAAGAAGCTCCGCACCCGCTCATAACATTTCCATGCAGTTCAACAACCTCAAATCGAATCACTCCCGCCCGAAAAGCACCGTCGTCGGACGCGGCGGCAAGCGCGGCAAGACTTCCGGACGCGGTGGCAAGGGCCAGACCGCGCGTGCGGGCCACAAGATACGGCCGGAGATGCGCGACATCATCAAGAAGCTCCCGAAGCGCCGCGGATACGGCAGGAACCGCAGCCGCACCGTCCGTCGCGACCGCGGCGGATACGCGCCGGTCAATCTCGCCGCGCTTGAGGCGACGTTCGCCGCGGGCGACGCCGTCACCCCTTCGATCCTCGTGAAGAAGGGTCTCGTCCGGGCCCTCTCCGGCCGCGCCCCGCTCGTGAAGATCCTCGGCACCGGGGAGCTCACCAAGGCGCTCTCCATCTCGGGATGCGAAGCGTCCGCGAGCGCCAGGAAGGCGATAGAGGCTGCGGGCGGCTCGCTCGTATCCCATGCTTAACGCCTTTTATCACAAGCTCAAGCTCACCTTCAGCGACGAGGCGTTGCGCACCCGCATCTTTTTCCTCGTGGCCGCGCTCGCCGCGTTCCGCTTCCTTGCCGCGATTCCGATTCCGGGTGTCAACCACGATGCGCTCACGCAGTTTTTCGCGAACAACCAGTTCTTCGGCCTTTTGAACGTCTTCTCGGGCGGCGGGCTCTCGCATCTCTCGATCGTGATGCTCGGGGTGGGCCCCTACATCACCGCGAGCATCATCATGCAGCTCGGGACCGCGGTCTCCCCGCGCCTCAAGGCCCTCTATTTCGAAGAGGGCGAGGCGGGCCGCGCGAAATTCATCGAGTGGAGCCGCATCATTACCATCCCGCTCGCGCTCATCCAGGGCGTCGCGTTCCTCTTCCTCCTTCAGAGCCAGGGCATCATCGAGCCGCTCTCTGCCGTGGGGCTTGTCGCGAACGTGCTTCTGGTCGCCGCGGGCTCCCTCCTTCTTATGTGGCTCGGAGAGCTCGTGACGGAATTCGGTATCGGCAACGGCGTCTCGCTCATCATCTTCGCGGGCATCGTCTCGCGCTTCCCGTCCGAGCTTTCCCAGCTCCTCTTCACCGCGACCGCGGCGAACATCCCGGCGTATCTCGGTTTCGGGGCGCTCGCGCTCGCGGTCGTCTATGCCGTGGTCGTAGTGTCGGAGGCGGAGCGCTCGATCCCGATCGCGTACGCACGGGCGGTCCGCGGCGCGGCGCTCACGAGCGGCGCGGCGACCTATCTCCCGCTCCGTCTTCTTCAGGCGGGCGTGATCCCGATCATCTTCGCGCTCTCGCTCCTGCTTCTCCCGCAGATGGCGCTTTCGATACTCGCCGCGGCGAAGATTTCCTTCTTCGTCGGCGCGAACGCCTGGTTCGCCGCCTTCATCGCGAACCCCTGGGCTTATGGCGCCGCGTACTTCGCGCTCGTCGTCCTCTTCACGTATTTCTATACCTCGATCACCTTCGAGCCTAAACGCGTCGCGGAGAACCTTCAGAAGTCGGGAGCCTTCGTCCCCGGAGTCCGTCCCGGCCGCGAGACCGAAAACTACATCAGCGCCGTCGTCTCCCGCATCACGCTTCCGGGCGCCGTGTTCCTCGGCCTCGTCGCGGTCGTGCCGTTCATCATCCAGGGGCTCACGGGCGTCACGGCCTTCCTCGTCGGCGGTACGGCCCTCCTCATCGCGGTGCAGGTCATTCTCGATCTCGTACGGAAGATCGACGCGCAGGCATCGCTTCGGGAGTATTAAAAACTCTACCTATCGTCAAACAGCCGGAGCGTGCTCCGGCTGTTTGACATTGAGAGCGAATCGTTATATTTTTGCCGCAGATACCAAGTTTGCGAGGTTCCCATGCTCTCCCTGCTCCAACTGTTCGGGTTCGGCGCAAGACCGAAAAAGCCCGTACCGTCTCCTTTGCCCCAACATAGCCGGGATGCGGTCTCACTTCCTCGGGTGCTCGAAGAAGCGCGTCGGTCGTGCCTGAACGATGACGGCACGATCAGTGTGAAGAAGCTCCGTTCGATATTTCCCGTGCTCTCGCCTTTTTATATCGTCTTCAACGAAAAAGGAAAGGCACAGGCACAAAGAGAGGGGGTAGTCTACAACCGACCGAACCTGTCGAGTGTGTTCGCAAGCCCGGATTCGGGCATGCCGGTGGTGTGCGGTTACCTGTGCGTTGTCATTGAACGCACGCCGGATTACATGCTGGTCGACCGCGAATTCAATCTCAGGCTGAGATAAGCGTTATCGGTTCTCAGGTATCGTTCGAAAGTCCGCGGGCCAGCCATTCGGCTGGCCCTTGTTTGTTTTTACGCACTAGCGCTTTGCCAGCCGCGAAAGGCGCCAAGCACCATAGCGACCACAGTCTCCAGATTATTGTGCGTCGTGTTGATAACCGCGTCGAACTGGGTTGTATCGTACACGTTCACTCCGTAGAGTGCGGAATAGCGCCGCGTCTCGCTTGCCGTTCTGACTTCCGTATTTTCCCTGATCTCGGCAGCTGAGGATCCTTCCTGGCTCACCCTCCCTTGATCGCGAATATGGGCATAAATTCTTTCGGCCGCGCTTTGCGGATCGACATAGAGGAACACTTTGAATGATTCGGGAATCCAGTGAAAGGCAAGCCGGGAGTCTATGACGAGCTTCTCCTTCCCGTTCATGTTTTTCAGGAGTTCGTCCACTCCGTGATCGACATCGTTGCGCTCTTCAAGCGAAAGATTCATCGCCTCGATGGAAAGGCCGCGCTCCGCGGCTATCTGGCGGAACAGGTCGCCCGAGGAGAAATGTTCGTACCCGAGTGCGGCGGCGACCGCTTTGGCCGTGGAAGATTTACCGCTACCGATAGAACCCGCGATCGTGATGATTTGAGGCTTCACGTTTCCGTGATTATAGCCGCACCAAGCCTTTTTTGCTACACTCCCCGTATGACAGACTCAGGCGCCCTGGGCGCGGTGCTATTCGTCGGCAGGCCTGGATCCGGCAAGGGTACGCAGGCGCACATGCTTGCCGCACGCCTTGGCTGGCCGCTTTTTTCCTCGGGCAACCACTTCAAAGACCTTATTTTGAAGGCTACGCCGCTTGGCGAGCGCATACGCGACGACTATAACCGCGGCAAGCTTTCTCCGGACTGGATCGCCGATTATTTCTTCGAGGAAGCGATTCTTTCGCTTCTCCCCGGGCAGGGGCTCGTTTCCGAGGGCTTCCCCCGGTCGCTTCCGCAGGCGGAACTCGCGGACGAAGTGCTTGCGTGGCTCGGGCGTCCCTACAAAGTCATACACCTCGCCGTATCCGAAGACTCCGCCCTTACGAGGCAGCTCGGGCGCGCGAAGACGGAACATCGTCCCGACAGCGATGCTGATGAGAAGATACGGGGCCGGTTCGACGTTTACCGCACCCATACCGAGCCGGTTCTGGATTTCTTCAGGACGCGAGGCGCGCTCATAGATATCGACGGAGAGAAGGCTCCCGAACAGATCGCATCGGATATCGCGCGCGCCCTGGAACTTTCATGATCGTACGTACGCCGAAACAGCGGGAAGACCTGGTGGAAGGAGGCAGGCGCATAGGCGAAGTGCTTGCCAAGGTCGCGCGTGCGGTCGTGCCGGGAATAACGACCGAAGAGCTCGATGACCTGGCCGAGAAGCTCATACGCGACCTCGGTGACGAGCCGTCATTTCTCGGCTATCAGCCGGAAGGCGCCCGGCGCCCGTTTCCGGCAACGCTGTGCGTTTCGATAAACGACGAAGTGGTGCATGGCATTCCAAGTCCTTCGAGGAAACTCAAGACGGGCGATATCGTAAGCCTCGACCTCGGGCTTACTCACCACGGCCTCATCCTCGACTCCGCGGTTACGGTACCCGTGGGGAAGGTGAAACCCGAGCTTCTCGAGCTTATCGCCGCGACGGACGCGGCCCTTGAAGCGGGTATCGCCGCCGCAAGGCCCGGCAACCGCACGGGCGATATCTCCCGTGCGATCGGCGAAGCATACAAAGGTACGGGCTTCGCGATCGTGCGCGTCCTTGGAGGACACGGGGTAGGCGAGCATGTGCATGAGGAGCCTTTCATCGCGAACTACGGCAAAGGAGGCGACGGCGTCGATATCGTGCCGGGCATGGTGCTCGCGCTCGAGCCCATCGCGACTCTGGGGAAGGCGTCCGTCGTCCTTTCTCAGGACGGCTACACCTACCGCACCAAGGACGGCTCCGCCGCCGCGCACTCCGAGCACACTATTTTGATAGAAGAGAAGGAAACTGTTGTACTTACGAGAAGGCCGGGGGAGGTATAATATTTCGTATGAAACGAGCCGTACTTGTACATGGGTGGGATGGAGGACCCGACCAGGATTGGTTCCCTTGGCTTGCAGACGAACTCAAGAGCCGGGGCTACGAAATAGTCGCCCCACAACTCCCGGTGCCAGAAGAGCCCCGCAAAGAACGTTGGGTACCGGCGCTCGCGGAAGCCGTCGGTACATCTAATACAGAGACATTTTTTGTCGGGCACTCAATGGGATGCCAGACGATACTTAGATATCTCGAGACGCTCTCGGAGCGCGGTACCGTTGGCGGCGCACTGTTCGTTGCTGGTTTCCTCCACACGATAAGAAATCTAGAAAATGCTCGCGACGAGGAGATTGGGCGTTCGTGGACCGATGCCCCGCTCAATCTCACGCATGTGCGATCGCTCTTGCCGAAAAGCATCGCGCTCTTCTCCGATAACGACCAGTGGGTGACGCTTGATAACACGGCTGCTTTCGAAGAAGGACTTGGTTCGGAGATTGTCGTCGAGCATCAGCGCGGACACTTTACGGAAGAAATCGAGCCCTCGGTACTCGCCGCCGCCCTGCGTCTCCTCGCATAAGCACCTTCATCAATCCTTCAAGCCCATGCTGTAAAGTAGCGAGGTTACTCTCTAACTTTTGCACATGGCAACTATCGTGAACAATCCGGGACCCGAGCGTATCGTCGAAGTGGAGCGTCCTTCAGACTCAAGCGGCTGGGCGGTCGCCGTCATCGTGCTCGTCATTATCCTCGCGGTCGGCGCCTTCTACTTCCTGCGGTATCGTCCCGCTCCGGCGCCGCAGCCCCAGGGCGCGAACATCAACGTCACCCTTCCGATACCGGAGGAGAACGGCGGGAATACTCCCGCGCCGGCACCCGCAAATCCGTAAAGATCGCGCGCGTATCAAAGAGAAGCGCCCGCGCTAGCGCGGGCGCTTCTCTTTCGCTATACTGCCCGCATACCTTTAATTCATTCGACAGCATCATGGCAACGCATCCGCAATACGAGAGAACCCTTGTAATCGTGAAGCCCGACGGGGTGCAGCGCTCCCTTGTCGGAGAGATCATCAGCCGCTATGAGCGCATGGGCCTTAAGCTGGTCGGCATCAAGATGCTCGTGCCTTCGGCGGAGCTCGCGGAGAAGCACTATCTCGCCGATCCGAACTGGCGCATGACGGTCGGTACCAAGACCATCGCAAGCTATGAGAAGAAAGGCGAAACCCCGCCCTCGACCGATCCGCTCGTCATCGGCGGCATTATCCTCGAGTCGGTGAAGAAATACCTCACTGCGGGCCCCGTCATCCCGATGGTGTGGGAGGGCGCGCATGCGGTCGAGGTCGTGAAGAAGATCACGGGCGGTACGGAGCCACGAACGAGCGACGTGGGCACCATCCGCGGCGACTTCATGCTCGACTCGTACCCGATGGCCGATCTCGACAAGCGCGCGATCAGGAACCTCGCGCACATCTCCGGGAATCTCGACGACGCGAAAGTGGAGATCCCGCTCTGGTTTACGCCTGAGGAACTCGTCGAGTACAAGCACATCCAGGAGCATATCCTCTATAACGAGGATATGGGCGGGGCATTGAAATAAAAAGCAAAGGATAGCGGAAAGCCGCGCTTCTATCTAAGAGCCGCGGCTTTTTATCCATGGTTATGTCTTGTCGGGGTCGTGCTTATCAATATCGTCTGTTCTCATTCCAAAGTTGTCCAGGCACAGATTACGAAAATAAATCGCACCTACACGCCTCAAGATACCCATACTGGTGCCCTTTTCGAACGCGAACTTCTTTAATTGGTTGTCAAATTCGGGCGCGAGTACAAGAAGGTCAAAAGCTTTGAAAATATGCTTTTGAACTTCATAAGGATTTGTATTTCTTTTTTCTTCACACAGCTTCATCAATTCGTCTTTATGGGCAGCAATATATTCTTTCCACCCACTCTCGATGAGCCATTCTTCTCCAAGGGGTTTGAGATTGACAGGCGATCCCTGCCCGAATGCCGGGGCAGGAGCGCTTGCGTTATCAGTGGATACTTGCAAATCGTGCAAGGCATCTTTCACCCATTGCATGGATGTTTCAAGCGCGGTAAACCGGCCGTTTGAATACCAGGCGATACCCAGGAGCGCTGCCATGAGGCCAAGAAAGTATTCCCAACCTATGTGAATGGTAACGCCGTCCATATAACCGGCAGTATACACTGTCCCTATATAACGTAGGAATAAAGCCTGAATCATAGAAAAGTGGACGTAAGGTTGTCCACAACCTATTTCCTTGGTCGGGCGTATACTGAATCCGGGCCGCCTTAAAACGCAACTGTTTACACATTCGGGAGCCTGACATTCTCCCCGGCTGGCGAATCCTTTCCGGAATCCGACGCCGCGGGCAGCAAGGGCACCCACCTGGCACTACAGTTGCCTACTGGCGGTCCGCGAGAAAATCCCGCAGAAGTGCGGGATTTTCTCGTGCTAGAGTTTCTACATGCCGTTTCGCATCACTCCCTATGGCGGAGCCGATTCCGTCACCGGTTCGAACTTTCTGATAGAAGGAAGCGGCGGCGGGAAGATTCTCGTCGACTGCGGCATCGAGCAGGGGAGGGATGTTTCGGAGGCGGATACGTACGCCCCTTTTCCGTACGATGCGTCCCAGATAGACGCGCTCGTGATAACGCACGCGCATCTCGATCACGTGGGCCGCTGCCCGAAGCTCGCAAAGGAGGGATTCAGGGGCAGGGTATATATGACGCCGCCGACGCGCGATCTGGCGGAACTTATCCTTCGCGACAGCGCCGGCATCCTCGCGCAGGAAGCGCAGATGCGGCATCTGCCCCTTCTTTATACCGACGAGGACGTGACGCGGTTCTTCTCGCTCGTCGAAACGCTCGAATACCACACGGAGAAAGAAATCGCTCCCGGCCTTTCGGTCTGTCTCCGGAACACCGGCCATATCCTCGGCTCCGCAAGCGTCCGGATACGGGATGCGTCGGGCTCCTCCCTCGCCCTTACGGGCGACATCGGCAACTCGCCCTCTCCCTTTCTTCCCGACGCCGAACCGATTCCGGACGCCGGCGCCCTGCTTATGGAAAGCGTGTACGGCGACCGGCTGCATCCGCACCTTGCCGATCGTGTCGCGGAGCTTCGCGATACCCTGAAGCGGGCGATAGCGCGGGGAGGAACCATTCTCATCCCTTCGTTCTCGATGGAGCGCACGCAGCTCATGCTCTACGAATTCTCGAACCTCATGGCCGCGGGAGAGATCCCGAAGATTCCCGTATTCCTCGATTCCCCGCTCGCGATCGGCGTCACCGCCGTATACGAGAAATGGGGAAGTACGTATTTCAAGCAGGAGGCGAAAGAGGAGCTCGAGCGGGAAGGCAGCATTTTCAATTTCCCGTTTCTCAAGATGACATCCTCGCGCGAGCAGTCGGAGGGAATTGCGGCCGCGCCTGACCCGAAGATCATCATCGCGGGGGCGGGCATGAGCCACGGAGGGCGCATAGGGGCGCACGAGGCCCGCTATCTGCCGTTTCCGACGACGACCCTCATCATGGTCGGATACCAGGCGCCGGGGACTCCCGGGCGGCTCATGCAGGAAGGCGCTCCTTCCGTGCGGCTCGGGGGCCGGGAGGTGCGCATACGGGCCAAGATAGAGACCCTGTCAGGCTGGTCGGCGCACGCGGACCGCGACGGGCTCATGAAGTTTGTCGAAGCCTGTCTTCCGGGGACGAAGACGTTTTTCGTCGCGATCGGGGAGCCTTCCGCCGAGCGTTTCCTCGCCCAGCGCATTCATGACACCTTCAGTGTTCGCACTATCGTACCGGAGACGGGGGAGGGGTGGGAGATAGGGAAAGATTCGATTCATAGGGTATAGTCTTGCTATATGCCCGATTCTCGCGGCGCGTCCACGCAGCTTTCTCCCGAACGCCACGCTACTCCCTTCGCGTTTTTCCTCGCGACGAATCGTCAGGAAGTGAAATGGCTTGGCTTGAGCGCGCTTTCTTATAGTTTTGCGGCGGCGGCCATGCTCGCCGCTACCTATGCGCTTGGCCAGGCGGTGGATTTGCTCCCCCCCCCCCCCCCCTCGCACGGACCAATCCGCCTACTCCTTATCGGCGCGATCCTCGGTTTTGTTTGCTATGAACTTGGGTTCCGTGTCGGGCACATAATTGAAGTCCTTGCTTCCTCGCGTATACGTGCCAGAACGAAACAGGCGCTCTTTGACCACGTGACGGGACTTTCGTACGGCTATTTCGTGGACCGGTTTTCCGGGCAGATCGCGCATAAGATCTCGGCGACGACCGACGCGCTCGAACGGATGACATTGCGCGTCACGAATGATTTTATAGAGGAGGGCGCGTTGGTATTGATAAGCGCCGCTACACTTTCTCTCATCAGCCCCTACTTCGGGCTGTTCGTGCTTGTCTGGGGGGTGCTGTTGTGCCTTGGCACGCTTCCGTATGCGAAGCGGATGAACGCGCGGGCGAACGAATACGCGGACGTGGAATCAAAAACCACCGGCGTCTTCGTCGACTTCTTCGGCAATATAGCGGCAGTGAAAGTGTACGGAGGTACGCGAAGCCGCACGTCCGTCCATGATCAGATCGAGGAAGAGAAGCGCTCCTTTCGGGCGCTCGGCTTTTGGGCGGTGCTGTCATACAACTATATGGGTTTGTCGGTCGTCGTTCTCGGCGCGGGGCTCATCGCCATCACTTCGTACTTGTATGCCCACACGCTTATCACCCTGGGGAGTATCCTGTTCGTGATGGCGACGGGGCTTCGCCTCTCGAACGTCTCGTGGGAACTCGGGAAAAGCGTCATAGATTTCATCCGCGAGCGCGGGGAATGCCAGCAGAATCTCGAAGACCTCATCGTTGCGCCCGTCGTGACCGATCGGGCGGTCTCTCCTCAACATGCGCATACGCAGGCACGCGTCGAATATCGGGACGTAACGTTTTCATACAATACCGGCCGGCCGGTACTCGCCGATTTCTCGCTCTGCGTGTCCGCGGGAGAGAAAGTCGGTATCGTCGGGCGTTCGGGCGCGGGAAAAACCACGCTTGCGAATCTGCTCCTCCGGTTCTTTGACGCGAACAAAGGGGCGGTGCTGTTAAACGATGTCGATGTCCGCGACTTGTCGCAGCAGTATCTCCGCTCCCACCTTTCCTATATTTCACAGGATACGTCCTTGTTTCATGCAAGCGTACGGGACAATATCGCGTACGGGGTGCCTGACGCGCCGCAGGAAGACGTAGAAAGCGCCGCGCGGCTTGCGTATGCTGACGAATTCATACACGCGCTCCCGCAAGGGTACGACAGCGTCGTCGGCGAGCGCGGCGTAAAGCTCTCGGGCGGCCAGCGCCAGCGCATCGCTATCGCCCGCGCCATCCTTGCGGACCGTCCCCTCTTCCTTCTTGACGAGGCGACGAGCGCGCTCGACAGCGACAGCGAGTCGAAAATCCAGGTCGGTCTCGCGGCCCTTATGGAAGGGAAGACCGTCATCGCCATCGCGCACCGTCTCTCGACCCTTTCGCGCATGGACCGCATCATTTATCTGGAAGAGGGAAGGATTATCGAAGACGGAGCGCACGAAGAACTGCTGGCGCTGAACGGAAGATACGCCGAACTTTGGCGCATGCAGGCGGGCGGGTTCCTTCCCTCATAAGTTTAGAGCGCTTTCACGGGTAGCGTCCGTAGTGCAAAGAAGCTCACGCAGAGCAGCGCGAGCGCCGCAACCGCATTCACGGCAAACACCCCTTCGAGTCCGATGAACCGATAGGTAAGCGCGATGAAAAGGGGAGAGGCGAAGTACGCGATATCCCGCACGGTCTCGAGTATGCCGAAGAATTCGCCGCGTTCCTGCGGGGCGTGGAGGCGCGAGGTGAGGACATCCATGACGAGCCATATGCCAAGCACGCCGATGGCCGCGACGAATATCGAAATGACTTTCATCGGGAGCGCGGTACTTAGATAAAACGCGAGAAACGATGCGACGGAGAGCAGGGACGATAGCGTAAAGACCCTCCTTTCTCCGAAGCGGTCGATGAATTTGCCAAGGACATCGGAAAAGAGGATGGAAGGAACGGAAAATGCCGCGATAATGAGCGCGGAATCCATGAAGGAGTTTTCATAGAAGCCGACGAGCGGCTGCGTGAACCAGACCGATTCCCAGAAGAACGCCACGAAGAAGGCGGTCGCGACAAGAAAGAGATTGAGCGGCAGGGATCTGCGGAACAGCCGGAGGGTGTCGCGGTAGGAGAATGGCCTTGCGTGCTCCTCCGCGCGCGTAGCGGGCTTCCTTGCCGCGCCGTAAATAAGGAAGAGGCAGAGTATCGCGACGCCCGCGACCGCAAGAAACGGCGCGTCGAGGCTCAGGTAGGCGATGAGGAATGCGACGCCGATCGGCGCAAGTCCCTCCCCGATGGCGACGATGCGGAAGAACCTTCCGAAGGCGGTGCCATGCCCGTCCTTCTCCGCATCGTCGCCTATGAGCGCGAGGAGCGGCGACCAGTTGAGCCCGTAGCTTGCCCCGAAGAGCACGGCGGCGGCGAAGAACACGAAGACATTGTTCGAGAAATAGAGCGCCACCGCCGCAAGCGCGGCAAGCACCATGGAATAGGCGATGAGCCGCTCCCGGCCTATGCGGTCCGAGAGCTTTCCGGAGGGGATGTCGAGGAGTCCCGAACAAAGCGATACCAGGGAGAAGAGGACGGCCGTGAGCCCGACGCTCACTCCCGCTTCCGAGAACTTGACCGGGAGCAGGAACTCCATCGCCCCGAATATGACGTTGAAAAGAAAAAGGGGCGCGAGCCGGCGCATCCGTACAGTATAATCCAATCATTCCCCGGCTCCTGCATGTACCTCTTCCCTTTTTTGACGGCGGGCGCTCACGGCCTTGCGATAGCGTTCGACCGGCTCAATCTTACCCGTACCAAGTTCAAACCGCGCGCGCTTCTCCTGCTCACGTTCCTCGTGATGACCGTAACGGCCGCCGCGTATGTCCTCATCGCGCGTCCGCCGTTTCCCGCGCTCGGGCCCGTCGTCCTCGGGATCGTTACCGCCATGGTCCTCCTTTCGTTCGCGCAGAACATATTCGAACTGAAAGGAATCCAGGCGATGCAGCTCCACACCCGCGAACCCGTCACCACCCTGCAGCCTCTCCTTACGGGCCTTCTCGCGTATCTTCTCTTTCCATCCGAAGGCAATATCCTTTATCTGGCCGCCATCGTCGTCGGCGTGCCGATCGTCCTCTGGTCAAACGCGAAACGGTATTCGTGGCGCAAGCTCCTCACCCCGGGGAGCGGATACGTGTTCGCCGACATATCCCTTTCGGCGGCTGTCGACAACCTCGCCAAGCTCGCGCTCCAATTCCTTTCTCCCGCGTATCTCGGGCTGTTCCGGATCGGCGGGGTATTCTTCCTTTGCTGCGCCTTCTTTCGCGGCTCGTGGAAGGAAGTTCCGCCCGGAGGCCTCTGGCTCGGACTTGTGCCGGGCATGTTTTTCGGCGTTTCCGCGCTCGCGCGGCTCTTCGCGTTCGAATACGTCGGTCTTAATTTCACGCTGCTCATCCTGCTTCTTGAGCCCGGGCTCGTCTATCTGCTGAGCCGCGTGCTGCTCAAGGAAAAGCTCGAGTGGCGGCCGATCATCGGCAGCGGGCTCATTCTGTGCCTCATCATCGCGGTCCGGTGCCTGTCATAACTACCCTGCGTTTTCATCGGCAACCTGCTATCTTCCTAAGAGGGTACACAGTTCTGTCACGGAGGGAAGCATGGAAGAAAAGACTCTCGCGAAAAGATATCCGAATGGTCCATACAAGGGGATACTCTATGAGCAGAGAACCCTCACGGGCCCCCGCACGTACATTACCCGCGTCTTTCTCCTCACCGAAGGAGAATATCTGGGGGAGGGCATATACCGATTCGTCCTGCCGCTCACTTATGAGCCTTCGGCTGTCGTCGAAGGAGCGCTGACTCCCAAGGAAGCCGAGTGGCGCGTAGCGCGTCCGCTGCGGGCACTTCTCTTCGGCTATTCGATAGGGTGCTATATGCGTAACGTCGAGTATAGGCCTCATGAGGCGATACTCGACGTGTGGATCAAGACCTATAATGCTGAGGTGATAGCTATCACTGTCGAAGGAAGGATAGTCGATAAGAGCAAGCTCACCCTATAGTGATCGAAGAGCCCCCAATACTGCGTCGAGCCGGGATCGCTAGACGATCCCGGCTTTTTTGCAAAATCTGTTGGGACTAGCGGGCTGTATTCCGTCTGATAGAAGGCAGTATACTTTACGTACCATGCCGGACATCCGCGACCTCTACGCCAGGGCCGGGCACTGGCACGGGACGGGGCGGTATAAATACGGCGATACCGACGGAGTCGTCGATATTCTGGAAGGGATCATACAAAACAAAGGACTTACCCCGCACCACGATGACTGGGACAGGAAGCGGGGAGGCATACGATCGATCTCGCTTGGTCGCGCGCGCATGTACGCGCGGCTGTATGCGGGTATGTATATGCCGCAGGGACAGCGGATCGGGAACGAATACGGATCGAGGCTTGTATGGGGCCATTGGTTTTTCGACACCGCGTTTCTCGTCGCGCTCGCGGAATACCCGTTCGGGAAGCATATCCTCGATTACCAGCGGAAGCTAGTGAACTGGACGGGGAAGGTTTCGAAGAAAAAGCACTCCCTAAAAAGCGTTTTTCTCGAAGGCACGGACATCGCGTACAACTACCCGATACTCATCGGCATACGGCAGGGAGCGATATCGCCGTCGCCCGGTTCGCGGTTCTTCAACCTCCATGAGGACCGGAGCGAATTTCCCATTTCCATCGAAGACTTTACGCATGTGGAGGTTCCGGAGACGCGGGTACGTGAAGTTGCCGAAACGTTCCGGGACGCCGGGTTCGAAATCCCCGTGATTCCGATCGAGGACGGGGAGACATACTGTCGGAGTTTTTCTTTTGCGAAGCTCGTTGGCGGAAAACCGCTTATACGGCCATAGCTCCTATGAACCCCCTCGTCATTTGGCTTCTCGCATACGCGCTTCCGGCCTTCTTGGCCGGCTGCTATATCAAATTATGTTCGCATCAAGAAGGCGGCTCTCCGAAGAATCTGACTTTCATTCATGTCGTGCTGCTGGTATCCGCGCTTGCAAGTCAATGCGCGATATACGCTCAGGGAATATCGTTCCCGACGCCGGGGATATGGTTCCTGGTGGTTTTTGCAGCGAGCGTGGCGATCGCGGGCTTTTTCATCGGCAGGCTTGGCCTTCTCTATGGTGTTTCCGCGCTCCTGCAGCAGGCATGCATGCTCTCCATCGCTTTTCTCCTTTTGCCCGCGTTTCCGGTCTGGATTGTTGTACTTCTTATCGTGCCGCTTTTCGTGTTCTGCCACCAACTGACCGGCGTGCCGTATTGGCGCACTCGAATCATACTTATCACGCTCTGGGGCAGCGTTTCCGTCCTCATCTTCGCTTTTATCCCGGATATCCTTCTTGTTTCTTCGCTCCACACGCTCTTCGGGACGATTCTCATCGCGAACGGTATATTGCATATACAATATGAGCGATCCCGATTTTGAGCGCCTTTTAGAGAAAGACAAATACCAGGTCTTCTTGTTCGCGTGTCCCGCGGGGATGCCGGCCAGCTTCGCGACGCATCCGTGGTTCGTCGTGAACCGGACAGGAACCATCTCCCGCTACGGCATCAGCTGGCGAACGGCCGCCCAGGGCGACCGCCCGCCGTTCGCGCGCCACACCTGCGGAAAATGCGTCGGACACTTGCATAAGGACGCGCTTCCGTCGGCGGTAGGGATAGAGATGTTCTTTTTCATACGGGGATGGATGTGGGAGAGCCGGCTCCTCGGAAGCGTCACCGGCGGGGAAGGGTCGCTCGCGGCGCGCATGGCCGACGTTATCGAGCGATCTTTGGAAACATATCCATATATCGAACGCTATTCCCTGATCGGTCCGAACAGCAACACGTATCCGCAATGGGTAGTGAATCAGTTTCCCGAATCCGGCCTCCGGTTGCCCTGGAACGCGTTCGGGAAAAGATATGTGATGAGCAGAACATCCGTCAATTCTTGACTACCAGACATTGCGAGAAAGGAAGTTCGATAAATGTATCGGGCCTGGTCTCAAGAAATTCGTCGAATGCTTTGCGTACACCCTGGCACTGTGAATAGTCATGGGAAAGGATGATTCCGCCCGGAAGCATCCTAGGATAGAAGAAACTAAGGCAGGCTTTCGTGCTTTCATATGTGTCGACATCAAGGTGCACGAATGAAAACCTATTTTCCGCGACAGGCGCTGCAGTATCGGGGAAGAACCCCGGATAGATGAAGACTTGTGGATATGCAGCGAGACGAGCACGCACCGCAGCTTCGCTTGCCGCAAACATCCCTTTCTTAAAACGGGTGTCTAGGGCGCCGACGCTCGGAAGTCCTGCGAACGTGTCAAACAGGTGTAATGGGGTGCCCTCTTTTGCTTCGCAGATAGCTTTCGACGAGGCTCCCTGGAACACATCAACTTCCGCATATTCGCCTCCGTGCTTTCGCTGTGTTCGCGCGAGTGAATAGATCATGAAAAGTTCTTCGGGGTCAAGTAAGACTGGGCCCCGTTCCTCGCGATAAATTTCCCGAACGAGCCGCACGAGGCCCGCGTCGGCCGCCTTGTAGTAGGAGAACACTTTAAGATCGAACCAGTTCACGAGGCGCTTGGTGACCTTGCCAAAGTATATGTTTGCTATCTTGTCGGTGTTCATATACGTTCAGTATAGCAATGGTCTGTTACACTGTAACCGATGTTGCGCGCGGGCTCCCGGCTCTTTAGCAGGCTCTTCTGGACGTTCTCCCCGTTCTGGCTTTTCCTCGTCCTCTTCAAGTTCGCCGGCGGACTCCACTATTCCCTCCTTTCGCCCCTTGGCGAGCGGCTCCTGCCGCTCTGGATCGTCGGATTCATCATGGGAGGAGCCTCGCTCATCCAGCTTCTTCTTGACGTGCCCGCCGGTCAGCTGCTTGACCGTTTCGGATACCGCAGACTGCTCAAAGTGACGGCGGCGACATTCCTTGTCGCCGCGCTGTGCCTTGCCTTCGAGCTCACGCTCGCGACGTACCTCATCAGCATATTCCTTTCCATCTTCGGGTGGCTGTTCTTCAGTCCCGGCATAAACGCGTATATCCTTTCTTCCGCCCCCAGGGAATTCGCGGGGAAATTCATGTCGCTCCGGGATGTGTTCGGGTCGGTCGGCATCGTGATATCGAGCGCCGCGCTCCCGTTCACCCTGCTCCTCGCCCCGTCGTATATCGGGACGGTGCTTGCGGCGGGATTCGCACTTGCGTTCCTGGCGCTTATCTTCGCGCCCAAGGACCATGCGTCGGTGCACGCGGAGCAGAAAATAGACACGCATCACTACTACATCCGCCGCCAGTTCCTCGCCTCCCTCCGGACCATACGGAAGCTCAATCCGGCAAGCTCGATGCTTCTCCTCCTCAGCCTCTCAAGCGGCATCTTCTACGGCATCATCTGGTTCGTCGTGCCGCTCATTCTCGCGCACGAACTCCACGGTGCGATCCTCGGCGGCATCGGGCTCGGCATCTTCGATTTCTCGGTCGTCGTGCTCGGTTTCGTGCTCGGCACGCTCGCCGACCGCGCGGACCGGCGCACGCTCGTATTCTTCGGTCTCCTCGTCTTCGCGCTGTTTGGCATGCTCCTTGGACTTGGGTTCGGCATCCTGTTCATACTTTTCGGTTTCCTCGCGACCGCGGGCGAGGAGATGGCCGGAATATCGCTCTGGTCCTGGCTCCATGCGCTTGACCGGGAACACGCCAAGGACGGTGCGGTAGCGGGGGTCATAACCCTCTTTGACGATGTCGGGTGGATGATCGGGCCGGCGTGTGCCGGCGTACTCTACGGGCTCGTTGGCCCCTCGTGGGCGGTCATTATCGGCGCGCTGCCGATACTCGTTACCTGGGCCGTCTACTGGATCGGCTTCCAGAAGCATGTCCTGCCGAATATCAGCTTCCCGTTCGTCCCGGCGAAGCCGCACCACAGGCGGCATAAGGCATAGCCGGCGCGGCCTTGTTAGGTTCCGGCAACGGCGCGTATCGAGCGGGAGAGATTCTCGAGAAACCTTCCGCGAGTCGTATCTGACAGCCTGGTTACGGAAAGAAAGACACCGCCCTGATCGGTGACTTCCGTAAGGAGGAGGTCGCCCGTCTCCGTGCGGCACGCGTCGACGCGTATGATGCCCCGCTTTTGCCTGTCCCAGTCGATAAAGACTTTAGCGAACGCGATATCGCGTTCGCTTGGATCGAATTCTTCCAGTTCCCATCGCTTCCGCGTATCGGGCGCATACAATACGTACTGCAGCTTCCCGTCGAGATAATAGAAGGATATCTCGTACGTGAAGTCTATGAAGGGCTGGATGAGATAGTGCCTGGGAGCGAGCGCGAGCAGTTCGTCCCGCGAAAGCCTCCGCGCGTTTATGCCGCTGAAGCCGTTCTTCGGTTTTATGAAATAATCGCCGCCGTTTGGCAGCTGGCCGATATCCCCGACGCGGTCGACGGTCGGAATCACCGGAAACCCGTTCCTGGAAAGCCAAAGCAGGTATCCCTTCCACCCGTCGGAGTCGTCCTGCTCATATTCGCGGACGTACAGGTCGTCATGTATCGGAAGCCATGGCTTCGCGCGCCACCGCCCGTACCACGGCTCCGGCTTCCCATAGTCTTTCGTGTTCCATGTATTGCGGATGATGATCGCGTCCGCCGCGTCCTCAAACGGTTCGCAGTCGCGCGGGTGCATGAGCGCTACGTCAAAGTCCCGCCGCAGGAAATCTCTTATGAGCATGTCTTCTTCTTCCGCGCCGTTCGTAAGGTCGGTGAGGAAGAGGAGCAGGGGCTTAGCCATGCGGTGAACTATACCGCGCGCTCCGGCGGCGGGGGAGGGGCAAGCCGGAGATGGCGCAGGCTCGAACGGGCGCCCCGCCGCGTATGGAAGAAGAACACGATCGCGAGGAAGCAGGCGATGGTCGCGAGAAGAGAGGCAAGAAGCGGGAAGCCCATGAAATCAAGCGCAACGCCAAGCATCACGGGCGCGGCCAGGTCGCTTATGCCGCCGATAACGGAGAATACCGATTCGAGCCGCCCATAGTGGTCGGGAGGCGTGAGCGCGGTCGCGAGGCTCTTTTGGAGAATGGAAAGGAATTCGACCAGCGTGCCGATAAGGAGGCCGCCCGCGACCGTAACCGCGTACGGCAGGGGAAGAGCGAGCGCGGCGAGAACGAGCGCCATGAGGCCGCACAATATTGCCGCAAGCCGCGCCTTCTCGCCGCGGTCGGCAATCTTGCCGAGAAGGTAGCCGAAGAGGGACGGGATGCCCATCACGACCGTAAAGAGAATCACGAGCGAGAGGTTTCCGGTCGTGAAATAGATATCGATCGGAATGAAGAACTCGACGAGCACCACGACCACCTCGGTAAACAGAAGGAGCATGGCAAGGAGCCGGAGATCGCTGTTCCAGGTCTTCCATTCATCGATGGCCGAGCGGTATGCGTGCCGGAGCGGAAGCTTCTTCGCCGCGTTTGCGAGCGCCGGATGGTCCTTCCTGATCCGCAGCACGAACGGAAGCGCGAGGAGCGCGGTCGGGGCGACGAGGAACAAAAGCGCCTGGATCGAGAAGTATTTTATGAGGAGGATCCCGGCGAGCGCCGCGGCGAGCCACCCGAAATTCGAAAGAGTGTCGAGGAGCCCGAACGAGGAGGCGATAGTGCTCCCCGGAGCCATGCGGCGGATATAGGTATCGATGCCGGTCGAATCGAGGCCCCAGGCGATGCCGTTGAGCCCCCGCGCGACGACGACGAACGCCACGAGCCCGGTCATGCCCGCGATGAAATAAAAAAGACCGACGAAAGGATAAATGCACAGTCCGATGATCACGAGCCATTTCGCGCTCATGCGCTCCGCGAGGAGCCCGAGCACCGGTATCGCGAGGAGAAGCGTCACTTCGTAGCTTGAGCGCACGAGCCCGGCTTCGCCGAAGCTTCCCGTGAGCTGCATGATGAGGATGGGAATGAGCGATTCGCCGAATCCCCAGCCGACATAGCGTATCGTCCGCGCGTACGCGAGCGAACGCACCCCGGCGAGGGAATAAGAAAGACGGCGGCGGAACATGGGAGAAGTATAGCGTGGACAACACAAAAGCCGTCTCACAGGAGACGGCTTTTGTTGATTCCAGAACCGTATTATGCGATCTTCTTCGCGATGCGCGCGAATATCTCCGGATGGTCCTTGGCGAAGGTCGAGAGGACCTTGCGGTCGAGCGCGACGCCCTGCTTCTTCAGCTTCCCGATGAACGTGCTGTACGACTTGTGGCCGTTCTCGCGGAGCGCGGCATTGAGGCGCACGATCCAGAGCTGACGGTAGTCGGTCTTCTTGTCGCGGCGGTGGTTGAACGCGTACTTGCCCGCGTGCTGGAGCGCCTCGTGCGCGAAACGCTCCTTCTTGCTCCGTGCGTGGCGGTAGCCCTTGGCGCGCTTGAGCACGTTCCGGCGCCGCTTCGCAGAGATGATTCCTCCTTTTACTCGTGGCATACGTAAATGATTACAATTCTAAGGTTGATAGGGGGGCTAGGAGCCCGGGAGAAAGCGGCGGCGGATCTTGTTGGAGACGGCAAGATTCACCACGCGGCGTTTCCCCATGGTCTTAGAGCCCGATTCCTTCGCGTTGAAATGGTTCTGGCCGGGCTTGCGGGCAAGGACCTTGCCGGTACGCGTGACGCGCAGGCGCTTCTGGTATGACTTGTTGGTTTTCATGGTTGTGGGTTTTCCGGTTTCTCTTTCGCGCTTTTCTCCTGCTTTCCCTGCGCTTCCTTGTCGCGCTCGATGACGCCCGCGAATCCCTTGGGACTTCTCGCGACGGGCTCCGCTATCTTGTACGCGTACGGGATGAGGAGCAGGAATTTCTCGAGGCGGGCCTTAAGAAAGGCCTCTTCCATTCCTTTATAGCGTCCCTTGAGGAAGAGCTCGGCCCGGACCCGGTGTCCTTCGGCAAGCCATTCGGCCGCCTTCTTGGCCTTGAGGCGCATGTCGTTGTCCCCGGTCCCGACCTTGATCTGGACCTCCTTGGTTTCCGACACCTTGGCCTTGGCCCGCGCTTGGCTCTCTTTCTTGCTGCGCTCGTACTCGAATTTACCATAATCCATCACTTTCGCAACGGGCGGGGTCGCGAGGGGCGATATCTCGATGAGGTCGAGCCCCGCGGCTTCGGCGGCCCGAAGCGCCTCGTCAAGCGTGATGACGCCGAGGTTCTCGCCCTGTGCGCCAATGACGCGCAGCTCGGGTGCGCGTATCTCACGGTTGATGCGGGCTCGTTCGGTGCTCAAAGCGGTGTTCCACCGACTCTAGCACGAACGAGGCCGTACCTGCAAGGAAATTCAGGCGGCATACCTTGTTCTTTCCGGATTATGGGTTAAGGTAATCGCGTGTCCGATTCCTCCGAACGCGCTGCCAGGAAACTTCTCGCCAAAGCCGATATAGAGATCGGCGGCTCGCGACCGTGGGATATCCAGGTCCATGACCCGCGCCTCTATGCGCGCGTCTTCCGGTTCGGGAGCCTTGGCCTTGGCGAAGCCTATATGGACGGCTGGTGGGACGCTCCGGCACCCGACCAGCTCATCGATAAGCTCATATCCGCGCGCCTGCAGGAGACGGTACGGTTTTCCTTCGCGGAACTCCTCGATATCGCGAAAGGGTATCTGTTCAACCTTCAGTCGCCCTCCCGGGCGCCGGAAGTGGCCGAGAAGCACTACGACCTGGGCAACGACCTGTATAAGGCGATGCTCGACCCGCGCCTCGTATACACCTCCGGATACTGGAGCGGCACTCCGGCCGCGGGGAACCTGGCCGAAGCGCAGGAAGCCAAGCTCGATCTTATCTGCCGCAAGATCGGGCTTACAGCGGGCGACCGGGTGCTCGACATCGGGTGCGGCTTCGCGGGATTCGCGAAATACGCCGCCGAGAAGTACGGCGCGCACGTCGTCGGCATCACGGTTTCCAGGGAACAGCTCGCGCTCGGCAAGGAAATCTGCGAAGGCCTTCCGGTCGAGCTCCGGTTCGAGGACTATCGGGACGTGAACGAGCCGTTCGATCATATCGTCTCGATCGAAATGATCGAGGCGGTCGGCGCGAAGAATTTCCGCACGTATATGAAAGTCGTCGAGCGGTGCCTCAAGCCGGGCGGTTTCTTTCTTCTCCAGGCGATCGGCAATAACGAGTCCGTTATCGCGGGCGACCCGTGGATCACGAAATACATCTTCCCGAACGGCATGCTCCCGTCCGCGGCCCAGCTCACGCAAGCGTTCGAGGGGCTTCTCATGATCGAAGACTGGCATAACTTCGGCCCCGACTACGACAAGACGCTCATGGCCTGGTTTACGAACTTCGACAAGGCCTGGCCGGCGCTTCGCGGGAAGTACGGCGACCGCTTCTATCGTATGTGGAAGTATTATCTCCTTATGTGCGCGGGCCTCTTCCGCGCGCGGCAGACGCACGTCTGGCAGATCGTACTGTCGAAGGGAGGAGTCCCGGGCGGATACAAGTCGGTACGATAGGGATACAAGTGTGGGTATACAAAGAATGCGCGGCCATACGCCGCGCATTCTTTAGTATCCGAGCTATTTCTATTGCGCTGCCTGCCCGTTCGTTACGGTCGTGGTAGCGGCCGTTTCCACGTTCACGCTGAAGTCGTGAAGGATGGCGGCGAGATCGGCGAGGTCCTGACTGCAAGCCTCCTTCTTTGCAGGCGTTCCGTCGCAGTCTTCCCTGATCTGGTCGCGCTGGGCGGCGATGTTGTGCTTGCCGCTTTCAAGCACGGTGGCGAGGTCGTTTCTGGTGCTGATCCAGAAATAAAGCGCCACTACGAGAAGCACGGCGAGAACTCCGGCGACTATCCAGGCGGTTGTTGCGTCTTGTCGGTCCATATGAAGGATAAGGTAAGGGTTACTTGGGTCCGGTAATACTCACCAGCCTAGCATGCCGCCCGGCCGGTGAAGGGTTCATGAAGCGCTGTACAGGCGATCCGGCCGCGTGCTTAACTGGATGCATGCATCTTCGTACGGGCGCGTTTCCCCTCCTTCTCCTTCGCTACACCTATGTCGCGTTCTTGTCGGTCATGAGCATCGATAAGCTGCTTCACTTCAATGTCGTCGATGCGTGGGAGCGGTTCGCCGGGCCGGTGGTGCATGCGATTCTTCCGGTAAGCACGGTCGCGATCGTCTCCATCGAGGGAGTCGTCGAGATCGCCATCATCGCCCTCCTCCTTACCAGGTGGTACCGCATCGGCGCGCTCGTTCTCTTCCTCGCCATCATCCCGGTCTGGATCGATCTCATGATTCTCGGTTTCTACGATCTCGCGCTTCACGATCTCGTCGTTTCCGCGGGCGCCATCGCGCTCGTCCTCCTTCCTCCTCCGGAGGAGAAGCCTCCGCTTGTTCAGGCGGCATAAGGTTCACCGTGCGTTCACGGCCGAAGACGCACCATGGGTGGCCTATACTTAGAGCTATGCGAAGAAACTATAGTATCGCGATCGTCATCCTTGCCGTCGTCGTTATCGGCGGTTATTTCACGTACCAATACCTCAAGCAAAAGCCTCCGGCGTTCCTCATAGAACTCCTCACGAAGACCAGGCCTCCTCCGCCCCTGCCCGCGGGCGACGCCGCGCCCCTGTCGGTATCCGAAGGATTTTCCGCGACCATCTTCTCGCGCGCGGTGCCGGGCGCCCGCGTCATGATCCGCGACCCGAAGGGAACAATGCTCGTTTCCGAGACTTCGCAGGGAAGAGTGGTCGCGCTTCCCGATCCCGATGCCGACGGAAAGGCCGATAAGGTTGTGACCATGCTTGAGCAGCTCGATCAGCCGCACGGCCTCGCGGTTGTCTGTCCGGACACGGGGAACGCGAGCGCCGACCAGGGCGCGTGCAGGCTGTATGTCGCCGAGACCGGCAGCCTGAAATCCTATGCGTACGACGCCGATACCTATACGGCAAGTGATCCGGTTTCGGTCGCGGCTTTTCCGACCGGCAGCGGCCACTTCACGCGCACCATCCTTCCGGGTGCCGACGGGAAGAGCCTCTTTGTCTCGGTCGGCTCGTCCTGCAACGTCTGCATCGAGACGAATCCGCTCCGGGCGACCATCCAGAAGCTCGATCTCGCGACGGGGAAGATGGCGGTATTCGCGAAAGGGCTCCGGAATTCCGTCTTCATGGCCCTTAATCCGGTCTCGGGCGAGCTGTGGGCGACCGACAACGGCCGCGACGTGATCGGCGACGACATCCCGCCGGACGACGTGAACATCGTGCGCGAAGGCGGCGACTACGGATGGCCCCTCTGCTACGGACAGAATGTCCATGACACCGACTTCGATACCAAGCAATATCTTGTCGATCCGTGCGCGGGCAAAATCCCGTCGCATATAGAGCTTCCCGCGCATTCTGCAGCGCTTGGTCTCGCGTTCGTGCCGGAAGAAGGATGGCCTGATGGCTGGGGCAACGATCTACTTGTCGCATTCCACGGCTCCTGGAACCGCTCGATCCCCACGGGCTACAAGGTTGTCCGCATCGATCTTGATGACAAGGGTAACGAAATCGGTTCTCTGCAGGATTTCGTCACCGGCTTCCTCCCCGCGAGTTCCCACGATACCGATGATGCTATCGGAAGGCCCGTCGGACTTCTCGCCGAGCCCGGCGGCGTGGTCTATGTCTCAGACGACCGTGCGGGCGCGGTTTATCGCGTGGCGCGTACGGAAGAGGCGAGATAGGATTTCCTTAGTGATCGAATATACGCTTCGGGAAAGCAATCAGGCCCGCGCCGTCCGTATTACCGTCCGCGCGGACGGCAGCGTATCCGTCACCAAGCCGGTACGGGTTTCGCTCAGATTGGCAGAAAAGTTCGTGGAAGAAAAACAGGAATGGATAGAGAAAACACGGGAACGCTTCGCGAAGAGGAGGGCAAACGGGAAGGACCGTGTGGTACTCCCGAAGCTGCGGCGGGGCACGAGCACGCGCCGCGAAGCCGTACGAACCATCCGCACGCTTATCGGAGAGCGCCTCGCGCACTTCAACCGGGAATACGGATACAAGGTCGGCACGATATCGATACGGGATCAAAAGACGCGCTGGGGAAGCTGCTCGCTAAAAGGGAACTTAAGTTTCAACTATCGCCTCCTGTACCTTCCGCCGACCCACCGCGACTACGTCATCGTGCACGAGCTCTGCCACATTAAAGAACACAACCACTCTAAAGCGTTTTGGCTCCTCGTCGGGCGGACGATTCCGGATGCCCGGGCAATTCGCAGGGAGTTGCGGTCGGGGTATTCGCTCTAGGTACTTAGACGAGCTGAACCTTTTTCCCGAACGCTTCGGCGATCCGCCCGAGCGTATCGACCGTGATGCCGGTCTCGCCGCTTTCGATACGGGCGATGACCGACTGGGGCATGCCTGCTTTCTCGGCGACCGCCTTCTGGGTGAGGCGCTGGCTGCCGCGCAGGGCCGCAATCTGTTTTGCGATGCTCAGCCGCACCGCCTCCTCGTTATAGCCGCGGCGGAAGGCCGCTTTCTTCGAGGACTTTCTAAACACGTCGTCGAACGAATAGAGTTTTATCGTTTTCGGGTTCCTTTTCATATGCTACGGTTTCTTTAGTTGTTTCCAGATTTTTTCCGCATACTCGATTTCCGCTTTCGGGGTCTTGTCGGTCTTCTTCCTGAATCCCCGTATGAAATAGATGCTGTTCGCGATGAGTACGTACGTAATGCGGTGATGGCCGGAGATAAGTTCGCGTACGGCCCGCCGCAACTGCTTCGTGTTCGGAATTTGTAGTTCTCCCGCGCGCATCGCGTCGATGTCCGCCGCGATAGCTCCCTGTTCTCCGGCGGCAAGCCCTTCGACATACGTTCTTGCGGCTTCGAGAAAGTACACGTCGTACCGGTCGCTCATACGGAACGATTATCTTATAACGGCCTTCGGCAGCCAAGACAAATATAGCAGACTTGCTATAGTCCCGTCAACCTTGGGGATAGCGGAAAAGAGGCTACCATATTCCGTATGGAAGGCGTTTCATACTGGCTCGACCGGCCCTATAGCCCGCGACCCGCGCTGTCTTCGGATACCCAGGCCGATGTCGTCGTTATCGGCGGCGGCATCACGGGCGTCTCCGCCGCGTATCACGCGGTTGAGAACGGCTTCAAGACGATTCTCGTCGAGAAGGATGCAATCGCGTCGGGTTCCGCGGGGAAGAACGGCGGGATGGTGGTCGGAGAGCTGCACCTCGATCTCTGCGAGCTGGCGGATGCCTTTGGTGAGCCGGAAGCCGTCGAGCTGTGGAAAGCCGCCCGCGGCACCCGCGACTATGTCTTCTCGCTCGTGCGGAAGCACCGTATCGACTGCGACCTGGAACAACCCGGGACCCTGTATCTCGGGATAGCTGCCGATAGCCGGAAGAAGTTAGAGCGCGAGCATGCGTACAGGACGCGAAACGGCTTCGACTGTGCGCTTGAAGAACCCGGTACGCAGTTCAAAGAAAGCGCGATCGGCGAGGTCCTGTATATCCCGGAAGAGGGGACGCTCCATCCGGTGAAGTTCGTTCGGGGACTTGCGGATATCGCGGAAGCGCGGGGGCTTCGTATCTTTGAAGGCACGCCCGCGCTCCGTTATGACGCGCATTCCGTCGCGACGCCCCGCGGCACGATCAGCGCGGGCAAAGTGATTCTCGCCACCGAAAGCGCGCTTCCCGATCTCCGGAAGGAAGAGGGACGGATTATCCGTGAGATAGCGCTCGTGACGGAGCCGCTCTCCGAAGAGGCGACAGTCCGGATGGACGTGAAGCGCAGGGCGATGTTCTGGGGAACGGACGACGAGATAAACGGCAGGTGGATCGGAGACAGATTGTTCCTCAACGGGGATACGGCGCTCGAGCCTTCGGCGGATGATTTCGAGCGCGATAAGCGGAAGATACTCGATACGTTTCTCGGATATTTCCCGCAACTCGACAGGAGCGAGCTTCGCTTCTCGCACGAATGGAGCGGCCTGCTGCTCTATCCGGCCCACTATCACCCGCTCATCCTCGAGCATAATGGCTATTACAAAGTCTTCGGACAGAACGGCAATGGCCTCACAAACGGCATCATGACCGGAAAAATGATCGCGGACTCGTTCCTCGGGAAGGAGATTCCGGAGGTATACCGGACGCTATAAACGGGAGACTTATTGCCAGGGTATACTTTCAGCCATGGCTAGCCGGAAAACCAAAGTATTCATTTCCATGCCCTTCACTGGCAAGACGTTTGAGAATTTAAGCAGGGAGCGCGAGGATTTGCATGCGCTTGCGGCAACCTATGATTTGGAACTTCCGGAGCAGTTCATCGGGTATCAATTCGCAGAAGACTTTAAGACCAAGGACTACGATCCGTCATTTGTTCTCGCCAAAGATAAAAAGTACATAAAAGAATCCGATATTGTTGTAGCCGATTTCTCGTCTCCTTCTATCGGCACCGATTGCGAAACTACTATCGCAAAGGAACTCTATGACAAAAAGATTATCGGCATCGTTCCGGACGTGAATAAGCGGAAGCACGCATGGCTACGCTTTTATTGCGACGACTTCGTATCTTCGGTCGAGGAGGCGTTCGAGCTCATACGGGCGAAATACGCGAACCATAATCATCCGGAGCATGTCGACAAGCGCCAGTACGACTCTATTGCCGTCGAGTACCAGCTTGTCGAAGCCACGCCTATCCAGAAGTACGTGTACGACCCGAACGCGCGGGAGCTTCTCGGGGAATACGGCACCGGCAAGAAAGTCGCCGTGTTCCATTGCGCGAGCGGGCATCGGGCGCGTATAGCCAAAGAAGCGGGCGCGAAGGAGGTTATCGGGATCGATACTTCCTTTAGGCAGATAAGTCTCGCTCGTGAGATAGAGCTTTCTAAGCCGCAGGGCATTGAATATCGGGTCCTGAATGCTTATTCGAAGGATTTCCCCGATGAATTTCCAAAGGAATATAATGGAAGTCTTGACGTCGTACTCGGGTTTTTCCTCATAGATCACGCGCAGACGGAAACAGAGCTCCAAAAGCTTGCGGAAAACGTTTACTCGAGCCTTGCGCCCGGAGGAGTGTTTATAGCCATGCTCGACGACTCGGAGGCGCGTACCCCGACTGACCCGAAGTACGGTGTCGCGATAGAGCCTTTAGAAGGGAAGGGGGATGCGAGCCAGCGCCGCATAGTCATCTATCAGAACATGAAGGACGGCGAGGATCGGGCCGTACTCCATTTCTTCAATTTCGAATGGACACGAGCCACGGTACAGAGGGTATTTTCCGAAGCCGGGTTCGCTGCCGAATTCAAGGACCCGTTCGTGGCACCGGAAGGGAAAGAGCGTCTGGGGGAGGACTTCTGGAGGAAATACGAGGAAGATCCGGACAACGTGCTGTTTATCTGCAGGAAATAATTTCTTCGAGCAGGATTTGAAGTTCTTAAGACAGATTTACTTCAAAATAAATTCCTCCCGCAACAGCGCATAGCCGACAGCATCGACGTATTCTCCCGTCTCGCGGTTTTCCCATTCCTTCTTGTGTCGCGCTTCCTGTCGGAAGCCGAGGGACTCGAATACTTTTCGCATAGCGGCGTTATCCTCCCTGGTCGTCGCGTATATCCTGCGGATTTTATCGTAGCGGCCGAAGATGTAGGCAATGCCTTCTTTAAGCAGCTTCGTTCCGACTCCTTTCCCGCGCGCGTCTTTGTCTACGCAGAGAGTAAACGAAGGCGCGTCGCTGCCGGAGTTCTTTATGTTATCGAAATGGATGAATCCGAGCAGCTTGCTTTCGTCGTAGCATACGAGCGTCTGAGCCGTCTCGCTTGAGAAATAATTCTCATCCCGGATTGCAAGGCCCCGTTCGTCGATTATCGGATCCAGAAAATACTCCCAGCGATTCGAAGTCAGGAGATGATGAATGGCAGGAAGATCTCCGGGTCTGAAAAGATGTATTTCCATGGAATAAATAGTACCACTTCCCGCTTCTAGAAAGCGCTACGCTTTTCTCCCTCGACGATCATTACACTTCTTGTCCATCGTGGACTCTTGGTGGGGAAGGCGTGAATAAAAACCAATCCCCCTCCTTAAGTGAGAGAGCTTTTCCTAATCTAAAGGCGAGATATACTAGACGCATGACAACGCAACAGTATTCAATCCGCATCAACGCGCCGAAGGAAAAGGTTTGGAACACAATGCTCGGTCAGGACACGTATCGGGAATGGACGAGCGCCTTTAACGAAGGCGGACGTTTTGAGGGCAGCTGGGACCAGGGTTCCAAGATTCTTTTCCTTGGACCGGATCCTCTGACCGGAAAGGAGGGGGGTATGGTTTCCCGCATCAGGGAGAACAGACCGTATGAGTTCATCTCTATCGAGCACCTCGGTATTATGAAAGACGGTGTCGAAGATACGACGAGCGAAGAGGCAAAAAAGTGGGCTCCTGCATACGAAAACTATACTTTCACCGAAAAGGACGGTGTCACCGAAGTGTCCGTAGATATCGACATCGCTGAGGAGTTTGCCGATATGTTTAAAGAGGCGTGGCCGAAGGGTCTTGCAAAGCTTAAAGAAATCTCCGAAAAGCCCTAGGTATGTATCTCTAAAAGAAAACAGCCCGCTTAGGTGGGCTGTTTTCTATCTAGCGGGATTGGTTATCCCAGGGTTAGAACCTCGCTGATGCAAAGAAACTTCTATATTTCCTAAGTGGTAGGCATAATGAGTACACAAAAGCCAATACGTGCCTACAGGGTACCCAGAATTAGGTCGAGAGGTTAAAACCTCCTCCTACAGATTAGGATGCAATTACCTTGTAGATTCGGTTATCAGCCACTGTGTCCGTGTTCTCTAGGTCAACCATTTCAAATACATAGCCATACTCCTTGAGTGAGTCTTCGAGCAGTGCCAGCGCGTCTTTGTCCTTATTTGAGAAACCGATATAGACCACGCCGTTTGGCGCAAGATATTCCTTTGTATTCTTAAGAAACTTAACCAGTACGCTATCTTCGTTACTCTGCGTCTTGAATGCATGGGCAAGGCTTGTATCCGTCTTCTTAACCTTCTCATTATGGAAGGGCGGATTGAAGAAGATGATATCGAAGTGATTTTTATAGATTGAAGGTATTTTTTCGAATAGATTGCTCTCGAAAGCCACCCCCTTATCTTTTTGAGGAGAATTCTCAAGGTTGTATTTAGCGTTCTGAACGGCAGTTGAATTGATATCGCTCATCACCACTTCTTTTGCGCCTACATCAAGCGCCACGAGGCCCATCGCTCCATGACCACATGCAATATCGAGAACTTTCTTATCCTTCGATACTCCACGAACAAGCTTCGCGAACAGTTTTGAGGAACGGAATCGATTAGAAGGATAGACGCCAGGGAAGACGGTCATTACGAGCTTCTCGAACAGGATTTTATAGTTGCTCGTGTTTTTGAGTACATGCTTATAGATCTCATTCGAGGTGAGAGCCGGATAGTATATCGGCGGGTAATAGTTTTTCTTTACAAGAGCGTCGAGGTACTTCAGCACGATGGAAGCCGCTTCCTCGCCATCCTTTGCATAGAAGAGGGGAGTGGAATCAGGATGCATCAAGCCTTCTGCGGCGAATGAGTCTATAAGCGCCTTGTATCGAGTGAAGTAATCACCCACAAGAACAATAGGCTTATTGATTTCTCCAAGAATATTCAATATATGGATCTCTAGAATTTCGTGGAATGTACCTACTGCTCCCGGTAGCGCGATGAATGCATCCCCAAGCTCGATAAGTCTGCGCTGGCGCTCGTAGTGATCCGCATATCCTTCATAATCGGAGAAATAGGGACTTGGCTTAGAATCGCGATTTCCAAGGGCAACGCCAAACAGGTTGCCGCCTGCTTCCACCGTAGCCTTTGCTACCACGTCCATGAGGCCAGAAGGGCGTCCGCCGTTATTAATGCCGTATCCAGCCTCGCTTATAAGCCGAGCCACGGCCTTGGCGTCATGAAGATAAGACTCGTTCGTAGTTTCCATGCCGCTGGAGAATATGGTCACGCGAGGCGTATATCCCGCCTCGGTTTTCTTGCTCGGCATATTTGTCATATGCGAGAAGTATTGTATAAATGCTATTCACTGTCAAGTGATGTCAGACAGTACTTGACAACAAGTCAGGCAGGAATATACTGACCATATGGAACTCAACAAATCCCTTGAAGCTTTGGGCTTCTCATCAAAGGAGATTCAGGTTTATTTGGCGGTGATAAAGCTCGGTAAGACTACTCCAGCCGAAGTGGCGAAGATTACGAAAATCGGCCGCCCCACGGTCTATAATCTTGTTAAGAGTCTTATATCGAAGGGTGTGATAGCGGAGGATAAGGCCGATGCTGTGCTGCACATCGTCGCACTGCCTCCCGAAGGCCTCCGAGCTACTATCGAACGGTCCAAGGTCGAGCTTTCAAAGAAAGAAGAACTTGTTGATGCGGCTATCGAAGAGCTTGGACTCATCCACTCAGGCGAGACCTATCCGGTGCCGCGCCTCCGTTTCGTGGAGGAGAACGAGCTACACGATTACCTTTTTCAGAATGCGGTTAAGTGGAATGAAAGCGTCCTCTCTAAGGACGGAATCTGGTACGGCTTCCAAGACCATAGTTTCGTAGAGAATTATGGAGATTGGATTGATTGGACGGTAAAGAAACTCAAGGGAACGAAGTACAAGGTTCAACTATTCAGCAACGCTTCGAAAATTGAGGAACAGTTAGAAGGGAAGATCCCAGAGCGCTCAATCAAGTTCCTAAAGAGCTCTCGCTTTACGGCAACTACCTGGGTGGTAGGGGATTACCTCGTGATGATCTCAACCTCGAAGGCCCCGTTCTATTTGGTGGAGATTCACGATGCTCTTATGGCAGAGAATATGCGCGAAGTGTTTAAGAATATGTGGGAGATAAATAAATAAGAATTATGGATCGATACCTTGATCAGTGGGCGCGAATTAACCGCTGGCATAGAAAAGTCAATACTTTTTATGAAGGAGAGAGAAGTGTTCTTGAGGATAATGAAAGATTGGATATGGTCCGAACTTTTTTCATAGAATGCTTTCATTTAAAGGATTGGATCAAAGCTGACTTTCCGAATCTTTCAGTAGCTACCGAAAGAATATTTGATCGAGTAGAAGGCGAGGAATGTTTCAAAATTTGTGCAGACCTAGCGAATGCATCGAAACACGTGGATCTTAATAAGGCAGTCAGAAAAGATAAAGAAACTAAAATCGGTACTCAAGGAATTACAATCATGGTTGATCCTATTAAATGGGATTCAGACCCGAAGGATTATTTGCCGCCCGTGTGTAAATACCGATGGGACATCATAGCGTCAAGGAAGAAGTTTGATGTAAAAGAGCTAGCCGATGAGTGTATTGAGAGTTGGAAGAAGTTTATGCGCAAGAATGGACTATCTATAGAGATTGTTGCTCGATTGTCCATTCCAATAGATGGAACATCTTTTGATGCCAAAGCGTCTTAGTACCGAAAGTAACAGTGATACTCCAGTCGTTTAAGAGATTACGGGAGAGGTGGAGGAAAGTTCCTAGCGGGTGCTTTTATGAAACTAGGTGGAATTGGATATCCGAGATAAGAACCTCGCTGATACTAAACAGCTCCTCATATTTCCTTCGTGTAGTGGATGACTGGGTATCAAAATGAGCATACAAAAGCCAATACGTGCTTATAGGGTGCCCAAAACTAGGCGGAGGGGTTAGAACCTCCCATATTTTGGTAGTATTATCTACATGAAGATCGAATGGCTCGGAAAACGAATAGCAGTGGTTGGAGTAAGCGCATCAGGAAAATCAACTTTTGCGCGCAGACTTGCTACTAAGACTGGTCTGCCCCTGACGCACATTGATGCCGTGATGTGGAAGCCGGGATGGGATTATATTGGCGATGAAGAAACAGTCCGCCAGCTCAAAGAAATCAGCAAGCAGGATGAATGGATCATCGAAGGATTCATCGATAAGAATGCTCTCGAAGCAGTTCTGACTCGTGCCGAATCAATAATCTATCTCGACTATCCGCGATACATACCTGCGTGGAGATACATAAAACGATGGTTTAAGCATCGAAAGAATCCGCGCCCAGAATTGGAGGGCAGTCCAGAGAAATTCAGCTTTGAATTTCTGAAGCGGGTATGGGATAAGAAGGAAGTCTATCGGCTAAACGAATTTATTAAGAAAATGCCTGATACAAGCAAGATTCTGAGGCTCAAGTTGCCGAAGGAAGCAAATACTTTTCTATGAGAGTAGTTACATATGGCTAGACTTATTATTCTCAATGGACCTCCTGGTGTAGGCAAATCTACGATTGCTGCACGTCTGCATAAGGATATTTCAAATTCGATACTTCTGGATATAGATGAGATTCGTCGCTCCATTCCAAATTATAAAGAGCAACGTAAGGAAAGTCTGATTCTGGCGTATCAGGAGGCAATGCGGACCATAGAAGACTGTTTAGCTAAAGATCAGACCGTTATTATAGATAAGGTTGTTTCGGACTCAGATACACTCGATTCTTTTGTTGAGGCAGGGAATAAACAGGGTGTCGTAATAAATGAGATTCTCCTATTTGCAGACAAGGAATCAGTACAGAAGCGAGCAGACGAGCGTGGTTACAAACCAGGAAGTTTACTTACCCGTGAGCGAGTAGGAGACATGTGGGATCAAGTGAGTGTACTCAGAAGAAGTAGGAATAACGCTGTTGTTATGGATACGACTCATTTAAATCTTGAAGAAGTGTACAAAAATGTAAGAGGAATAATCGGGCAAGTATAACCCGCCGGTAGGGGTGGAAGAGAAGTCCGGAATTTCTGAGAAGTTTCTGCAGAAAGTTAGAACCCCCAATCTGTTAAGACGCGCCAACACGAATGGTTACTTAACTCGGCCTTTCGTGAAATGATGTGGAGGTGGGGAGGTTGAACTCCCGTCCGACCTGCGCTTGAGAGCGAGTCTACGGCGCGTAGTTCCGATTAGGGTTTAAGAGAGGATGCGAGGAAACGGAACGAAACCATTCCCCTCCGATCCCGTTATCTAAGCCGCGGGCCGGGAGAGCCGCGAACCGATCGCACAGAAGATTCCGCCCGCTGGCCCGGCTGTGCGCACCCGGGACCAGGGACGTCGCTTAGGCGAGGTGAGCCGAAGCTCGAACCTTATGCGTAAGCGAACGCGAAGTTCCCTGCGGTAAAGTAAGGAGACTTCACGCCTACAACAGTTTTGTTTGCAGGTAGAGTTTCCCGCCAGATTAAAGTGATGGGCGGGAGTGCACTGCGCCGCACGTCTCTCAAGGTACAGGCCGTCAAAGCCGGTCACCCCCGGGGAAGGAGAGACTCGAGTGTCTCGCGCTCTCCGGGATTACCGATTCTTCAGTATACGTTCGGCGTCGCGTTTCGCGTCCTTTTTCTTGAGATCCTCCCGTTTGTCCTTCTTCCCCTTGCCGCGGACGATCGCAACGCGCGCCTTGATATACCGCTTACTACTATACACCGAAAGTGGCACTACTGTCAATCCCTTCTTCGATTCGGCATCGGCCAGTTGCGCTAGTTCGGGCTTCGTCATAAGAAGACGGCGGTTGCGTTCCGGATCGTAGCTCTCCGGAGTGTTCTTGGCCTGATAGGGAGGGATGGTTGCGCCGACCAGATAGGCTTCTCCGCCGCGGACGAGCACCCGCGCTCCTTCGAGGCTCCCGAGCTTCCCGCGAAGCGCCTTCGCCTCGCCGCCCGAGAGCTCGAGGCCCGCATCGAATGTCTCAATGATCTCGTATTTGAGGCCCGCTTTTTTGTTTTCGATAAGATTCATGTCGTGAGAAGGTCGAGAATCTCTTCGCGCCTTGCCATGACGTCATCGTAGCCCATGTAGAACGCTTCGGCGACCTTATGCGGATCGCGCGTCGTAAGGCCGACGGGAAGCGGCCGCGAGGGCGAGAGGTGAAGTCCCCGCACGCTGTTCGGGAGAACGGGGGTGTCGATGCGGTCCGTGTAATCGAGAAGCACGCCTTCAAGCGGCTCGCGCTGCCAGTACGCGTAGAGCCGGAAGAGCAGCTTCGCCCACCGTTTCTTCGGCGTGAGATTGGTGATGAGCAGAATGCGCGTCGCGCCTTCCGCAACAGCCTTCTCAATGAGGGCCTGGGTGCCAAGCCCGATGCCGCCGTCCATATATAGATGGCTCCCGAGAGCTATGTGCCGGTGATAAAACAGCGGAATCGCCATCGCGGCGCGGAGCACCTCGTGGGGATCGAGCCAAGTATCGTTTCCGATAAAGCGCGTCGCCCCGCTTGCCTCGTCGGTCACGGGGACGAAATAACGCGACGGCGAGCGCGCGAGGCGGTCCGTATCGAGCGGAATGTACTGCTTGATAACCGTGTCGACCAGATAGTCGACATTGAACCTCGGGAAAGGGAAGTAGCGGATAAAGTTAGGGGAAGGAATGAATTTTATCCATGCCCGCTCGCCCTCATCGTACTGGCCGGAGAGATAGTACATGAGGGATCCCGTGCTTCCCGAGGAAGCGAGCGCTATGTCTGGCGCGCCAAGTCCGAGTTCTTTCCCGAGTGCGGTCAGTGCGCCCGCGGCATACGCGCACTTCATGCCTCCGCCGGAGGCGATAACCGCGGTTTTCTCCTCGCGCATCCTTTCGAGATTAGCAGATTTTCGGTATACTGACAGTCTTATGCCGCTTCCGTTTCAAACGCCGGGCAGGAATAAGAAAAACAGGAAACAGAAAACGCCCGTGAAGCGCTCGTATTTCGGCCTGCCTCCCACCTCCTTCACCGGCAATCTCGTCACGACCGTTCTCATCTTCCTGCTTCTCACGAGTGCGTACTCGCTCTTCGTGGGCCTGAGTTCGAGTCCCGAGAGCGTATCGCTCTCGCAGGTCGCGAAAGACGTCGAAGCGGGTTCTATAACCGCGATCAAGGTCGCAGGCGACAGCCTGAAGCTCACGTATACCGACGAAAGCGAGAAAGTCTCGACCAAGGACCCCGCCGCGGGCCTTCCGGAGACGCTCGCGACCTACGGCGTAACGCCCGAGCAGCTGCGGAGCGTTGCTATTACCGTCACGGGACAAAGCGGCTGGCGCTTCTGGCTCCTCACGCTCCTGCCGCTTCTCCTCCCGGTCATCTTCCTCGGGTTCCTGTTCTGGTTCCTTTCACGGCAGGTGAAAGGCGCGGGCATGCAGGCCTTCACGTTCGGGCAGAGCAAGGCGCGCATGACGGACCCGGCCGACATGAGCCAGCGCGTCACGTTCGCGGATGTCGCCGGGGCGAAGGAAGCGAAGGAGGAGCTTATGGAAATCGTGGACTTCCTTAAGAATCCGAAGAAGTTCCTCGACATCGGCGCGAGAATTCCTAAGGGCATTCTTCTCATGGGCGCGCCGGGTACCGGGAAGACTCTCCTCGCCCGTGCCGTCGCGGGCGAGGCGGGCGTACCGTTCTTCTCGATTTCCGGCTCCGAGTTCGTCGAGATGTTCGTCGGCGTGGGCGCGTCCCGCGTGCGCGACCTTTTCCAGATGGCGAAGCGCGCGGCGCCCGCGATCATTTTCGTCGACGAGATCGACGCGGTCGGGCGCGTCCGCGGCACCGGAGTCGGAGGCGGAAATGACGAGCGTGAGCAGACCCTGAACCAGATTCTCGTCGAGATGGACGGTTTTGAGCCGACGGAAAAGGTGATCGTTATGGCGGCAAGCAACCGCCCCGACGTGCTTGATCCCGCGCTTCTTCGCCCGGGCCGTTTCGACCGACGCGTCACCATCGATCTTCCGGACCGCAAGGATCGCGAAGAGATACTTAAGATCCACGCACGCAAGAAGCCGTTCGGTCCTGACGTAACCCTTCCGGTCATCGCCGAGCGCACGCCGGGCTTCTCCGGCGCCGAGCTCTACAGCCTCATGAACGAGGCGGCCATCCTCGCGGCCCGCGAGAACCGTACCGAAATCACCCAGTACGACCTCATCCGCTCGATCGAGAAGGTGATGCTCGGTCCCGAGCGCAAGTCCCATATTTTGAGTAACAAAGAAAAGAAGCTTACGGCATACCATGAGGCCGGGCACGCGCTTGTCTCATCGGTCCTCGAGCACGCCGACCCGGTGCACAAGATTTCCATCATCAGCCGCGGGCGGGCGGCGGGCTATACGCTCAAGCTTCCGTTCGAGGACAAGAAGATGTACTCGAAGAAGGCGTTCCTCGACGATATCGCCGCGACCCTTGGCGGCTACGTGGCGGAAGAGATGATCTATGACGACGTGACCACGGGACCCTCGAACGATCTCCAGGTTATCACCGCGCTTGCGCGCGACATGGTGTCCCGCTACGGCATGTCCGATTCCATCGGGCCCGTCGCATTCGCGTCCGACCGCGACATGCAGGGAGACCGGTATTCGCAGGAAATCGCCGCGAAGATAGACGGCGAAGTGTCGCGCATCATCGAGGAAGGGAAAGAGCGCGCGAAGAAAGTACTCACCGAACACCGGAAGGCGCTCGACGCCATAACGGATCGCCTGGTCGAAGTCGAGACTATCGAGCGCGAGGAGTTCGAGAAAATACTTATCGCGAGCGGCATCACGCCGAAGAAGAAGGACGAGGAAGGGGTCGTCATCGCTCCAGTCGCGCCGCGCGTGGACTAGTGTTTTCATAGGAAAAGGAGAAGTTCCGGGCGCGCATGCGCGCTGGGCGCAAGTGCGCGTGCGTGCGGCGAAGGATATCGGCACGCTGAGCGCTCGGGACATGTTCATCGCGGGGCTGTTCCTGTATTGGGGAGAAGGCACGAAGACCTCGCCCACCGAGACATCCGTCTCGAACAATGACCCTGCCATGATTCGTTTCTTCATGGAGTGGCTTATCTTAGAAGGAGTGCCAAAGAACCGTCTGCGCGTCCATCTGCACTTCTATTCGGACATGGACATCAGAAAGGAATTACGCTACTGGTCAAAGCAGCTCGATCTGCCGTTGAGTGCGTTTCGCAACGCCTTACATCAAGGAAGCGAAACGCAGCGCTCTCTCATACCCGCAACGCTTCACACACGGCACCTGCAACCTCCTCTATCACAATCGCGACGTATCCGAATACGTCCACCAATCGCTCGATCACCTCCGGTTGAGGTTTGCCGATACCAAAGAGGTATGATTGCATAGTCATATACCACCCATAGCTCAATGGTAGAGCGATCGACTTATATTCGATTGGCTCCAGGTTCGAGTCCTGGTGGGTGGACTACCGAGGGAATATATCAACGAGTTCGCCCGAACTATAAAAGTCCGCGGCAAGACCGCCGAAGCTATACGAAACACCGAGAATATCGATGGCCGCGCCGCCTACCTGCGGATTCGCGTTCGGGGTCGAATGCGCGAAGCCGATGTTGTAAAGCGTCGAGACGACCGCGGGGTTTCCTTCGATAGGGAAGCCCGCCTTCCTCCACTGCGCTTCCACCTCCTTTATATAGAGTCCCGCATAGAGATAGCTCCAATAGTGGTCGTGCTGGTCGGTCATGCGCGCGAAGCGTTCGCTTTCTACGTCGGTCGTCCGGAAGTCGAGCGCGTGCCCGAACTCAGGCCCCGGATAGTACGGCGAGGCCGGATCCTTCAGATTATTCTCCACTTGGATCGCCGTGTCTTCTTTCATCCCCATCACGCCCCAGGAAAACTGTGTCTGAGAACCCAGGATCTTGAGCGGATAGAAGAATTGCTTATAAAACTCCCGTTCCGTGAAGAAAAGCCGCAGCTGTTCGGCGACCAAATTCGCGGCGATGAGCCGCGCGGGAACGCCCGAGTCGGCAGCCGCCCGGTCGAGCGCCGCGGTATCTTTCCGAAGCGCCGCCTCGAGCACCTGCCATTCTTCGGTCTTCTGCCAGGGCGTGCCACGCGGATCGCTAGGCGCGAAGTCGGTCGATGTCGCGGAACCGATGAACGCTTCGCGCTGGAGGTCGACGATGCCGCTCGTGTTGGTGAGTCCGAACCGGACCGCGAAGTATCCGACGACGAGGAAGAAGCCGATCGCGGCGAATATATAAATGACGATCGAGACGACTTTCTTAAGCATGTACGTGCAGCCTACCGTCCCCGTTCCGTTGTGTAAATGAAGGGGCGCTTGACAGGAGAGACGGGATGGTATGAGATACGGGCAGATGATTGTTTAAAGGAGGGAATTCGCCATGAACGAACACTCGAATCTCTGTGTGTTCTTGGATTGCGTCGAAACGGTCCTCAGGGTTCCGTGTTCGCTTGGACGCCGTTTCACTATCGGCGAAACGGAAACGGGATTGAGCGCCAGGCAGGATGTCGAACAGACGACGGGATACCGCGAAGGATGCAGCGTAGCTCTCGTCGGCATCCGGGAGAGGCTGAGCTTTCGCCGGTGGCCATACCTCACGTGCTTCGTGACGTTCGCCTTGTGGAGCGAAGGCACGTGCTACGCGCTGATCAGCCTCGCTCCGGACGAGGTTTCAAGCAAGGACGGACATTCGTATACGCACGCGATCGGCGTATTCCCGCCAGAACGCGGAAACGCCGAACTGTATCTCCTGGTTTCCACGCCCACGTCGTAAAAGTCCCCGCTCGCGAACAGGCGCGACGCGGGGCTTGGTATTTCATTCCCGATGCACGTCTTCGCCTGCCTGCCTCGCAAGCGCCGCGAGAAGGGGATAGCGCCTGAGTTCGGGATCTTTTTGTACCAGGAGCGCCGCTTCCTTTTTCGCGGCTTCGACCAATTTTATATTCTTAAGCGCTTCCATGGCGATGTCGGAGACGCCCCACTGTCTCCCGCCGATAAGTTCCCCGGCGCCGCGAAGCGCAAGATCGTACTCGGCGAGCTCGAAGCCGTTTTTTGCCGTCACGAGCGCCTTGAGGCGGTCGCGGGTCGCGGGGCCATAGCGCTCGGGAAGCGCGAAGCAATAGGCCTGATGCGTCGAACGGATCACGCGGCCGCGAAGCTGATGGAGCTGGGCAAGCCCGAAGCGCTCCGCGCCCTCGATGAGTATCACGGTCGCGTTCGGTACGTTCACGCCCACTTCGACCACGCTCGTCGCGACGAGGATGCCGGTCTCACCCCGCTCGAAGCTCCCCATCACCGTCTCTTTTTCCTTCGGCGTCATCTTGCTGTGGAGGACGCCGATACTCGCCTCGGGAAACACTTCCTTCTTGAGCCGCTCGGCTTCCGCCTTGACCGACTTGGCCTGGAGCGCCATTTCTTTTGCCGGATCGGGCTCGTGTATGCGCGGGCATATTACGTACGCTTGGCGGCCTGCCGCGAGTTCCTTTCGTACGCGCTCGTATGCCTGCTCGCGCTTCTCGGGCCCGAGCACTTCGGTCGCGACGGGCTTTCTTCCAAGCGGCATCTGGTCAAGAAGCGAAAGGTCGAGGTCGCCGTATATGGTGAGGGCCAAAGTGCGAGGGATCGGGGTCGCGGTCATCGAAAGGAGATGTGGGGAGAGCCCGTCCTTGCGGGCCAGTCTTTGCCGGTGCACTTTCCCGAAGCGGTGCTGCTCGTCGATGATCGCGTACGCGAGCGTACTGAACTCAAGGGACTTCTGTATGATCGCGTGCGTGCCGATTACGATCGGTATCTCGCCGTTCGCGACCCATTTGCGGAACTGCGCGCGCGAAATCGGCGTCGATTCTTCCTTGCGGATCTTCGAGGGAAACTTGCGGCACTCGCTTCCCGTCAGAAGCCCGATCGCGATCGGATGGTCTTTAAAGTATGAGATGAACGTGGAGAAATGCTGCTTCGCGAGGATTTCCGTGGGGCACATGTACGCGATCTGGAGCGTGCCCGCTTTTCTTCCCGGCGGGCGCGACGTCGCGACAAGATACGCGGTCGCCGCGGCGACCGCAGTCTTGCCGCTTCCGACGTCCCCTTCAAGAAGACGCATCATCGGATGCGGCTTCTCAAAGTCCGAAACGATGGTCTCGATGGCGGCAAGCTGCGCTTTGGTCGGGGGGAAGGGGAAGGAAGATACGAAGCCCGCGAGTTTTCCGCGGTCGACCGTGACCGGAAGCGCTTTCTCCCTTGAAGCCTCCGCCCTTCGCTTATACATCGCGAGCTGAAGCGCGAAGACTTCCTCGAAGGCGAAGCGCTTCCGCGCCGCTTCCGCGTTCGCGCGCGTCTTTGGCGCGTGCATCCATACGAGCGCCGTCCCGAGCGTCGGCAGGTTGTATCGCCTGAGCATCTCCCGCGGCAAGGGGTCTTCGATCGTCTCGTGTATGCCGGTTTCGAATACGCGCTTGAGGGAATGGAAGAACCAGAGCGAAGACACTCCCTTGCTCTCGGGATAGACGGGATAGAGCTGTTCGCCTTCGGGAAGTGCGCCGTTTGAGAACAGCGTGTCGTGTATTTCATCCGGACTTACGGGCGACCGGTCGATGTCCGGATTCGCCACGTACGGCTTCTCATTGGTGCCCGCCGTGCGGCCCGTGACTTTCACGACCATGCCGTCGTGAAGCGTTTTCGCGATATAGGGCTGGGAAAACCACATGAGCTTGATGCGCCCCGACGCGTCCTCAAGCCACGCCTCCGCGATCGGCCTGCGGCTTTTCCATGTTTTCCGCACGTCGGGCTTCCGGATCGTGCCATAGAGCGTAACGTCGGTCCCCGGAGCGACCGCGGTTACGGTGCCGGTCGGGCCCGCGGCTTCATAGCGCTGGGGGAAATGATAGAGCAGGTCGCGCACCGTGCGGATGCCGAGCTTCCCGAGCGCCTTCTTCTGGTCGGGCTTGAGGCGCGTGAAGTGCTTTTCTAGGGGGTCCTCCGGTGTCATGCGTTTCCCAAGTATAGGTTATACTGCGCGCATTACACACTCATCCATTCCCATGCCTTATTTTCTACGCCCCGTCCTTCTCGCGCTTGCGCTGGGGTTCATGCTGGCCCCATCGCTTACGCTTGCGGCGGCAAAACCCGCGGTATCGCTCACCGCGCCCCTCAAAGGCGCAAGCTATAGCCGTACCGAGAAGATGCCTGTTAGCTGGAGCGTTTCGAACGTTTCGCACGATGTCGTCGTCGTGGGTGAGGTGAAGCTCGTAAAGCAGGACAGGTCGGCGCCGTCGGCCGGGCTTGTCGGCGGCGGCACGTTCATGCATGTCGTCCATCCTTCGGATACCGGAGGAACGCACGTCTGGGATTGGGGAGCGAACGACAGCATTCCCGGGAAGTATTCGGTGACGCTCCGCCTCTACGAATGCGCGGCGAAAGGATGCGACTATTTCCCGACGGGGAAAGCGGTATCGAAAAAGACGAAGACCGTTTCCTTCACGGTACTGAATACAGGCACGGGCGCGCCAGCCGCGTCCGCGACGCATGTCACGATCCTCTCGCCAAACGGCAACGAGCGGTATCAGGCAGGCTCGGGCAAAAAACTCACCATCCGCTGGACCGCGGACGGTGTTTTGAAAGGGAGCACTGTTTGTACCGAGCTCATCCAGCAGAGCACCCAGCGGTATTTCTCGTTTCCCGGCGATGATTCCTGCAAGCGCGTAAAGGACGGGAAAGGCTCGGTCGGCGGTCCGCTCATCCGCACTTCCGGCTACGATCTTTCCCCGGGAAAGTACTGGGCAAGCGTCAGGATCCTCGCCCCGAAGACGAGCGACGGCAAGGATTCGGCGACGCTCGCTTCGGATACGAGCGACGATACGTTTTCGCTCTAGCGGGCCGTTCCCCACACCCTCTCTTGATTTAGGCCCCAAGCGTCGTATTATCAAGGCGTATTACCCGCTTATCCCATTCCATTCCATGCCATCCCTCAAGAAACTCGCGCTCGGAGGCCTCGTGGCCGCGGTGCTCATCGTGCCTGTCAGCGTTTCCGCGCAATCCGCAAGCGATCTGCAGGCGCAGATAGCGTCGCTCCTTTCGCAGGTGCAGACGCTTCAGGCGCAGCTCTCCGCCATGCGTGGCGCGGCATCGAGCACGCCCGCATTCCCCGGCAGGCCGTTTCCTCCGTACTGCATTATGCTCAAGAACAGTCTTCGGCTCGGTGATACCGACGGGACGGCGGGAGGCGAAGTCTCGAAACTTCAACAGGCGCTCGCGGCTTCGGGCTTCTTTTCCGGAACGGTGACAGGGAGGTTTGATACTCTGACTGAGGGCGCGGTGCAGAGATTCCAAGCACAAAACGGCGTCGTCTCTTCAGGATCCGCCATGACGACCGGATACGGCGCGGTCGGTCCCGCGACCCGCGCACGGCTCGCCGATTGGTGCAACCGTGTCGAACCGAAGCCGGAGCCGACGGCGACGAGCACTCCTCGCGCGACCAGTACGCCGCGCGTCCCCGCCATGCCCCAGCGTCCCGCATCGACAACCGAACCGAGTCGTCCGAGACCGGGTTCGAATCCCGTCGTATGCACCCAGGAGGTGAAGCTCTGCCCTGACGGAAGATATGTCTCGCGCACCGGCCCGAACTGCGAGTTTCGGGAATGCGAGGGATCGGCCGCCTCTTCGACAAGACCGAAGCTTAATCCCCGAAACGATACGTCCTCGGCAAATACCCTCAGCGCCGCCGCCATCGCTGCGGTACAAGCCGAAGTCGATGCGCTTGCCGCACAGGTCAAAGCATTCCTTGGCCGATAACAGAGAGAGAGCGCGAACGCGCGGCCCGGGAGGGCGGCGCGGTTTGCCGTGCGGTATACTGGCCGTCTGATGAAATCGAAAAGCGAAAAGATATTGAAGGCGTACGCGAAGCAGGGTGCCCGGATAGAAACGAGGGGGAAAGTGCGCATGAGCGCGAAACAGGATTTCTCACTCTGGTATACGCCGGGAGTCGGCGCGGCTTCAATGCATCTTGCCCGAAAGCCTTCCGACGCCCGGAAAATGAGCGTGAAGAAGAACTCGGTCGCGGTCATCTCGGACGGCTCGGCCGTGCTCGGGCTCGGCAACATCGGCCCCTATGGCGCGCTTCCGGTGATGGAAGGGAAGGCGCTCATATTCAGGGAGCTCGGCGGCGTCGACGCCTGGCCGATCGTCCTTGATACGCAGGATCCGGACGAGATCGTGCGCACCGTGCTTAGGGTCGCGCCGGGCTTCGGCGGCATCAATCTCGAGGATATCGCGGCGCCCCAGTGCTTCGATATCGAGAAGCGGCTGGTCGAAGCGCTCGATATCCCGGTCATGCACGACGACCAGCACGGGACCGCGATCGTCGTGCTTGCGGGCCTCATAAACGCGGCGAAGGTCGTAAAGAAGGATTTTAAGAAGTTACAGGTTGTTATAAGCGGGGCAGGGGCAGCCGGGACCGGGGTAGCGAGACTGCTTCTTCTGGCGGGGATTCGCGATGTCATCGTACTCGACCGCGCGGGAACGATCTACGCCGGACGCGGGGGCCTTACGCCGCACAAGGCGGAGCTCGCCGCGCTTACGAATCCGCGAAAGATCTCGGGCGATCTTGCCGCCGCGCTTTCCGGCGCGGATGCCTTCATCGGCGTATCGGGGAAGGGGGCGCTTCGTGCGGAGCATGTCCGGAGCATGGCGCCCAAAGCGATCGTCTTCGCGCTTGCGAATCCCGACCCCGAGATCATGCCGGAGGAGGCCAGGGCGGCCGGAGCCGCGGTCGTCGCGACGGGCCGCTCCGATTTCGAGAACCAGATAAACAACGCGCTTGTTTTCCCCGGGATTTTCCGGGGCGCGCTTGATAAAGGCGTGCGCAGGATCACCGACGCGACGAAGCTTCGTGCCGCGAAAGCGCTTGCGGCGCTCGTGCCGCGCCCGACCGCTTCCCGCATCATTCCCGATATTCTTGATAAGCGGGTGATGAAGGCAGTCGCCGGGGCGGTTCGTTAGCCGGTTTTTTCTATAAGGGCGGTAAACGCGCAGTGGTCGCTCAGGCCGCATATCCTTTCCACGTCAGAAACACGGTATGCGTCGGTACTGAAGATACAGTCAACCATCAGCTCGAGGGGCCCTGCGCGGTGCAGGGTGCCGTCTATGCTCGTTGTGTATTGTTGCGGGATGTTGTCGGTGAAATGGGCGGCGATTCCCGCGAATATTTCCCCGCCGCGCGGCGCATTCAGATCGCCGCAGAGCACCATGTCCCCGGCGCGCTGAAGGGAGCTCAGAAGCACCGGAAGGTCCCGGCGCTGGAATTCGTCCGGTCGCCCGTCCGGGCTCCAGGTAAAGTGGGTCGTGCCGATGCGAAACGAAATGTCGTTCTTCTCGATGTCGCAGTAGGAAAGCGCGTAGCTTTGGGTCTCGTATTTCCTTTGCGCATTTGCGATATCGAACACGCTTTTCGGTACCTCTTTGCATCCTCCGTAGTGCACGACCGTCCGGTTTCGCACGGGATATTTCGAGAAAATGCCGTTGCCTTCGATATCCGGCCTGCCATCCGTTACTCGGCGCGTTGTCGGAACGAAAAAACACGGTCCCTCGCAGATCTCTTCCAAGAACGGAACGTTCGATTCGAGAAGTTCCTGAATACAGAGCACGTCGAACGGGTGGCTTGCGAGAAACGGTTTAACGAGATCGAGATGCTTGTCGAGCTCGATGTTAAGTTGCAGCAGCGCCAACGCTTGTCTCATGGCTTGTTGCTACGATAGTACTTCGCCAGGCTGCGGACACGCAACCGTCAGTTTCCATCGACCCTATTCTCTGTGCTCGGCCACAGCGCGATCGCGAGCGCCGCGGCGGCAATGGAGAGATCGCGGAAGAGCACTTCGAACTGGTTGAGGTTGAATGCAACGATCGCAAGCAGCATGAGCGCCGCGAGAATCGCGGGGTACCGCACTTTCCAGCCGGAGATAAGCCAGAGGGCGATAACGACTTCGGCCGCGCCGAAGGCGTGAAGCAGCAGGGTCGTGTCGACCGGAAGGGCCTGGACGAACTGCGGAAAATAGCCGATCCATGAGAACGGATCGCCTATGGCCGCGAACGGCGGATACAGGAAGGAGAACGCGACGCCGAGGCGCAGTATGAGGTGTGCTGCCCGCTCGCGATCCATGCCGTTCTATTGCGCCTGCACTTGTACCTGGACTGTGGTCGCGGATACCGCCGGGACGACGGTGACCGAGCCGGTATCGTTCGCGCCCGTGTGGTTGTGGTATCCCCAGGTGCCGGTCTTGCCGAAGGTGAAGCTCCAGCTTCCTCCCTTGCCGATCGCGGTGCATTCGTCGAATACCGAGCTTGAGGACGGCGCGTTGTTCACACAATGGCTCGTGCGGCTCGTATTGTCATAGTCGGTATGCGACGGGTGCTCGTCGGAGCCGATCCACATCGTGTGGGAGCTGTTGTTGACCCAGGTGACTTTCGTCCCGGCGCCCACCGTCACGGTCTTCGGGGAGAAGCCGCTGTCGGTATAGGTGACGGTGACCGGCGTGGTCGGGGCGGTGACGTTCGTCGTGGTCGTCGAGGTGGTGGTCGTGACGGTCGTCGGCTGTCCTTGTTCCCCGCTCGTGTCCTGTACCGTTTCCTGAGCTGGCGCGGGAGCCTGTGTGCTCTTCGGAGCGAAGAGGTACCATGCGCCGCCGATGATAATAATCGCCGCGATAACGAGTCCTAGGGTCTGGTTGGTGGTCATGAGATAGCTGGATAACTGCTTATAAATCCTCCCCTCAGTCTACTACACCCTGTCCCCGAAGCACCCGCACGATCGACATACGCATGCCGAGAAACCGGCCGAAGAGCGCGCCCGCAAGAAGGGCGAGGGTGAACGCTCCGAGCGCGGGCCCGTGAATGAAATGGCCGAAGATCCAGTTGCGAGAGAGCTCGGCCGCGATATAGAGCGCGATGCCGATGCCGCCCACGACATCGAGTTCCGATACGACGCGCTCCCTGGTCTCGTGCCAGCGGATCGTGAGAAGGCGGCCGAGGAGAACGCCGATGCCGGTTCCAAGCAGAAGGCCGAGCCCCGCAAGGGGAAGGCCGATATCGCCCTGCCATACGTCCTTGCCGATGAACGCGAGGATGATAAGGGAGATGAGAAGGAACAATCCGAGACGGATCCTGAGCCCCCGATCCACGAGCGCTCCGCTTAGCTTATGTTCCGCCATCGCACCAGCATACTACGCTGTCTTCCTGAAGGTTTGGTGAGGCCCTCCGTCCTCCACGCGGTATTCGTTCACCGCCTCGTGCGCAAGCCGCGTCGGTTCCGGGAGGCGGTGCTTTCGGACGCAGTTCCGTACGAGGTCGAGCGATTCCTCGAGCGTGATGAGGTGGCCGGGGGAGATGAACATCGGCTTCACCGCCCGCTTGGTGCGAAGCGCCGCGCCGATGATCTCGGCCGGGTCAGTCCGGTCGTGAAGGTATGAGACCGAGCCTGCTTCGGTGCCGGGCTCCTCATATACGCCCGTGAGGACGCTTTTGGCGCAGCCGACCGTGGGGAGGTTGAGCGCAAGGCCGAGGTGTGTCGCGATGCCGAGCCTTCTTGGGTGCGCGATGCCGACGCCGTCAACGAGTATCACGTCGGGCTTCGTATCCAGTTTCTCCCATGCCTTAAGGAGCATCGGAATCTCACGGAAGGAAAGAAGGCCCGGAATATAGGGGAAGGGAATCGTGTCCTTCACTACGCTGTGCGCGACCAGCCTTAGGCTCGGGTATTCGAGCACCACAAACCCGGCAAAGCCTTCCTTGGCGAAGCGGTTCATCGATACGTCGCAGCCGCCGATGAGCTTCACTTCTTTCGTTAAGGGTATAAGCCGCACTTCCTCGCGGAGCTTCTTCTGGAGCGTTATCGCGTCCTTGGGAGAGAGATTCCAGTCGTGGGCGATCATGAGGACACTATAGGCCGGGCAGATGGTATTTCAATGAGGGCGCTGTCTTCTGCCTTATAGGGGAATATGCTAAGGTTCTCCTCAAAGGAGACGTGGCTGAGTGGTCGAAAGTACCTCACTGCTAACGAGGCAGGGATTAACGTCCCTCGAGGGTTCGAATCCCTCCGTCTCCGCCAGATGTCCAAATTCGAACCCAAGCAGAATAAGGGTATTTGGACTAAGATAATGACATGGCAACCAAAACGGCAAATTCAGGTCTTCATCAGGCCAAAACTGCCAAAAAGGACGAGTTTTATACCCAACTCGTTGATATTGAAAAAGAGCTGAAACACTACAAGGACCAATTTCGTGGCAAGGTGATTTTTCTGAATTGTGACGATCCGTACGAAAGCAACTTCTTCAAGTATTTCGCTGGTAATTTCAATGCTCTCGGATTAAAGCAGCTTATTGCCACGAGCTACAAGCGATCGCCTATTGCCAACACCCAATTAGGACTCTTTACCGATGGTGAGGTAGTGTCCGCAACTAAAGGCCGCCCAAAAGTGACTGCCAACAAATTCGTTATTAACGAAGTTGATGACATAAATGGTGACGGTTCTTTTGACTTGCGTGATATTGCGGAGCAGCTTAAAGCTAATAAAAATAACGAATGGACTCCATTAGACGGCGAAGGAGATTTTCGGAGTCCGGAGAGCGTAGAACTGCTCAAGCAAGCTGATATTGTGGTGACAAACCCGCCCTTCTCGCTTTTCGGCGAGTATATTGATCAACTTGTTCAATACCAGAAAAAGTTTCTGATATTAGGAAATCAGAACGCTATTAAATATAAAAATGTCTTCAAGCTTATAAAGGAGAATAGGATGTGGCTAGGCTATGACAATGGAGGAACGAAATGGTTCCAGGTGCCGGATGACTATGATATACAAACCGAATCAAGAATCAAAATAGAAAACGGTGTGAAATATTTTAGTATGGGCAGCATTGTGTGGTTTACAAATCTTGACACAACGAAGCGTCACATAGATTTCACAATGTACAAAAAATACAAACCCGAAGCATATTCAAAGTACGATAATTACGACGCGATCGAGGTTTCTAGGGTGGTAGAAATACCAATGGACTATGGCGGCGAAATGGGAGTTCCGATTACCTTTTTAGATAAATATAATCCTGACCAATTTGAGATTATTGATCTGCTAAACCGATACACCTTGTTTGACTCTCAGCAAACGAACGAAGATGTCAGACGAAGGCACTCCCACACTTGTAATATCAATGGCAAGGCCGTATTTTCTCGAATTTTAATAAAGAACAAGCAAATTTGAAAATAATTATGAAAATCGAGCTAAATAAGGTTTCGGTCCGTGAAGTGGTGGCAGAATATAAAGACAGCGCTGAGGAGGGTGTTGTGGCCTATGACGGTAAGCTCGATGTGCGCCCAAAGTATCAGCGAGAATTCGTATATAAAGACAAACAACGCGATGCCGTTATTGATACTGTCAGAAAAGGGTTTCCACTTAACGTGATGTATTGGGTAAAGACCGACGAAGGAAATTTTGAAGTATTGGACGGGCAGCAGAGAACAATCAGTCTCGGTCAGTATGTAAACGGTGACTTCTCTGTTGATTTCAACGGTCGTCTGGCTATGTTCCACAACCTTACCAAAGAAGAGCAGGAGCAGATTCTGAACTATGAACTGATGATTTATTTCTGCGAAGGAAACGATAAGGAAAAGCTCGATTGGTTCAAGATCATCAATATTGGCGGTGAGCGTCTAACCGATCAGGAGTTACGCAATGCTGTCTATACCGGTCCGTGGCTTTCTGATGCCAAGCTCAAATTCAGTAAATCAAACTGTGCGGCATACCTCCTCGCAAACGATGGCGGTGCGCTGCTCAAGGGCTCTCCAATTCGGCAAGAATACTTGGAAACTGCGATCTCATGGATAAATAACGGGGATGTGGCGGGCTACATGGCAAAACACCAGCACGATGAGAATGCGGAAGAATTATGGAAGTACTTCCAAAGTGTTATTGAGTGGGTACGCAGGACCTTCCCAAACTACCGCAAAGAAATGGCGAGCGTAAATTGGGGGGAACTATATAACGAATACAAAGACAAAAAACTCGACGACACAAAACTAGAAGAGGAAATCGCACGATTGATGCAAGACGAAGATGTAACGAAGAAATCCGGTATTTACCCTTATGTCCTTACGGGCGAGGAACATCACCTTTCAATCCGTGCGTTTAACGACAATATGAAGCGGGAGGCGTATGAGCGCCAGAAAGGTATCTGTGTGAAATGCGGGAAGAAGTTTGAGATCGAGGAAATGGAAGCCGACCACATTACACCGTGGCACCAGGGAGGAAAAACAAAAGCCGAAAATTGCCAGATGCTATGTAAAGACGATAACCGGAGAAAATCTGGAAAATGATAATGAAACAAGGAGATCTCCATATCTGGGTAAGAAAATTACTCCAACAGCTTCGTACCCAAACCGATTCAAAAGAAGATTTATATACAAATATTCTTCTCTGGGCACACGATAAGCAAGAGTCTGGATTCTCATGGGAGGAAATGAGATCAAAGTTCTCACTGAATGCAGAACAAGAACATTGGGTTAGGAATATTTTCCTAACTACTTCAGATGGAGATAGGAAATTCTTTGAACATTTACGGAACGATGATTCCGTATCACCGAATATTTATTACTACGCTTTAAATGAAAAAGGGATCACAGCGGCAATAAACTACAAGGGCTTGCGACATGCTGAAAAGAGCAGCACCCAAGCGTTATGGGTCGCAAGTATATCTATTTTTCTGGCAGCTATCGGTTTGTTTTTTACAGTTAAACAAACGAATTTGGCCGAGACCCAAAGTATCTCGGAAAGGATAAATCAAGCAAGGAGTATACAATCAGCGCTTGAATTCTGTCAGCAGAATCCTGATTCTCAAGATTCTGGTCTCTATGAGATCTCGACTGGTAAATCTGCTTCATGTCCTCAAGTAGTGCGTAACTATTCCTCTACCTCCTCACTGTTGGATAGAATCAAAAGTCTGTTTAAGTAACTGGAGAATTCGGATTTATTCTATTGAATAATCGATCGCACTCTTTCTTTTAGACGATTTAGGCTGTGGCACCTCAAACCACTCCGGATGAGCTTTATATATAGCCCTCAATTCCTGTATACTTTTATCAAGTTTCCCGAAGGTAAGCCGTGTTTTTGGTTCGAATTTCGGGACACCGCCTCCGCATCTAACAGCTAGCACCAGGAACCTCGGGTCTAGCTGGTGTCTAAAAACATCCGGTACTTTCTCTTACTTGTTCAATATAAAAAGGACGGGCCGGAACTGTAGAAGTTCCGGCCCATGTACTGTGTTCCCGTATTGAGTTTTGTATATTGCTTGATCAGGTGGTCCTACCTGTTGCAGGCGTGAGGAGAGACTTACTCTCCTCACGTTTATAACCTGCAGGACTTATAGGTCGTCCATACACCATGCGCACATCGACACATGGCTCAACGCTTCAGTCAGGCGTCCGACGGAAGGGGCATGAAACTCATAGGGAGTCATATGCACGTCCTTCCATTGAAGTTTCGACGCTATTCCAAAACATTGGTAGCCGTCGCTTTCGCGGTCTGGGTCTTCGAGGTTCTGAACTTCAGAATCCCAACTCTGGAAGCCGAGAGCTCCCGCGTCTTTATCTCTAAGATTGTCATCGACAACCTTAAAAATGCCCGCGGATAATTCTTCCACGAGTAGCCACGACCTTTGTGACAACCGTACGCCCGCAAGGGCGTTTATACGGCCTCCGAGAGAGGACGCATGGTCGGCATGGACGTATATCCGGTGCCGACGGACAAATAGCAATCTGAACAACTGCTCAACTCCTCTGTTAGATTTTCAGGGAACACAGCGCCTAAAGTGTAACAGTGTACATAACATATGTCAATACCCGGGCTTGAATCCGCTCCTGAAACGCAACACCTGACGTAGGCTCGGTGGATGAGCCATCACCACCTTTCGCGCGGCGAGCGGGTCGCGCTTGCTGCGTTTCTCCGGACAGGAAAGAGCCGGGCCGAATGCGCCCGTCTTCTTGGCGTCCACCGCTCGACCATCTCGCGGGAACTGCGGCGCGGCGGTACCGAATACAAGGCGGTCGCCGCAGACAAGGAAGCCGCACGGCTGCGGAGAGAATCAAAACAACGAGCGCGGAAGATCGAGAACGACCATTCACTCGAACGAGAAATCGTTCGACTCCTGAAGAAGGGACACTCTCCCGAACAGGTATCAGAAGAGGTGCGGTTCGTCTCGGACGACGCCATATACGATTGGATTGAACGTTCCCGAAAAGATCTCGCGGTACTCCTGCCCCAGCGCGGCAAGGTGCGCCGCCGGTACGGGAAGAATACGGGCGCGGTCCAAGGATGGACGAAATCCGTACGCAGTATCGCAGAGCGACCGAAGGCGGCGAACGACCGCTCCCGCATCGGCGACTGGGAAGGAGATACGGTCGCCGGACGGGATCGCGCCCGTCTGCTCGTGCATGTCGACCGGAAGAGCCGGTTCATCCTGGCCACGATCACGGCAAACGGGACTGCCGATACGATCCATGCCGCTGCGGGAGCCTCGTTCAAGGGACTTCCCGTTCGAACCATCACGTATGACCGCGGCAGCGAGTTCGCTCTCTGGCGCATGATTGAGCGCGATACCGGCGCAACCGTGTACTTCGCGAACGCGCATCATCCGTGGGAACGGGGCACGAGCGAGAACTCGAACGGCCTCCTGCGGCGGTTCTTTCCGAAAGGAACGCCGATCGGCGAGAAGCTCCAGCGGGACGTTGACCGGGCCGTGCGGCTCATCAATCATCGGCCGAGGAAATGTCTCGGCTGGAAGACGCCCTGCCGCGTGTTTGGCCGCTGTTGCGTTTCAGGCTAGGATTCAAGCCACCCTGTCGTGCGTTTGAGCTTCCAGTCCCATCTCTCCTAGAGAGACCGGGACGAGGAAGCCTCGCTTCAACGAACAGGTACGGAGTTTGGAACCGTAATGGAAGGAAGCCCGTGCGCGGCGAGCCGGGCATTTTCGAGTTCGAGGAGTTTCGCTCCAAAAGCTGTCGATCGCGCTGAAAGGATAACGTGATAACGGCGACCGCCGTTACGGAGGTCGGCTTTGGCGCCTTGCCCGGTTCCTATGTACGCATCGAATATTTTATGGGCAATTTTCTCCTGCTCGGGGACAGGAAGCGCGGCTATACGCGCAAGGGATTCGGACGGCAATACGCCGTTATGCTTTGGTGACTCAAACTCGAGAACGATGGCATGTTCGACTACCGCAAGCTCACCGAGCTTTGCGAGTTCCTGAGAGAAAAGGGTATGTTCAACGGCTTTTTGGAAAGCCGCGCCATTGGCACGACTGAAGAAACCTCCCGAGACCGGATAGAATTTATGCGCAAGCAGGAACTGCGCGTCTGTGTCCAAATCGGCAATTCGATCCGCAAGCTTTTGTATCTCGGACTCAGATACGATTGCGTGACTATGCAGCATCTCAAGCAATCCTGGCACGACATCTAATCCCTCACCAAAGGAGGGGCGATGGGGAGTCTTTTCAGAAGCCGTAACCGCGCCATGACGACCTGCTCCGGCAGGGAAAATTTCTTCAGGATGTCTCATGAAGTCATGATATCACCATCTTGAATGAAGACCAATGCCAGGCCGGAGGAGTTGCGTAATCCTCCTTGAACTATTAATTCGGGGAGGATGCATTATGCAACACAGGGCAAGAGCACGCAACTACGAATCTTGAATTAGACCCCGAAGTGCACCACTGACCCCAAATGACCTCCTCCCCGGGCTCCGCTTCGCTGCGCCCGGGGTTTCCTTTTGCGGCGCTTGCGCGTGACCGCTCCGCATTCATCCCCGCGCTTGCGGGGATGAGGGATATGCGCGGGGTTTCCTGCGAACACAAAAAAGCACATACCCGGCCGGGTATGTGCTTTTCAAGAAGTCAGTTGTTGCGTTTCAGGCTCGAATTTAAGGGGAATAGTCGTCTGTCCGCCATCGTTTCGCCCAATCCCGAATTCGAGAGTAAATAATCGGTACTTAAGGAGGTTTTCACCGTCCAACTCAAAGTCCCACCCCCTCCTCAAACACGCTAGAATGCTCCCATGCTCAATAACGCCTTCATTCTCATCGTCGCCCTCTATCTGCTCGGGAAGGGCTCGACCATGGCGACCGCGTACGCCGGAAGGCTTGCGGAGAGCTTCCGTCTCTCGAGGTACACCGTCGGCTTCCTCGTTGTCGCCGTCATCTCGATACTTCCGGAGACGTTCGTTTCCATAAACGCGGCCATAAGCGGGATACCGTCGTTCGGCCTCGGCGTCCTGTTCGGCTCGAATATCGCCGACCTCACGCTCATCTTCGCGATCCTCATCTTTTGCGCGGGGAGAAGCCTTAAGGTCGAGAGCAAGATCCTGAAAAACCAGGCCGCATATCCGTTTCTCCTGCTGTTTCCGCTCATCCTCGGCCTTGACGGATATTTCTCGCGGCTCGAGGGAGCCGCCCTCATCGTCGCCGGTGCGGCGTTCTATTACCTCGTCTTGCGGGAAGGAATGGACAAGGCCGCGCCGGCGGCTAGCGATACCGGCCGCTACGCGAGTCTCGGGATGCTGCTTCTTGGCATGGCGGTGCTGCTTATCGGCGCGCACTTCGCCGTCACGTCGGCCGCGGCCCTTGCCGGCGGCCTGGGAATAAGCCCGATACTTGTCGGCATGCTTATCGTGGGCCTCGGGACGACCATGCCCGAACTGTTCTTCTCGTTGCGCGCGGTCAGGAAGAAGGACGACCCGCTCGCGATCGGCGATCTGCTCGGGACGGTGCTCGCCGACGCCACGATCGTGGTCGGCATTCTCGCGCTTGCAAGCCCGTTCGCGTTCCCGCAGAAGATCATCTATATAACCGGCGCGTTCATGGTGGCCGCGGCATTCACGCTGTTCTATTTCATGCGCTCGGGGCGCTCTCTTACCCGGCGGGAAGCGTGCGTCCTTGTGGCTTTTTGGGTAACGTTCGTCGCGGTCGAGTTCTTCGCGAATACGTAGGCCTGCTGGCACCAGGCGCGAAAATCGTTCCGGCGGCGCGTCATCTACTCCTTGGCTCGTACCTGTCCTAGCGGGGTACGTGGCGTAAGCCGCGCGCGTAAAAACCAGGGGTATTTCCACGCTTTTTAAGCGTGGTACTCTGGTCACAATCCGGGCCGCACCGCATGAGCGTGGCCACTTAATTTATGAGCAACGCTCCACGTCAAAAGAAAGAAGAATCACCGTCGACCGTCACGGTGTTCCGCTTCGTGGCCGGCTATTGGAAGCGGCAGCCGAAGAAGCTGGCGCTCATCCTGTTCCTCTTCGTTACCGCGACCTTTCTCGAAGCGAAGCTCCCCGACGCGCTTTCGTCGTTCCTCGAATCGATCCGCGTCTACGACCACGACCCCGCTCCGATACTGTGGTACTTGGGACTGTTCCTCGGCACCTATTTTTCGTACGTCATCCTCCGGAACGTGGCGTCCTTCGTCTATAACTCGTTTGAGACGCGCATCTTCACCGAACTCGTCAACGACATATTCGTGCACGTGCAGTACTTATCGGAGCGCTTCTTCGTGAACACGTTCGCCGGAAGCATTATCACGAAGGTCAAGCGCGGGAGGGATCGGATCGAGACGTTCGAGGATCAACTCATACTCCGCCTCCTTCCGACCGCGGTCATCCTCACGAGCAGCGCCGTCCTTTTGTATTTCCGGTTTCCGACCCTTGCCATCGCGCTCGCCGCGTATCTGGTTATCGTGATCGTCGTAAGCGTGGTGATGGTCTTGCGGTTCGCGGGGCCAGCCCAGGGGCTCTATGCGAGCACGGAAGACGTATTCGGCGCTCATCTGGCGGACAGTATTGCCAGCATCGCGACGACGAAGGCGTACGCCCAGGAACGGAAGGAGATCGGCAGGTTTTTTTCCGTCACGGAACTGTTGCGCGCGAGAAACCTGAGCGCCTACTACCGCGGGAACGCCACCGGCTTCCTTCAGCAGGCCATGCTCGGAGGAATGCTCGCGCTCCTTCTTGGGGGAGGCACGTGGTATTTCCTCCATGGCCAGGCAAGTATCGAAGACATGGCCTATCTTGCGTTCGCCTATAACATCATGCAGTCATACGTGCGGGAGGTCGGCGAGAATATCAAAAACCTCCTCACGTCGTCGTACGACCTGCACGCGGTCGTCGAACTCATGCAGGAAGTCCCGCATGTGCGGGATGCCCCGAACGCTCCCGCGCTTAACGTAGCCGGCGGCGCGATAGCGTGGAACGACGTCAGCTTTACCTATCCCGGGAAAAAGACTCCTATCTTCGAGCATTTTTCCCTTTCGATACGGGCTGGCGAGCGCGTCGCGCTTGTGGGGCACTCCGGAAGCGGCAAGACGACCTTCGTGCGGCTCCTCCAGCGCCTCTATGACGTGCAGGGCGGCGATATTCACATAGACGGACAGAATCTCAAGGAGATCGCGCAAAGCTCGCTTCGTAACGCGATCGCGCTTGTTCCCCAGGATCCCGTCCTCTTCCACCGGAGCCTCAAGGATAATATCGCGTACGCGACCCCGAACGCGACGCTCGACGACGTCAGGAGTGCCGCTACAAAAGCCCATATCGACGAGTTCATCATGCAGCTCCCCGAGCAGTACGAGACCCTGGTCGGCGAACGGGGCATCAAGTTATCGGGCGGAGAGCGTCAGCGCGTCGCTATCGCGCGCGCCATTCTCTCTGACCGGCCCATACTCATACTCGACGAGGCTACGAGCTCCCTGGACTCCGCGAGCGAACGGGCCATACAGGACGCGCTGCAGGCGCTCACCCACGGGCGCACGTCCATCATGGTGGCCCACCGCCTCTCGACCATCCAAGACGCCGATCGGATACTCGTCTTTGACGGCGGGCGCATAATCGAGGAGGGAACCCATGCCGAGCTCGTCAAAAGGGAAAACGGAGCATACGCGCAGTTCTTCAAGCTCCAGTCGGGAGGATATGTTTGAGTGCGCGTAATAGCGCCTGTCTCAATCAGTAGAGCTTTAACGCTCGGTATATCGTCGATTTAATCTGCGCTGCTTCAAAACAGGTCTCAATAAGCTCCGACGCAGTCAAGCAGCGGAACCGCCCGAGAGCGTGCCGTGCTAGAGTTTCCGGATGTTTTCGACCGAACACCTTCTCGTTTACGGAGTGCTGGGCGTTACTACGTTCGTCAATATCGTGGTGCCCATATCGGGCTCCGCGGTCGTAACTCCTCTTCTCGCGCTTTTCACCGACCCGCATCAGGCTATCGGGATTGCTTCGGCATTTTTCGTCATAAACGGCGTCGTCCGCGCGTTTATCTTCCGCGCCAGTATTCAATGGTCGGAGGTTCGCGTCCTGCTTCTTCCGTCGGTCATCGCCGCTGCCATCGGTGCGCTTGCGCTCGTCGCCGTTCCCGAAGCGTGGTTGTTGGTTATCATTTTCTTTTTCTCGCTATACTTTCTCCTTAAGAAGCTGCGGATCAGTCCCAAGCGCGGAAAGCCGTCCCCGATCCTAAATCATTCCGTTGGAGCGTTTTCGGGTTTCCTGCAAGGAACAGGGCTGGCGGGCAGCGACCTGCGCAATCAATACTTGTATGCGCAGAATCTGAACATCGCCGAAGTCCATGGCACGACATCGCTTGTCGGCGCAGCGAATTTCTTTGTAGCAACCGCTATCCGGTTGTATACGGGCCAGCTCACGTTGCCGACAATCGAGCCGCTCGTATATCTGCTTCCCATCGTTATTCTGGCGATATGGCTTGGAAAGCGCGCGCTCTACCACATCCCCCCAAAAGTCTCAGATCGTATTGTGCTTGGCATCATGGTCATCGTCGTACTTTCCCTCGGGTATGAAATCCTGACAAGATTCTAGCGATCAATATATTTATACAATTCGTGTTCCCCTAAGCGTCCCAGTCCCGTGGTACCGTAAGCATATGAAAGCCCGCGAACAGGGAGAACACTTCTTCTATACATTGCTCGGGCTCGTGGCGCTCCTGTGCCTCGCGATCTTCTGGCCGTACGCGGGCGTGATCACGGTCTCCGCGGCGCTTGCGGTCGCGCTCTCGCCGGTATTCCGCTGGTTCGACAGGCGCGTGACCCGCGGCATCCGCTGGCTCTCCTCGCTCCTTACCGTCCTCGCGTTTGCCCTGATCCTCGGCGTCCCGCTCGTGTTTCTCGGCACGATGATATTTGCGCAGGCCGAAGGCCTTTTCACCGCCCTCGTCCACGGCGGTTCCCCGGCCTGGCTCGATTCGCTCATCCCGGCGCTCAAGGGCCTTAACATCGGGGATTATGTCGGCGAGATCGCGTCATTTCTTCTGGGACACGCGGTGAGCATATCGGCATCGACCCTGGGCCTCCTATTCTCGCTCCTCCTTGCGCTCCTTTCGCTTTTCTTCTTCCTCAAGGACGGCAGGGCCTTTATCGAATATCTCTCCGTGCTCTCCCCGCTTACGGAAGTCCAAAGCCGCAAGATATTCGACCAGCTTGCCGCATCGATCGACGGCGTAATGCGGGGCTATATCATCATCGGCCTCGTGCAGGGAATCCTCGCGGGCGTCGGGCTGTGGCTGTTCGGGGTGCCAAACGCGCTGTTGTGGGGATTCGTGGCGGCCTTCGCTTCGATGATACCGACGATCGGCACGGCGACGATATCCGTACCGGCCATTCTCTATCTCTTCGCGGTGGGGGAGACGGTGTCGGCCATCGGCCTTGCGGCCTGGGCGGTCGTGGTCGTCGGGACGGTGGATAATTTCCTCAATCCCCTCATCGTCGGGAACCGGCTCGCCCTTCCGCCGCTTGCCGTGCTCTTCGCGGTACTTGGCGGCATCGCGCTCCTCGGTCCCGTCGGGATACTCGAGGGGCCGATCGTCGTGAGCCTCCTCCATACCCTCGTCGTGATTTATAAGGAGGACTTCAAGCCCGCATGAAGAAGATACGCCTCAAGATAGCGTCGCTTGACGCCGTATTCGACCCGCTTGATCCGGAAGCGATACCGAACCGAAGGCTCTCCGCCGACTGGCTCGAATATGTGTTCGAGATGATGGAAGAGCGCGACCGCGAGTTCGGCGGCCTCTCGCTCGTCATCCCGCCGGACGTGCTCGGTCCGCGCGCTCCGCAGGAGATCGTCGACGACATGAAGCGCCAGCTCATCGCGCACGACGAGTCGCTCCGGGTGAAGCTCAAGAAGAATTTCCGCACCGGAAGGGTGACGCTCCTCCTTGCGCTCGTCGTGCTCGCGGTATTCGAAAGCCTCTCGGTCCTTTCGGGCGACTTCAATCTGGGACCGTTCCAGCAGACCTTCTCCGAAGGGTTTCTCATCATCGGCTGGGTCGCGCTCTGGCGGCCCGTCGAAATACTCCTCTACGATTGGTGGCCGATCGTCGACGAGCGCCGGAAAGTCCGCAAGCTTCTTAACGGGAAGATCGAGGTCGTAAGCCCGTAGGGTCGCACTTTTCGCACCGGCAGCCGTGCGGCTTGATGTGCTCGTCCCAGTATTCTTTTCCATAGTCGTACGTGAGTTCCTCGCCTTCGCGTATCGCGCGTATCGATTCGATGAACACATGCCCGCGGACCGTATGCGGCTCGCAGTTCGGGCGGCAGGAGTGGTTTATGTATCCGGCCGTATTGACGCGCGGCTTTCCGTCTATCGTCTTGCGTTTGTTCACCTCGAAGAGATATTTGCTCCGGCTCGTATAGGTTTCCGCTTCCGAAAGGGTGCGGCCGACGTATTCGATGATGCGCTCTCCTTTTTTGAACGGGCGAAGGGCGAAGAGCCCGAGGCCCGCGCTTGAGCGCCGGACTGCGAGACCGTCCGAAGGGTGTTTCTTATCCCGCTTCCTGGATTTCATCCCGTTCTTTATACCGCACGCCGCTCAGTTGAGCATCCAGATCGCGTAGTTGAGGTATGCGGCGAAACTTACCCACAGCACATACGGGAGGAGAAGATACGCGGCACCCTTCGAAACTTTGCAGAACGCGGCGACGGTCGCGAGGATCGCGAGCCAGAGGAGGACGATCTCGATAAGCGCCCCGGCGGGATTATGGAAGCCGAAGAATATGACGGACCACAGCGTATTGAGGACAAGCTGGACTGCGAAAATAGAAAGCGTGGTGCGTACGCGTCTTCGGGCGAGCCCTTCGTTCCATATGAGAAACGCGGCGACGCCCATGAGCGCGAACAGGATGGTCCAGACCGGAGCGAAGATCCAAGAAGGCGGCGCGAACGCGGGCAGGACAAGCGTTGCATACCAGGTCGGGATCGCGGGGATGGTGAACAGGGAACCGATAACGCCCGCGAGTTCGGAGACGGCAATTGCGATGACGAGCTTAAGCCAAGATGAGATGTTCATGCGGATAGTGTAGCGCATCGTTATCAGCTAGTTTCACTGCACGCCGCGTGCGGAGAGTCTTCTTGCAAAATTCATACGCCTGCGGTTATAGTCTATTGGTGCCTGTGGGCGCAAGCCCCGTTCGGCGATGGTACACCCAAGCTGAAGAGCAGGCACAACAAAGGAGCCGCCTCGCGCGGCTTTTTTGTTGTGCCTATTCGGGATCGGCTTTTGCCAAATAGTCCGGGGCCCTGAACGGCATCACGCTGTAGAAATTAAGGGCGCCGTTTCCGATTTTCCGTACGACGACTTTAAGCTCGATGTTGACTCCCGGACGAGAAGCAATGAGTGCGACGAAACACCAGTCCTCGATTACCTTGGCTATCCTGAAGCCGTCACCTTTGGGTCTTCCGATCGGCCCAAAATATCTCCGATGCTGTTGTACGGTTCCGGCTTTCTTGAGCACGTACGGAGCAAGCGGAAATGTCCTGTATCTTCTGATCTGGGCTTTTTTCGAACGTTCCGAACCCGCGGTGTTGTATTGGAAGTGATGGAAACCGTCCGAATTGAAACCGACATCCTGGTTAAAGTACGGACAAAATACTTTCTTGGTGCTTTCATACAGGGCCCTGGTCTGCGCTTTAAGCTGAGCACAGCATTCGTTTTCCGTAGCCATAGCGACATGGTACGTATGAAGTATAAGAAGTTTATAAAATTACGTATCGGTAGTTAGCGGTCAATGCGCGAGCGCGACGGGAAGAACGCGCTTCGCGCCCGCATCAAGAAGTGCGTCCGCGGCGGAGCCAAGCGTTGCTCCCGTCGTCACGACATCGTCAAGGAGGATATAGGTATAGGAAGGATCGATAGGATTTGTTGCCGCGAAAGCCCCGCGAAGATTCTCCCTGCGTCCGGCTCCCGTAAGGGTGGTCTGCGGCGCAGTATCGCGGGTACGCGCGAGGATATCGGCGCGAACCTCAATTCCGGCATGTTTCGCGGCCCGAAGCGCGATTGCTTCGGCCTGATTGTAGCCGCGGGAGCGAAGGCGCTCGCGCGAAAGGGGGATAGGAACGAGAACGGCCTTGCCAAAGCTCTCCTCGCTTCCCAGGTCAAGAAGATACTCGCCAAGCACTTCGCCAAGAAGCCCGAAGGCCCTCCGTCTCCCGTGATATTTCGCTTCGTGCACGAGTGCCCGGACGCGCTCGTTACCAAACGGAAGGAGTCCCGTCACAACGGGCTTGGTGCCGGGAACAAGCACTGGCTTTACAAGCCCTGCCAACAGCTCCTCGGAAACCCCGCGCACCACCCGTTCGTCGACGCGGGGAGGGAAAAGAAGATCAAGGAGCGAAGCGAACACCGGCATGTTCCACAGGATAGCGCATGCTAAAATGAGCCCATGAGTTTCTGGAGTTCGCTTTTCGGCGGAAAGAAAGGCACGAGCGTGCTTGGCGTCGACATCGGCTCGTCTTCGCTCAAGGTCGTGCAGCTGCGCTCCGATAACGGCGTCGCCGTGCTTGAGACCTATGGCGAACTCGCGCTTGGCCCGTACGGCGGGTTCGAAGTCGGTCAGGCGACCAACCTCCCGGCGGATAAGATCGCGGAGACGCTCCGGGATCTCCTTCGCGAAGCGAACGTAACGACGAAAGACTGCGGCGTCTCGATCCCGTTCTCCCGCTCGCTTCTCACGCTCGTCACGCTCCCCAAGCGCGAGGATCAGGCCGAGCAAAAGACGGTCATCGAGCTCGAAGCCCGCAAATACATTCCCGTGCCGGTTTCCGAAGTGCAGCTTGACTGGTTCATCGTTCCCGAAAACGACCCGGCGGGTTCCGCGAACAAGACGCAGGTGGACGTGCTTCTGGTCGCCGTGCATAACGATGAGCTCAAACTGCTTGAAGCGGTCGTTAAGGGCGCGGAACTTGCCGCGTCGTTTTATGAGATAGAGATATTCAGCACGATACGTTCCGTCGTCGACGAGCCCGTAAAGCCGATTCTCGTGCTCGACATCGGCGCGTCCGCTACCAAAGCATATGTGGTCGAGCACGGCATCGTCGCGTTCTCGCACAACATCACGAACGGCGGACAGGATGTCACCCAGGCCATCGCGAGCGCGCACGATCTTCCGATAGCGAAAGCGGAGGAGCTTAAGAAAGCGCACGGTTTCACCCCGAGCACGGATGCCAAATACGGGCGCGAGTCGATCGAGCTCGTCTTCTCCCGTATTTTCTCCGAAGCGCGCCGCGTCCTGGTGCAGTATGAAACCGCGCACGAGAAATCCGTTTCCGCGATCGTCCTTACCGGCGGCGGGGGAGTCACCAAAGAGCTCGGCGCGTACGCGGGCACCTTCTTCTCGATGCCGGTGCGCGTGGCCGACCCGTTCGCGAAAACGGAAGCGCCGCAATTCATGCGGCCTATCCTCGAGGCCATAGGGCCGGAGTTCGCGGTCGCGGTCGGCGTGGCGATGAGGAAACTCGAGGAACTGCGCTGATGCGCCGTCCGTTATACACACGAACGCAAGGGATGGCGAGCGCGTAGGCTATACTCAAGACAGCGATGCCTCCAACGATTCCAACCTCATTCGTTCCCAAGCAGCCGGTACGCTCCGGCAGCAGCCGACCGACCGGATTCAACCTCCAGGGGCTTTTTCTCCTCGTCTCGCTCGTGCTTCTTGGCCTGTCGCTTGCGGCGTCCGCGGGCGTCTTCGCCTACGGGCGCTATCTTGAGGGTCAGGCGAGCGCCAAGTCCGAAGAGCTCGCCCGTGCCCGGGCAAGCACGAGCGAGAGTACGGTCGAGGAATTCCTTCGGCTCCGGAACCGCCTCTCCGCAAGCGAAGGCCTTCTTGACCGGCACGTGACCCTCTCCTCTTTCTTTTCGCTCTTCGAGAGCCTTACCATAGAACGGGTCCGCTTCACGGCTCTCAACCTCGCCGTGAAGGACGACCAGACGGCGATGCTCCAGGCGAACGGCCAGGCGGCGAACTTCAACGCGCTCGCCGCCGAGTCGCATGAATTCTCGGGAAGCCCGCACGTGAAGAACGCCATTTTCGGCAACTTTACCAATGAGAAGAACGGCGCCGTTAATTTCGCGCTCACGGCGACGATACTTCCGGGAGCGATCGCCGCGTTTTCGGCGGCGTCTTTCGCTGCTCCGGTTCAGGAAACCCCCGTTGCGGCCACTTCGACGGCAAGCACGACGCCAAGGGCGGCCACAACCACTTCGCTATGACCAGAAGCCCGCTCGTACCCATAGCGCTCATCCTCATCGCGACGGGGATATTTTTCCTGTATGTCCGCCCGACCTATAACGGTTCGGTTGCCGCGATGCAGGCTCAGATCGCCGGGTACGACGACGCGCTTACCGCCGCCGCGGCATACTCGGCCAAAGCGAACGAGCTTGCCGCCGCGAGAAACTCCATTCCTCCCGAAAACCTCAAGCGGCTCGAGACATTCCTTCCCGACGGCGCGGATAATGTCCAGATCATCCTCGATCTCGACGCGCTCGCGGCGCGCTCGGGCCTTTCGCTCGCGGACTTCACGACGAGCGCGCCCCGGGCCGAAGACGCGAACGCGCCCACGGGGAACCAGATCGAACCCGTGGACCTTACGGTAACCGCGACCGGAACGTACGGGGCGCTGCGCACCTTCATGGCCGGGGTCGAGAAGAGCCTCCGGCTTATCGACATCATGAACCTGACCGTAAAGCAGGCCGATTCCGGCGTGTACACGTACCAGCTGGGACTGCGCTTCTATTCCCTCCACTGATATGAACCTCAAACTTCCAAACAACGGAGCCGCGATCATAGGATTCATCGTCGTACTCGTGCTTGGCGGCGGGTATCTGTTCTTTTTCAGTACTCCCGCGGATGCGCCGCTCTCCGAGACGAACGTCGCTGGAAACGAAGCAGAGCAGCGCTTCGCTTCGCTTGTCACGCAACTCACCTCCATCAGTTTCGATACGCGTATTTTCTCCGACCCGCGTTTCGGCGCGCTCACCGACATGACGACGCCGGTAACCCCGGAAGCGGCCGGGCGGGCCGACCCGTTCGCCCCGTTCCCGGGAGCTTCCCGCACGACGACGGGACCGTAGCCGCATGAATCTCGTACCGCTTCTCGTCGAGAAGGGACTTCTGAAGCCGGGCGACAGCGCGGCGGTACTCGAAGAATCCAAGGACGGCACTCCCATCGAGCGCGTGCTTGAAAAGCACGGCGTTCAGACCTCGGACGTCCTTAAGGCGCTCGGCGAGCACTACGAGCTCCCGGTGCGCACCTTTTCGGAAGCGCCGCTTGACCAGTCGGCGCTCGCCTATATTCCCGAAGAATCGGCCAGGCACTACGGATTCGCGCCGCTTGGCGTTGCCGACGGAGCGCTCGAAGTCGGCGTCGTCGACCCCGACAATATCGAGGCCCTCGACGCGCTTCATTTCATTTCGACCAAGATCGGGATGCCGTACAAGCTGTTCGTCATCTCCCAAAACGATTTCGACCAGGTGATGCAGGAATACCGTAACCTCACCGGAGAAGTCGGGCAGGCGCTCTCCGAACTCGACGACGCGCCCGTCGGAAGGAAGCGCGGCGTGCCCGAAACCCCGCTCTCGGCGCCCGAGGAAGCGGTGCCGACCGAAGAGAACGGAGCGATCAAGGCTGACGCGCCGGTGACGAAGATCGTCGCGACGATACTCCGGTATGCGGTCGAGGGCGGCGCTTCCGATATCCATATCGAGCCGACACGGGAGAAAACGCGGGTGCGCTTCCGCATGGACGGCGATCTCCACACGTCGCTCGAGCTTCCGCTCAAAGTGCACCCGTCGGTCGTCGCGCGCATCAAAATACTTTCGTCCTTGCGGCTTGACGAGAAGAGGAAGCCCCAGGACGGGCGCTTCTCGGCGAAAGTCGAAAAGCGGCAGATCGACTTCCGCGTGTCGACCTTCCCGACGGAATACGGCGAAAAGGTCGTGATGCGTATTCTCGACCGCTCGAAATCGACCGCGACCCTCGACACCGTGGGCCTTTCTCCCGACCATCTCGCGTCGATCCGCGAAATGCTCAAGACCCCATACGGCATCATCCTCCTCTCGGGCCCGACGGGCTCCGGAAAATCGACGACTCTCTTCGCCATGCTCTCGGAAGTCGACCGCGAGACGCAGAACGTCGTGTCGCTTGAAGATCCGGTCGAGTACGAGATCGCGGGCGTCGCGCAGTCGCAGGTGAAGGAGGATATCGGCTACACCTTCGCTTCGGGGCTCCGCTCGATACTCCGCCAGGACCCGGACGTGATCATGGTGGGAGAGATCCGCGACAAGGAGACCGCGCAGCTCGCGATCCAGGCCGCGCTCACGGGACACCTGGTGCTCTCGACGATCCACACCAATACCGCTTCGGGCGTCGTCCCGCGCCTCATCGACATGGGCGTCGATCCGTATCTCATCGCGCCGACGCTTATCGCCGCCGTGGGGCAGCGCCTGGTGAGGAAGCTCTGCCCCGGGGCAGGAGAGCCGATGCCTATTTCCGAAAGCATCCAGGGCCTTCTCACCCGGGAATTCGCGGACCTTCCGGAGCAGTTCCGGTCGAAGATACCGGAATTCAGGCAGTTCTATAAGGCGGTGCCGACGCCGGACTGTCCGAACGGAACGCGGGGCCGCACCGCCGTGTTCGAGATCCTCAAGATGGACAAGGACCTTGAGCACGTCGTCCTCACCGAGCCCGTCGAGGAGAAAGTGTATGCCGCCGCGCGCGCGAAAGGGCTCATCACCATGCGCGAGGATGGTATACTCAAAGCGCTTGCCGGAGAGATCCCGTTCGAGGAGGTGAACACGCTCGGGGGAGAACTCTTTTTCGATAGCGAAGCCGAAACCTAACACACTATGGCGAAAACGTACCGAATCTATCTCACCGACGACGACCGCTTCCTGCTTGATATGTATGCGGTCAAGTTCAAAGGCGCGGGACACGATGTAAGCGCGTTTCAGGGCGGCGAGCCGCTGCTCGGGCAGCTGCGCTCCGCTCCTCCTCCCGACGCGATCCTCCTCGACATCGTCATGCCCGGCATGGACGGCTTTCAGGTGCTTGAGGCCATCAAGAAGGAGAATCTCGCGCCGGGGGCGAAAGTGATCATCCTTTCGAACCAGGGGCAGGACAGCGATATCGAGCGCGCGAAGGCGCTCGGGGCCGCGGGCTATATCGTGAAAGCTTCGGCTATCCCGTCCGAAGTTCTCGCGGAGACGATCGCGATACTCGAGAAACAATAACGCCGCCATGCCTACCACTCACATGAAGGAATTGCTCGACACCGTCATCGACGAAGGCGGTTCCGACCTGCACATCTCGGCGGGGAACCATCCGGTGCTCCGGATCGCGGGCGCGCTCGTTCCCCTGATGCAGCGGCCGGTCCTTACGGCCGCGGACACCGACGCCCTGCTTGCGGAAATACTTCCTCCCGAGCGCCTCGCGGCTTTCAAGGAGCATCAGAGCATCGACTTTTCATACGCGCACGGGACCAAGGGACGCTTCCGCGTGAACGGCTACGTCGTCGCGGGGACGACCGCTATCGCACTCCGGCTTATTCCGCACACGATCCGCACCTTCACGGAACTTAACCTGCCGCCCATCCTCGAGGTGTTCGCGCAGCGCCAGCAGGGCTTCTTCCTCGTCGTCGGACCCGTGGGGCAGGGGAAGTCGACCACGCTCGCGGCCATGATCGAGCGCATCAACGAGACGCGCGCCGAGCACATCGTCACGATCGAGGATCCGGTCGAGTACATTTTCGAACCGAAGAAATCGCTTATCCACCAAAGAGAGGTGCGCGTCGACACGCCGAATTTTCCGACCGCGCTCACGGCCGCCTTCCGCGAGGACGTGAACGTGCTCATGGTGGGGGAGATGCGCGGGCACGAGACCATTTCCGCCGCCGTCACCGCCGCCGAGACCGGGCACCTCGTCTTCTCGACGCTCCATACGAACGACGCGGCCCAGACGGTCGACCGCATCATCGACATGTTCCCGGCGAACCAGCAGGGGCAGGTGCGCGTGCAGCTTGCGGGATCCCTCGCGGGCATCTTTTCCCAGCGCCTCGTGCCGCGGATCTCCGGGGGCCTCGTCCCAGCCTTCGAGCTTCTCATAAACAACAGCGCGGTTTCGAACCTGATCCGCGACGGGCGTACCCACGAGATCAGCACCGTGATCCAGACTTCTTCCCAGGAGGGAATGATCGACATGGACCGCTCGCTCGCCGAACTCGTCCGCAAGGGCGAAGTCACCGTCGAGCATGCGTACGAGCGCGCGCTCGATCCGAAGACGTTCGAACGGTATCTCTAAACCATGCTTTTTAACTACCACGCACTCGACAAGGACGGGCACGAACGGGAGGGGACCATCGAAGCCCTCTCGATGGATGTCGCGGTTTCCGCGCTCCAGCGCCGGAGCCTTATCGTCTCCTCGATAGCCCCCATAGAGAACAAAGGGATCCTCGGTGTCGAGATATCTTTTTTCAAGGGCGTCTCGAACAAGGATGTCGTGATTCTCTCGCGGCAGATCGCGACCTTGTTTGAGGCGCAGGTATCGGCGCTCCGCGTTTTCCGGCTCATCGCTTCCGAGGTCGATAACAAATATCTCGGCGAGGTGCTGACCCAGGTCGCGGACGATCTGCAGGGCGGAAGCCCGATCTCCCGGGCGCTCGCGCGCCATCCGAAGGTCTTCAGTCTTTTCTACGTGAACATGGTGCGCGCGGGCGAGGAGTCCGGGAAGCTCTCCGACACGTTCGTGTATCTCGCCGACTACCTCGACCGCAACTACGCCGTCGTCTCGAAGGCGAAGAACGCCCTTATCTATCCGGCGTTCGTCATCGCGACCTTCATCGCGGTGATGTCGCTCATGCTCACGCTCGTGATCCCGAAAATCAGCGCCATTCTCGTCGATTCGGGGCAGCCGATCCCTATCTATACGAAGATCGTGATCGGGCTCTCGGACGCGATCACGCACTACGGCATCATCCTGCTTCTTATAATCGCGGCCGCCGTATTTTTCGCATACCGCTCGATCCAGACGCCGGAAGGGCGGTTGTTCTTCAACCAGCTGCTCCTCTCGGTTCCGTATCTCGGCGGGCTCTATAAGAAGCTCTATCTCTCGCGCATCGCGGACAACCTCTCGACCATGCTTCTCTCGGGCGTTCCCATCATCGAGGTGGTCGAGATCACGGGCTCGGTCGTCGGAAGCGCCGTGTACGAGGATATCCTCAAGCAAGTTGCGACCGACGTGAAGGGCGGAGCCTCGCTTTCTGAAGCGCTCGGAAAGCACCCGGAGATCCCGGGCATCATGATCGCCATGATCCGGGTCGGCGAGGAGACGGGCGAGCTCGGCAATATCCTCACGACTCTCGCCAAATTCTACGAGCGCGAGGTGACGACCGCGGTCGATACGCTCGTCGATCTCATCGAACCGATCATGATCGTGATGCTCGGCCTTGGCGTCGGAACGCTTTTGGCCGCCGTGCTCATCCCGATCTATAATCTCGCGGGCAGCTACTAGGCTTTTTATCCACAGGGTGCTTACTTATTTGCGCCGCGCTCTGTACAATGATGGGAACGGCCATTCTTATTACTAAGCCGCATATCCATTTTTATCACCATGACCAATTCCCGTACACTCGCGCTCCGGGGCTTCACCCTCATCGAGCTTCTCGTCGTGATCGCCATCATCGGCATTCTCTCTGCGGTGGTGCTCGCTTCCCTTAACACCGCGAGAAGCAAGGGGAACGATGCGGCGGTGAAATCGAACCTGGTGACCGTCCAAACCCAGGCCGAGCTCTTCTACGACAGCAACGGCAGCAAATACAATACGGACGGCTCGACCGGCGTTGCGGTTGCGACCTGTCCGACAACCGGCGCGACGATGTTCGCCGCGGACCCGACTATAAAGGCGGCAATCGCGGCCGCGACAAGCGCAGGCGGCACGGCGGTCTGCTATATGAAAACGGACGGCCAGGCGTATGCGATCCAGGTTCCACTTAAGGCAGTCGCGAACACGTATTGGTGCGTCGACAGCACGGGCCAGGGCAAGCAGGAGGGCGCGGCGATGGCAACCGGTGCGACCGCCTGTCTCTAGCATTTCTTAAAGAAAAGAGCAGCAAACGGCCTCAAGAGAGGCCGTTTGCGCGTTATACTTGACTCCGTGGAAGTTCTTCTCCCCATCTTTTTCTTCTGTCTCGGCGCGATCATCGCGAGCTTTATGGGCGTTGTCGTCGAGCGGATCAATACCGGGGGATCGTGGGTCGGCGGCCGTTCCCGCTGCGATGCGTGCGGGAAAACGCTTCGTGCGTTCGATATCGTTCCGGTTCTTTCGTACGCTGCGGCGCGCGGGCGCTGCCGGATGTGCGGCACGCGCGTTTCCTGGTACGGAAGCGCATCCGAAATAGTTCTCGGAACGCTGTTCGTTCTCGCATATCTCAAGCTCGGCCTCTCAAACGGACTTCCGGTCTTCCTGTTCCTTCTTTCGTCCCTGCTCGCGACCGTGCTCTATGACCTCCGTCATATGTTCGTCCCGCGGCCGTTTTTCCTCGCGGTAGCGGGAAGCGCGCTCGTATTCGCCGTACTGGTTGCGCCTTCAGCCATGATGCTTGGCGCATGGCTTCTTGGCGCGACCGCCATCGGTCTCGCGTTCTTCCTCCTGTTCTTCCTTTCCGGCGGGCGCGCCATGGGGCTCGGGGACGCACCGATAGCGCTTTCGCTCTCGCTTGCGGCCGGTTCCGCAGCGCTTTCCGGCCTCATCTTTTCCTTCTGGATCGGCGCGGTTGTCGGCATAGGGCTCTTGGTGCTTGTGCCGCGTACGCGTAGAATGGGGGTCGAGGTGCCTTTCGTCCCGTTTCTCGCCGCCGGCTTCCTCCTCGCCTACTTCACCACATGGGAACCCTTTTCGATCATCGCGTCGTTGCTCGGTACGTAACCGGCATAGCCCGTGCCCGCGGCTTCACGCTGATCGAGATGCTCGCGGTGCTCGCGATCATCGTCATCATCACCGCGATCGCGTTTACCGGCCAGAGCATCTTCAACCGGACGCTTACGCTCGCGAACACCGCTTATAACGTCGCGCTTTCGATACGCCAGGCGGAAAACTACGGCATCGCGAGCCGCACGTTCGGGTCGGTGCGAAACGCGGGGTACGGCGTGCGCTTTGAGGCGGCGGTCAAAAACGCGTACTATTTCTATGCCGACGTGAATCCGGTCCCGGGCATCTCCGGCAACTGCCACTGCGCGGACACGAATTGCGCCGCGCTCCCGGACGCGAAGCCCGGGAACTGCGTCTATGACGCGTCGTACGGGACGCCCGTAAGAAGCGAACTCGTGAGCCAGTATACCTTCGGTTCCGGCATCAGCGTCAAGGACTTCTGCGGCACGGCCGCAAGCGGCGGCGCAACACACTGCGCGGCGGCGGCTCCAAACGACCTCCGGGCGCTCGATATCGTCTTCGTGCGGCCGAACACGCAGGTGACGCTTACCGCGACCCAGAATAACGGCACCCGCCTGCCGCTCTCGCAGGCAACCGTTTACCTTGGCGCCGGTACCGGGCAGCGCTGCGTGACCGTGAGCGCGATCGGCCAGGTGTCGGTGCCTCTTGCCTGCCCATGATGACTTCCCGCACCCGGGGCTACACGCTCCTTGAAATGATCGTCGCCGTCGCGATTTTCGCGGTGGTGATGCTTCTTGCAAGCGGCGCGTACTACACCCTTATCGCGCTCGCGCGCGACGCGCGCGCGACCACGAACGCCGTCAACACGCTCTATTTCGCGGTCGAGGACATGACCCGCTCGATACGCACGGGCACCCAGTACTGCACGACGGGCTGCTTTCCCTCCTCCTTTTCTTTCGTCGACGACGAGAACCGGACCGTCACGTACAGCAAGAACGGGACGACCTTGTACCGGAGCGTCGCGGGAGCGGGCGGGACGGCGCTCACCGGCGTACTTACCGATCCCAACGTGACGATTACCAAACTCGATTTCAGCCTTGCGAACCTGGGCGCGTTCCCGCAGCCGAGAGTCCGCATCATCATCCAGGGATCGGTCGAGACGGGTCCGGGAAAGACGCAGTCCTTTTCGCTTGAGACAAGCGCGACCCAGCGCACGCTTGAGGCCGGCAGCGGACTATAGCCATGAAAGCCTTCACGCTCGTCGAAACCCTGGTCGCCGTCACCATTCTCACGATCGCCATCGTGGGCCCGTACTCGTCCGCCCAGCATTCGCTCATCGCCGCGCTTGCCGCGCGGGATCAACTGACGGGCTCGACGCTCGCGGAAGAGGGGGTCGAATACGTGCGCAGCGTCCGCGACAGCAACTATTTCCTCGGCGAGCCGTGGCTTGAAAACCTCGACGCCTGCACGCCGGGGCCCTGCGTGATCGATCCCACCGACAACACGGAAAGCGGGGTCATAAAGCCTTTGACACTTGACGCGAACGGCGTCTACAGCCAGCGTGCGGTCTCGGCGGCGAACAAGGCGACGATCTTCACGCGGACCGTGAGCCTTACGCCGATACCCGACGACGCCGAGAATCCGACGGAGGTGCTCGTCACGGTTACGGTAAGCTGGAAGGAGCACGGCACGCCCTTTAGTGCGAAGATATTCGCGCACCTCACGAACTGGCAATGAACACTTTCACCTTCCGTTCCCGCGCCTTCACGCTCCTCATCTCCGTCGTTTTCACGTCGGTCGTGCTCGCGGTCGGGCTTTCGCTCGCCGTCCTCGCCTACAAGGACGTCGTGCTTTCTTCCTCGGCCAAGGCGTCGGCCTACGCGTTTTATGCGGCCGATTCCGCGCTCGAGTGCGCGCTCTATGCCGACCAGAAGGAAGGCGCGTTCGATTATGACGTTCCCGCGCCGAGCATCACGTGCGGAGGCGTCGGCTATCCGATAACGCCCGTCGCGAAGAATTCGTCGACGAGCACCATGACGGTGCCGGATACCGCAAGCGGCGCATTCATACGGCTTGACGGCGGTACTACCTGCGCCGCGATAACCGTTTTCAAGGGCGCACCGCCTGCAGGACACACCCAGATTTTCGCGACAGGCTACAGCAGCTGCAACATGAGCGATCCGCGGCTTCTCGAGCGCGGTCTCCGGTCGTTCTACTAAACGAAAACAAGCGGGCCTGATACACTTGAGGCATATGGGAGCCTCATTAAAAGCACGGAAACGGGCGCAAAAGCTCCAGGAAACCATCGCGCAGTACCGGGAAGCCCAGCACCTCAAGGACGAGTCGCCCATTTCCCCGGAAGCGCTCGACTCCTTAAAGCACGAGCTTGCGGAGCTCGAAACCCGCTATCCGGAGCTTATAACCAGGGACTCGCCGACGCAGACGATAGCGGGAGGTATTTTGCCCGAGCTTAAGAAAGTACGGCATACGATACCGCAATGGTCCTTAAACGACGTATTCGACGAGGAAGAGTTCATAGCTTTCGATGAGCGAGTACGCAAAGGCGGCGAGAAATTCCTCAAGAATGCCGGAGCTCCGGCATACTGCCTCGAGCTTAAGATCGACGGGCTGCATATCGTGCTCACCTATCAAAAAGGCGCTCTCGTCCTTGCGGCGACCCGGGGCGACGGGGTCGTGGGCGAAGACGTGACGCATGCCGTCCGCACCATCGCCTCCGTGCCGAAGGTCCTTGCGCGGCCCGTCGATTGTATCGTCGAGGGAGAAATATATATGACCCGAAGCGGGCTCAAAAAGCTCAACAAAGAAAGGGAAAGGGAAGGCGAGCCGCTCTTCGCGAATCCCCGGAATGCCGCCGCGGGGTCGCTTCGGCAGCTCGATTCCTCCATTGCCGCTTCGCGTCCCCTGGCCGCGTTCATCTACGACCTTGCCGAGTCGAACGATACGCTTCCTGACACGCAGTACGGCGAGCTCGCATATTTGAAGGAGCTCGGGTTTCCGGTGAACCCGCATACCGAGCGTGCCAGGAGCGTTGACGAGGTACTGGCATACTGGAAGAAATGGCAGGGGAAGGCGCGGGAGAAGGAAGATTACCAGATCGACGGCATCGCGGTGAAAGTCGATTCGAGGGCGCTTCAGGAAGCGCTCGGATACACGGGCAAGGGACCGCGCTTCGTGGTCGCGTTCAAGTTCCCGGCGGAGCAGGTAACGACCGTCGTCGAGGACATAAGCCTCCAGGTCGGGCGCACCGGCGTGCTTACGCCCGTCGCGCATCTCCGGCCCGTTTCGGTCGCGGGCTCGACCGTCGCGCGAGCGACGCTCCATAACGAGGATTTCATACAGGAAAAAGACTTGCGGATCGGCGACACGGTGATACTCCAGAAAGCGGGCGACGTGATTCCGGAAGTCGTGCAGGTTCTTATGGAACTTCGCACCGGCAAGGAAAAGCCGTGGAAGTTCCCGACGCACTCAAGCCTCTGCGCGGGAGACGGCAGGATCGAACGCATGCCGGGGGTTGCGGCGTACCGGTGCGTAACGCCGGGATCGTTCTCCCAGCAATCGCGGAAACTTGTCCACTTCGCCGGGAAGTCGGCGCTCGATATCGACGGGCTCGGGAAGAAGACCGTGCTTCTGCTTATGGAGCACCAGCTCGTTTCGGAGGCGGACGAATTCTTCGAGCTCACCAAAGACGAGCTGCTCGCGCTTCCGGGATTCGAAGAGACGAAAGCGGAGAATCTCCTGCGGGCGCTTCGCGCCGCTTCCCGCGTCTCACTCCCGCGATTCCTTGTCGGTCTTTCCATTCCGCACGTGGGGGAAGAGACAGCGCTCCTGATTTCCCGCGCGTTCCCGTCGCTTTCAAAGTTGCGGGCCGCTTCTCCCGAAGCGCTTGCGGATATTCCGGGCGTCGGGCCGATTCTCGCGAAGTCCGTATCCGACTGGCTTTCCGACAGGAAGAATCTCGATCTTCTCGCACGTCTTGAAAAGCATCTGGCGATCGAACCGCCTCCCGCCGCCGCCAAAGGCCCTCTTTCCGGCCTCTCCGTCGTCCTTACCGGAAGCCTACCCTCTCTTTCAAGAGGCGAGGCGGAAACGCTCATCCGCAAGGCGGGCGGCACGCCGACCGGCTCGGTATCGAAATCGACCGCGTTCGTGGTCGCGGGGGAGGAGGCGGGTTCGAAGCTTGCGAAGGCTCATAAGCTTGGGGTTCCGGTGCTTTCGGAGGCGGAATTTATGAAACGCATCGGGTCTTAATACTGTTTTGACGAACCTTTCCCGAAAGGGCATACTGCCTGCGGGTTGAATATCGGCGCAACAGAGGGAGTTACCGATGAATATCGCTACCATCATCCGCGTTAGCGGGGTCGTGCTTCCGGATGTCGTCGACCTGATCGGTCGCGGCACGGATTTCTGGAAAGGACCGCTCGATGGCGACGGCCGCGACGGGGACTACGTCCGCGACCTGATCGCGTGCGACCTCGCCGAGATCGATACGCTTAAGCTTACCCATGACACGTTCTTGGTCGCCCGCGAAACGGCGATGACGGGTCTCGAGCGCTTGCAGCGTCTCGAAGCGCTCCGGCACAAGGGCTGGTTCATTCCCGGCGCGGCGCTCGCTCTCGCGTTCAAAGAGCGCCCATCGCTGTATCCGTCGCTCTGGAAAGAACCCGTGCACGGATCCGCGCTGGTCATTTCCTTCGACGGGCAGGTGTTCCGGAGCGTCACGGGCAAGCCTTGCACGATCCATTCGCACTGGGACGGAAGGCGCGTCAATCTCCATTATTCCTCCCTTCTCGCGGAACGCGGCAGGCGCAATCCTTCCGCGCTTCTCAAGGCCTCGTGATCCCGAAACATCGTTATGGGCCTCGTACCGGCAGCGGTGCGGGGCTCATAATCTTTACCCGCACCGGACACGTGATAGAGTGGCGCTATGGCGACGAAGGAAGACGTGCAAAAGCTCGCAAGCCTTGCCCGCATCAGGGTGGTCGAGGAGGAACTTCAGAAATTCACCGAAGAATTCGACTCCATTCTCGCGTACGTGGGGAAGCTCGAGGAGCTTGCGATCGATACGAAAGGGGCGCAGGGGCTTCCGGCGCTCCGGAACGTATTTCGCGAAGACGGCGAACCGCACGAGTCCGGGGCGTACACCGGAAAGCTTGTCGAGGCATTTCCCGGGAAGGAGGGCAATCTGCTTTCCGTAAAGCAGATCATCACGCATGACTAAGCCGAACGAACTTTCGATAACGGAAGCCGCGCGCGCTTTGCGCGCCGGGGAATTCTCCGTGCGCGAACTCTGGGATGCGTGCGCCTTAGCCGCGCGCGAAAGGAACCCGGAGCTCAATGCCTATCTCGAATTGTTTGAAGCGGACGAGGAAGCGATAGCGTCCGCGCAAAAGCGCATCGACGAAGAAGGGGATGGGGCGCCCATGCTCTGCGGCATTCCGCTTGCGATCAAAGACAACATCATGATCGAGGGCAGGGTCGCGAGCGCCGCCTCGAAGATGCTTGAGAATCACCGGGCGGCGTATGACGCGACTGTTATCAAAAAGCTTAAGGAGGCGGGCGCGCTCTTCGTCGGCCGCACGAACCTCGATGAATTCGCGATGGGAAGCTCGACCGAGAGTTCCGCATTCGGCCCTTCAAGAAATCCCTATGACACCTCGAGAGTTCCCGGCGGTTCTTCCGGCGGCTCGGCGAGCGCAGTCGCCGCGCATATGGCGCTCGGCGCGCTTGGGACCGACACTGGCGGATCCATCCGGCAACCCGCGGCGCACACGGGCCTTGTCGGCCTCAAGCCGACTTACGGTGCCGTTTCCCGTTCCGGCCTCATCGCGCTCGGCAGCAGCCTCGACCAGGCCGGGCCTCTTGCGAAAACCGTTGCCGACGCGAAAGCGATCTTTGACGCGATTCGCGGCGCGGATCCGCTTGATGCGACCAGTGTCCCGAACGGACTGTATGCGCCGCGAGCGCTTAGCCAAACGCTTCGCATCGGCGTGCCGCGCCATCTGCTTGAATCGGGCATCGACGAAGACGTAAAGGCTTCTTTTGAGGCCGCCCTTGCCGTTCTCCAGAAAGCCGGGCATCAAATCGTCGACGTGTCGCTTCCGACGAGCTCCTATGCGCTTCCCGTGTATTACGTCATCATGCCAGCTGAGGCGTCGACCAATCTCGCCCGCTACGACGGCATACGGTACGGTCTTGCGAAACGCGGCGAGACGCTGCTTTCGGACTATATCGAAAGCCGGTCAAAAGGGTTCGGTCCCGAAACGCGCCGCCGCATTCTTCTTGGCACCTTCGTACTTTCTTCCGGTTATATCGACGCGTATTACCGCAAGGCGCATGCGGCACGCACGCTTCTGACTTCCGAATACGGCGCGGCGTTCGAGGCGTGCGATGTGATCGCGTTTCCGACGACGCCATCCCCGGCATTCAAATTCGGCGAGAAGAGCGATCCGGTTTCCATGTACCTTGAAGATATCTTTACGGTCACGGCGAACCTTACAGGCATGCCGGCAATTTCCGTCCCTATGGGGACCGTGGAGCGGGATGGAAAGGCCCTTCCGGTCGGCATCCAGTTCACCGCACCCAAGGGCGGGGAAGACTCCTTGTTTACAATCGGCGCGGCTGTGACCACATAGCGGTTATACTTAGGGAATGCAAACCACGGGCGACGTCAACTTTCTCAACCTCGAGTGGTGGTTCCGCCTCATCTACGAACTTGCGTTCGGCTCCCATTCCTTCTCGTCCGCCGGTTTCGGCGCCTTCCTTTCGCGGGTGTGGCTGTGGGTGACGGTCGTCGGCTCGATCGTCGCGGTTCTCTCGCTCGTCGTAATCGCGTATTGCATCATGCGGCTCTTCGAACTCCGGAAGAAGGAATCCGAAGCGCTCGGGCCCGTTATCCATCTCGCAAAAGATAACGGTGCGAATCCTCGCTGGGTCCATATACAGTCGCTCATGGACGGCGCGAATCCGAGCCAGTGGAGAGAAGCGATACTCGAAGCCGACATCCTGCTTGAGGATATGCTTAAGGAGCAGCGCTATACGGGCGCCGGAGTGGGGGAGATGCTTAAACAGGTTGAGCGCTCGGATTTCAATACGCTCGACGCGGCGTGGGAGGCACACCGGGTCAGAAACGACATCGCGCACCGCGGCTCTACGATCGAGCTCACCGAACAGCTCGCCCGGCGTACCATCGCCAAGTATGAATCCGTATTCAGGGAGTTCGACATGATTTAGGGCGGCGGGTTGCAAAGCCCATTTTAGAGGTGTAGTCTTGGTGTATAGCGGAACAGATGAGTAGCTATTCCGTGGGGAAGAAATCAGCGTGTGCCTACTCAAAAAGACAGCGGGGTAGAGGAGTGGTACCTCGGGAGGCTTGAATTATTCGGGCGTGCGCGCGAGCAATTGCGCGTAAGATCATCTGCCAAATTCGGTGAAACCCTCCTGCGCGAAAGCACAGACGGCAACGCCGAGCCAAGCCCTAAGAGCAATCGAAGGGAAGGTGTAGAGACTAGACGGTAGACATCCCGCAGGGGATGAAGGCATAGTCCAGACCACAAATCATTCGTGCGAGAGCGGCGAAAGCCGTAGTGGTAGGCATAACCTCCAGACTCGGGTTCGAATCCCGACCCCGCAACAAGCTTGTGATAGTGGAACCCAGACCGGTGCGCCTGCAAAAGCAGTTCAGTATCGGTCCGGATCAAAAACAGAAAAGACGCCCACGGGCGTCTTTTCTGTTGGAATATAAATAAAAGGAGCATATAAACGACAAGGCCCCGATATACATCGGAGCCTCTAGGCGTCGCACTTTATGCAGACTTTCGTCTACGATACGCTGGAATATTCAATCCGCCATACATCTTGCGGTACTCGGCTGTATCCACTTCGGGATCGCGGTCAAGTCGCTCGTAAATAACGGACGAGAGAAAATACGCCACTACTTTGCGGAGACACTCCACAGGCGAACTCCAAGTCTTCGCAAACTCAATCATTTCCTGTGGAAGAACCATAAACGCTTCGTCTTGTTCGAGCGCTCCCATGATTTTGCCCAGGGTTTCCGGGCTCATCTTGGCAACGTCACCTGCGAGCAGGCCAGGAAAAATCTGGTGGAGAAACAAATGGCGCTTGCCAAGCTGATAATCCTCCGGGTAAGGCTGATCGTAGACTTGGTCGAAGCGATTGCGACGAATCAGGTCGTTGGTGAGGTCTTCAATGTACTTCCTCATTTTTATCTCCTTTCAGAGATTTCCCGCGCCCGAAAATTCGGTTCGCACTAGCCGGAAATCCGGCACAGCGAAGGGAAGCAGAGGGGCTTCCTGGGCGGTCCGACGGGTCATGCCTGTCGATATTTACTATATACCATGCCATGACACTATAGTCAATAGCCGATGGTGGGGCATTCAGACTCAGTTGGCACAGCTCCCATACCATGGAAGCTATGTACACTCTCAAACAGATACCGAGCGAAGCGCAGATTCGGAAGTTCTTGCGCCGTACGCTCTTCGGCAAGAACGTGTTCTGTCCTTCGTGCCGGTCACGAAGGATCGAAAAGCAACAGGAGCGGTATCGGTGCCGCACGTGCCGCATCCGCTTCTCCCTCACCTCGCACACCTGGCTCTCGAATCTGAAGCTCCCCCTCGAGCAGTGGTGGGTGCTGCTCTGGTGCTGGACCATACAAGAGCCGGTACGCCAAGCCGTCACGCTCTCTGGCCTTCCGGAACGCACGGTCAGGCGTTGGTATGCCACCTTCAGGCTCCATTTGCCCCAGGAAACCCATGTGCTCGAACGTATCGTCCAAATGGACGAAGCGTACTTCAAAAACGCCGCGCTCGTCATGGCCAAGCAGAAAGGTACGAGAAAGCTCGCCTTCGAGGTATTCCACGGCAGGTACCCAACCAAGACTGATGCCGTCTCATTCCTGTTCGAGCATGTGGCGCCGGGAAGCGAGCTCTGGACCGATGGCGGGTCGATATACAAGAACATCAGCCAACGCTGGCCGGTGTCGCACCAGCGAGATATTCACTCCAAATTCGAGTTCGAGCACACCTCTGAGATCGAGGGAATGTTCGGGGTATACCGCACCTTCGTGCGCAGGATGTATCATCATCACTGGAGCGAGAACTTGGAGGAATACGTGAGGGAATTCTGCTTCAGATTTTCCTCGCCGGAAATCTTCAATTCGCCCCGTATTTACTTAACGAAATCACTCACGCTTGTGCCAACTTGTTCTTAATACCCCGATGGTGGTTCCATACCGGCCCGTCTCGGTCGTCTGCAAAGAGATCGAAGGTCTTCTGGAAGGCAGGTAGCTTCATATGTTGAACAGTGGGCGGAAGAGCGGCACACAGAGTGCCGCTCTTTTCCTTTGCATGTCGTCACTAAGCCAGGGGACATGACATCAAGGGGAGCCCCTCTCTCGTTTTTCGAGCATCCTGTGCGTTGGCACAGAACAGAGCATCAAGACAGGGCATTCCTGAAAAGGGTATCTGTGGCGTATACTGTGGCTACTTAATGCGGGTGCGTTAAGGGCCGGGTTGCGACGGCGTGGAAGCCGTTATTCACGTTAGCAACTTACCTTCTGCACTATGAACGATTCCATGGGGATGATGGTCGGCGGCGCCATGATGCTGCCCTCCAAGAATATCGTCGAGAATGCGATGATGGCGAACAACGTCACGACGCTCGTCGCCGCCGTCAAAGCGGCGGGGCTCGCCGAGACGCTTTCCGGTGCCGGGCCCTTTACCGTCTTTGCTCCCACAAACGATGCGTTCGCGAAACTGCCCGCGGGTACCGTCGAAACGCTGCTCATGCCGGAAAACAAGGAACGGCTGGTTGGCATTCTAACGTACCATGTCGTGCCGGGCTCCTGGATGGCGGGCTCCCTTGCCGAAGGGGAACAGAAAGTCAAAACGGTGAACGGCAAGGAGCTCACGATCACCAAAAAGGGCGGGACAGTGTGGGTAAACGAAGCGATGGTAGAGATGGCGGACATCGTTTCTTCAAACGGCGTTACCCACCTTATCGACACGGTTCTGATGCCGTAACTTTCCGGCTCGTCCTCCGGATACCGCGAAACCGCCGTCAGGCGGTTTCGTCGCGTTACGAAAGAGCCGCTATCGCTTTCACTGCAATCCCGTACGGATATGCCCCGTACCAGGCATCTGTCTGATAGATGGTCATACGCATATTTACTTTCGATCAGGGAACCGTATCCGCATTCTCGTGCCTTCGCCGAGCTCGCTTTCGACGGCGATCGATCCGCCCTGCTGTTCGATGATGCGCTTCGCGAACGCGAGACCGAGGCCGGTGCCTCGCGCGTCATAGGGTGTGTTCTTGCCGCGGTAAAAGCGCTCGAAAACGCGTTCCCGGTCCTCCGGCAGGATGCCGATGCCCGTATCGGATATGGAGAGCTCGGTTCCGCCGTCTGCCCGCGCGAGCGCGATCCGTATTTCTTTACGGCCTTCGGCGCGCATGTACTTGACCGCGTTGCTCGCGATGTTCATGACCGCCTCGCGCAGCCGTTTTGCGTTTCCGCGGACGACGATGCCGGGCTCGATGGCGCTCGTGACCTCTATGCCGCGCGGCGCGGCGATGATAACGAGTTCCTCCGCGATCTCCGCGCACAACTGCGTAAGCGGGACGTCTTCCGTCCCCTCGCTTGCGGCCTGGTCGAGGTTCGCGAGCGACAGGAGGTCGTAGATGAAGTTCGAGAGCGCCGAGAGCGACTGCTCGAAGCCCGCAACCTCGCCGTCGTTCACGAGAATGCGCTTCAGCCGTTCGATCTTGGTCTGGAAAATGGCGAGCGGGGTCTGGAGATTATGGGAAATATCGTTAAGCATCTGCCGCTGGCTTTCCTGCGCCCGGCGCAGTTCCTCGGTACGCTCCGCGACTTTTTGCTCGAGCTCTTCGGCATGCCGCTTGACCTGCTCGTACAGGCGGGCGCGCGAAAGCGCGGTCGCGGCCTGGTACGCGAACGTGGCGAGCAGTTTGGCGTCCTCGCTCGTGTACGCGTCTCCCGATCGTTTCTCGCCGATGCGTATGGCGCCGACGGTCGCGCCTTCGAACGCTATCGGCACGTACATCGTTCTTCCGCTCGGGTCTTCTTCATCCGCGTCCGAATCGGGAACGGAGATGCGGACGGACGATGCGCGGAAGATGGTAATAAGCGCGGCCTCGGCCCTGGCGGTGAGTTCGCCGAAGTCGACGCTCGTGTAGAGCACCTCGCTCAGGTTCCGGAGCGCCTCGGCATAGTCGTAGGTGTCCTTGAAGAAAATCCTGTCGGTCATCCTGCGGAAGCAGCGCTCAATGAGGGGAGCGCTGAAGATGCCGACCGCGGCCGTGACGGTGCCGCCAAGGAATGCGGCGGTACCCGACTGCGCCCCGAGCGAGCCGAATGCGGTGATGGCCACGAGATAGAACCCGGTGATAAGACCGAGAAGCGCGCTGTAGATAAGACCGCGCTGGATGACGACGCGGATATCCATGAGCTGATGCCGGACGATGGCGTAGGCCGTAAGGGCGACGAACGCGATCGAGGAGGCCGGTCCAAGCAGGTTGAGCTGGTACATGCCGAGATACGGGAAAATGAGATCGAACACGATGAAGCTTCCGGCAAAAATGAATATGCCGACCGCGAGGTAGAGGATCTGCATCCGCTGCTTCCCGCGCGCAACGGAGAGATTCCGGCTCAAAAACCACAGCGTCGCGGACACGTGTCCGATATTGGCGAGCGCGTAGACGGGAAAGAGGGGCCCGAGAATCGCGTGGATGATACCGTTTTCGTCGACGACGATGCCGAGTATGTAGAGGCCGAACGGCAGAAGGAGCGCCGTACACGCAAGCGGAAGGAAGAACCAGGCGAATCGGAATGATACGGGTTCCCGGGAAGCGAAGGTCCGCGCGAAGAGCGTCATGCCAAAGAGCATCACGATCCCGCCGCCAAGCGCCATCTTGTCGAACGCGAAGTTGTGCGTGACATAGAGAAGCGAAATACCGGACATCCAGAGCGCCGTGCCAAGCACGAACGCGAAGAAGGACATGTTCACGACGTTTTTCGGGTTCTTGGAGAGCACGAGCGCGCCGATAGAGAGATTGACCGCGGCGATGGCGAACAGGATCGCCTGTTCAAGACCGAGCGTAATCACGGGCAGATGCATATGGTTCTTATATATTCGCACGCTTTGAGGCAAAAAAATGCGCCCCGGGAATCTCCGTGGGCGCAAGTACGCATGTGGTTATTCCCCGAACGCCTGCCGGAGTTCCATGAGATAGAGCGTCGGCACGGGAGGCTCGGTGAAGTAGAGCATCCCCGCTTCGCCGACCATGGCAAGCACTTCGTCCGCGCGGAGCCGGGCATTCCCGATTTCCCGGCAGACGATGCCAAGTTCGCCAAGACGCTTGACGCTGTACGGCTTCGCTTCGATGAGCATGTGCCGCTTGCCAAGCTCGTACGCGACGCGCATGGCCGTACGGACCAGGAGATTCGATACTCCCGGCGCCGTCGCGATCCATCTCGTCCCCTGCACGATGTACGGACGGTCGAAGGGATACGGCGCGTCCTTCGGATCGAATGCGTAACGGCCTTCGATAGGGAAGGGAGAAGCGTCGGCCATTCCTTCAAGCACGATACTTCCGACGATCGCGCCCTTGGCGCGGGCAATGAAGATAAGCCCGCGCGTCGGGGGAGGCTCGCATTTAAAGCGCTCGCGCATCACCGGCTCGATATAGCCGATCGCTTCGAGGCGCTCCGTTTCGGAAAGGGCGAGGGAGACTTCAGCGCCGGACTGCACGGGGCACCCACCCTTCCGAGACGACCTTCGCCTGCATGGTTGCGGCGTCGAACTGCATATATCCGGCCATCGGAGGTACGTGCGCGATGTTGCGCCTGACGCCCGAATTCCGGAGCAAATGCAGGAGGACGCGGTTCGCGAGAAAACCCGCCGCCATTATCGGATTCGTAGCGATGATCGGCGCTTTCCCTTCCTCGAAGATCCGGCGGTAGAAGGCCGCGGCGTTCGCTTCCGCTGTCTCCGGGCTGTATTCCGGAAGATCCGGAACCACCGCTCCGAGAATCGCTTCCGCGATCATGCGCCCCGCCTCCGTATCGCCCGCGCCAGCGCTCGCGCGCAGCCGCTTCGCTTCTTCGTAGCCGAATCCGACCGCTTCTTCCATCGTCATGCTCTGCGGCGTGTAGAGGAAGAGGTTAGTGCAGAATCCGACCGTGTTGCAGTTGAAGAGCGGTACACCCTCCGCCCTTCCCCGCTCATGGAGCAGGATGCGCGCGTCAAGCGTGAGGAGCTCGATCTCGTCGAGCACCACGTCGCAGCCCGCAAGGAAGTGATCGACGGTCGTCTCGTCGATTCCCTGCGGATAGACGACGACCGTCGTGTCGTCGGTGACTTCGCGCGCATCGCGCGCGGTCGTGAGCGCCTTCGACATGCCGACCGTCCGGCGCTTCGCGCCGAACTGCCGGTTGATATTCGAGACATCGAACGTCTCGCAATCGGCCGTACGCACTTCGCCGACGCCCGCCCGCAGGAAGGCTGGCAGAAGCAGCCCTCCCATCCCCCCGCAGCCGGCGATGCCGACGACGGCGTCCTGGAGCATGGCCTGCTCGTTTCTCGTGATCCAACCCCAGTTCCGGTCGGTGCGGTTGCGGTAGTACTCTTCGTCTGCGTCTTTCGGAAGCAGCCGAAGCACGCTTGCTTGCGGCAGATCTTCCGGGATGTCCATCCCCTCGATAACCGTAAGCGAATTGTGTTGCCCAGACATCAGATAGCTCCTTAGGTTTGCGATACGGCCCTGACAGAACAAGACCGCTCCCGATCATAGGAAGCGCGCGCTTCACGCCCGTTCAAGCGCCGCTCACGTTCCGCTTCGCTTGAAGTGAACGGTGGATGATTCGTGCATAAAAATGCGTCCCGCCGAAGCGGGACGCAAAGAAGGGCGTATGCGGTCATTTCGTTCCGGTAACGATAAGCGCATACGGCTGGACGCTTGCCATCCGCAGAATCGCGACTTCGTCCTCGTCGCGTGCGGTTTCGAGCAGGCTGGTGAGCGCGCTTCGCGGCGCGGTTACGGGAAGAGCGCGTGCGTTTAAGAAGCCGCATGCGCCGAAGAGTTTTTCAAGACTCTCTTTCGGACGCGGGTAAAGCCGAAACGCTTCCCCGAGCGTCGAGAACGTTAGCCCGCCCGGCACTTCGTTCAAAGCGAAGAAGCATGCGGCAAGGACCGTACCTCCGGGGCGTAGCACGCGCCACTGCTCCGCAACCGCGGCTCCTTGTTCCTCGTACGGCAGGTAGTTGAGCGAATGGAAAGAAACCGCCGCATCGAAGGACTGGTCGGCATAGGGAAGCGCGAGCATCGAACCTTCCATAAGCGGGAGCCCGCGCGCCGTTCCGCGCGCGATGAAGCTTGGCGAGAGGTCGATGCCGCGGCAGATGGCCCCCGTTTTTTCGAGCGCCTCGACGAGACCGCCCGAACCGCAGCCGACATCGAGCAACGTTTTTCCGGCAAGCGAACCGAGCCGTTCCGTAAGCATGGCCGCGATATCCGGATACGCGATCCTGTCCTTGAACGCCGCGGTCTGCCGGTCGTAGCGTTCTCCCGCGCGCTCGTAGGCATCAAGCGCGTCTTGTTCATATGCACGCATCGCACATCACTCCTCAGGTTTGGATGGTGAACAATCTGCTCCAAGCCTATGCAGTGCGGCATGAAGAAAACGTGCGCTTCGAATGAGGCGTGCGTAAAGTTCCGTTCAATATCAGCGCGCTTCGATCTTGTAGCCTCTGCCGGGCACGGTGCGGATGAGCCGGTCCTTTCCGGTGTCGCCGATTTTCTTCCGGAGGCTCAGGATGTGCGATTCGATGGTGTTCGAGAAGATGTCGATATTCATGTCCCAGACATGCTCGAGGATCATGCCGCGGGAGAGCACGATGCCTTCGTTTTTCATGAGGTATTCGAGCAGCATAAACTCCTTGCGCGTGAGGGTGATCGATTTCTTCCCGCGCGTCACCGTGCAGCCCTTGGTGTCGAGCGTCAGGTCTTCCACCCTGAGGACTTCCTTTTCGATGGCCGCCGGACGCCGCAGAAGCGCGCGGATACGGGCTAGAAGTTCCTCGAGCGCGAAAGGCTTTGCGAGATAATCGTCCGCCCCGGCATTCAGAAGGGCGATTTTCCGGGTCGTGTCGGTTTTGACCGAGACCACGAGTATCGGCATGGTCTTGCCGCTCGCGCGTATCTCGGTGCATACCTGGAGCCCTTCCTTCTTCGGCAGCATGTTGTCGAGCACGACGAGATCGTAGTCGTTTATCCGGCCGAGATACGAACCTTTCTCGCCGTCTTCGGCGATGTCGACCGCGAAATACTCGGACTCGAGCGAGTCCTTGAGAAAGCGGGCTATTTTCGGTTCATCTTCGACAACGAGTATTCTCATGCCAGGAGGTAGTTAGGTCCCGTCTTCCTCTTTATCTCGCCATCATCAGACATTGGATAGTATTTTATCACGGCGACGGTACGCTTCATATCGCCCGCTGCGTTTACGCCTCGTTTATGCGCTGATACCGGGCTCGCTCGCGCAACACCTGCCTCGAAAGAGGACGGATAGAAGCGAGCCCGATATCACCGCGCAAGCGACGCATACTCGTACCATATAGTCCGCGTTCTCCTATGGCAACTCTTAATGGTGTGGACTCGCGTATTCGCGCTCGCCGTCCTGCTATACTGAAAACCGTTCTGGTGTTGCGTACCAGCTCTATTCCGGAGAACGGCATCCGTCGTTCATGCTCTTCCTCCTTGTACGCACACTCATAAGACCGCATACGTCCCTTCGCGCCTTTCCTTCCTTGGCAGGGAAGGGCTTCCTGTTCTTGTTCGTGCTTTGGTCCTGTTCGATAAGCGCGCTGCCTGCATACGCGGCATGGGACGGACAGCCCTATGCGCCGGGCGCAACGCTTGACCCGGAGTGCGGGCCGAGCGACTCTAATTGCAAGACGCTTGCGAGCGCGGACGCGACGACGCTTGAAGGCAGGTCCGGAAGCTATTACCTTGCCAACTCCTTCTCGACGACCTCGGCCGCGTATTTCCTTTCTGACAATCCGGGGCTCTCGTTCGCGACCACCAGTTCTGACTATTGGCTCGCGCATCGGTCCACGTCCGACCTTCCGGAAGGCTCGCGCCTCTACTACACCGATGCCCGCGCGGACGCGCGCATTCTTGCGACAACTACTCTTGCGAATATCATCTCGCTTCCGGGCTTGTCTTTGTCCGCGTCGCAGCTTACTGGCTTCGGTATTCCTTTCTACAATTTCTTTCACGCGACGACGACCGATGCGCTCGCGGAAGGTTCCCTGCATCGCTACTACAGCGACGTGCTCGCCCGCGGAGCGCTTGGCGTATCTGCCGGGGCTCTCGCGTATGACAGCGGCACGGGAATCCTTTCGGTTGCGGGCGGATATACGATTCCTTTATCAGCGTCCACGACGGAGTGGGGCGAGGCATATGACAACCGCATCACGTCGGCCTCGGCGCCTCTCACGATCGCGAACCGCGAGATAAGCCTCGGCATTGTTGATGCGGGGCACGGCGGCACCGGCCTCGCCTCGTACAATCCGGGCGCACTTCTGTATGCCGATGCCGACGGAAACCTCACGACGCTTTCGCCCGGTTCTTCCGGTACCGTGCTTAAGATCGCGGGCGGCGTCCCGACCTGGGGCACGGATCTTTCAAGCGGCGGCGGGGGAGGAGCCGTAGCCTGGGCGACGACATCCGACAGCCTCGCGATCTATCCGATGGACAGCACGAACGTCGTCATCGTGGGCGCAAGCGCGACATCGTCGGCGACGAGCGTCTTTGAAGTGCACGGGAGGTCGTATTTCACGACCAATGTCGGCATCGGCACGACTTCTCCGCTCTCGGCGCTTTCCGTCGCGGGGAGCGGCTTCTTCACCGGCAACCTGACTTCGGCCAATATCACCGCCACCGGAACGCTTTCAGTCTCGGGTGCTGGCACGTCGACGTTTGCCGGGCCGTTCTTAGCAGGGAATCTTGCGGTCGCCGGACTTCCCGCGGGCCTTATAAAGGCCGGGGCGGGCGGGTATCTCCGGGGCGCCGTCGCGGGAACGGATTATTTCGATCCTGCCGCGTTCGGTTCAACTTTCTATTCTTTTTTTCACGCGACGACGACCGATGCGCTTGCCGAAGGTTCGGTGCATAAGTATTGGAGCGATACGCTCTTCGACAACCGCCTCTCCGCGACCACGTCGCTTCCGGGCCTCTCTTCCATCGGTTCGTATACCGGGCTCATCGGCGCGAACAACGGTTCCATGTACCAAATCGCCACTTCGACCAACTTCGTGACATCGATCGCGGCCGCATACCCGCTCTCCGTTTCCGGACCAGCCGGGGCGGTGACAATCTCGACCGCGCTCGCTACCACCACATTCCAGCACTCATACGGTTCCGCGCAGATCGGACAAATCATCCTTGCCACTTCAAGCGCGGCAACGAGTAACGGCATCACGGTGGGGCAGACCATCACGAACTCCGGCGGCGTCTTCACGTTCGCTCCGGCGGTATCCGTATCGAACATCCCCAATGCCGCCCTGCAGAATTCCGCCGTCACCGTCAACGGCACCCTGATCCCGCTTGGCGGCTCGGGTACTGTCGCCGCCGCTTCTTCCACGCTCCTTGGAGATAACAATACTTTCTCGGGCGGCAATACGTTTTTGAGCACCATCACCGGCTCCGTTTCTGGCAATGCCGGCACCGTTACGAACGGCGTATACACGACTACTTTCGGCGGCCTTTTCGACAACCGCCTCTCCGCGACCACGTCGCTTCCGGGCCTTACGGCGGTTTCGTCCGGCCTCACGGGCGTCCTTAAGGCGGCGGCGGGCTCTCTCTCGGCGGCGGCACCGGGGATCGATTTCGAAAATCCGCTTTCGTTCCTCTATCCGCTCGCGCGCACCGCAAACAGCGTAAGCCTTGCCTTCGGGACGACAACTTCAAACACTTGGGGAGGAACCCAGACTTTCACCAACAACCCGATACTCGGCACTCTCACCGGTCTCTTCTACGGAAACAACGGATCGCTTGCGGCGACGGCGACATCCTCCGTCACCAGCGGCACCGGCATCGGCTTTTCAGGCACGCCGGGAGCGCTTGTCGGCGGTACTCCGCTTACGATTACGAATACCGGCGTGACGTCGAATATTGCCGGGACCGGCATCAGCGTCTCGGGCGCGACCGGCGCCGTTACGATAAGCGCGGCGAACGTGCCGAACAGCGCGCTTGAGAACTCGACGATCGGGCTTGCTTCGGGCGACTCCTCCCTTACGGTTTCCGGCTCGCCCGCCTCTCTTGGAGGCTCGCTTTCCGCCTCCCTTAACACCGCGCATCCGAATACGTTCACCGCGCTTCAGCAATTCAGCGCAAATGCGTCGACGACGGGAATCTCTTCTTCGTATGCGTCCTCGACCAAAGCCTTCCTTGGAAGCCTGTCGATAGGGAATCTGACCGGCATCCTGCGCGCGGCCGGGGGTGCCGTATCGGCCTCGCTCGTGTCCCTCGCTTCCGACGTGACCGGAGTGCTCGGCGTTATAAACGGCGGGACGGGATGGGATTCGATACAGTCCGGCAGCATCCCGTACGGAAACGGCGCCGGGGCGCTCGCCACCACGAGCCCGGGAACCAACGGGCAGACGCTCGCGCTTGTCGCCGGAGTTCCGGCCTGGATCGCGACGACAACCGCGGGCACCGGCCTTACGTATTCCGGCGGCAGCTTCAATGTGAATACGGCGCAGAATGTCGCGAAGCTTTCGAACCTCACGGGGAACGGATTCGTCAAAACTATAAACGGCGACGGCACGCTTTCGGTCGATACCAATACCTACCTCGCCTCCATTGGTCCCGCAGGACAAAGCCAGAGCGGTCCTGCGGTCGCCATTGCCTCCTCGACCGATTCTGCGACCGGCCTTATCTCGGGCGTCGTGATAACCGGAAGCGCGAATACGCTTACCTGGAAGGCCGTGCTCTCCGGCGTCTTGAGTGCCGCAAACGGCGGCACCGGATCGACGACGCTTTCGGGAATCCTCAAAGGAAACGGCACGGGAGTGCTTATGACCGCGGTTCCGGGAACCGACTATCAGGCGGCGGGGAACTATCTCACCGCGCTTACCGGTGACATCTCCGCGTCGGGTCCGGGTTCCGCCGCCGCGACGCTCGCGACCGTGAACGCGGATACGGGGTCGTTCGGGGGTTCGACCGCCATCCCGACTTTTGTCGTAAACGGGAAAGGGCTCGTCACATCCGCGGGCACCGCGGCGGTTATCGCGCCCGCGGGAACGCTCACCGGAACCGTACTTGCTTCGAACATCCTCGCTTCTTCGCTTACATCCGTCGGAACGCTCGGCACGCTCTCCGTTTCCGGCCAGGCTTCGCTTGCGGGCGCGAGCTCGACCGCCTTTTCCTCGTCCTATGCGTCTTCGACCAGTGCGTTCTTCGGAAACCTGTCCGTCGGAAGTCTTTCGGGAATACTGCGCGCGACCGCCGGAGCGGTCTCCGCGGGCGCGGTGAATCTTGCCTCGGAAATATCCGGGATGCTCGGCGTCGCAAACGGCGGCACGGGCGCGGGCTCGTTTGCGGCAGGCTCCCTCATCTACGGAAACGGTACGGGCCCGCTTCAGAGCGCCGCGACCTCGTCCGTTTCAAACGGCGCTGGCATCTCGGTCTCGGGCGCCGCCGCCGTGGTCGGGAGCGGGGGACTCACCATCACCAACACGGGCATCACGTCCGTCACGCCGCAATTCGGTGCGGCCATCAGTAACGGCGGGCTAACCGTCGCGTCCTCGACGGCGGGCACCGACTTTTCGATAACCGGATCGGGAAGCACGATCACGTTCAATCTTCCGACCGCGTCTGCCGCAAACCGCGGCTTGCTTTCCTCCGCCGACTGGAGCGCCTTCAGCGCCAAGCAGGGCGCGCTTACGTTCGCGTATCCGCTCCAGAATAGCGCGAATACCGTATCGCTCGCCTTCGGGACGACGACCGCGAATACCTGGGGACCGGTGCAAACTTTCACGAACGTTCCCGTGCTCGGCACTCTTTCGGGAATCATTTATGGGAATAACGGATCGCTTGCCGCGACCGCCACTTCGACGCTTGGCGTCGCGCTTGCGGACACTACGGGCTCGCTCCCGGTCGACCGGGGAGGCACCGGATCGACGACGCTCGGCGGCATTTTGAAGGGAAACGGAACTTCCGGCATCGCGACCGCCGTCCCCGGCATCGATTATCAGCCCGCCGGGAGCTATCTCACCGGCAACCAGACGGTTACGCTTTCGGGCGACGTCTCGGGAAGCGGCGCCACTTCGATCACGACCGCGATCGGGGCGGGGAAGGTGACGAATGCGATGCTCCTGGGCGCTATTGCCGCCGCGAAGCTCATCGGAACCGATATCACGACCGTCGGGACGATCGTAAGCGGCGTGTGGCAGGGCTCCGTGATCGGATCAGCCTACGGCGGGGCGGGAGCCGTAAGCGGAATACTCAAAGCGAACGGTTCCGGCAACGTCTCCGCCGCCTCCGCCGGAACCGACTACGTCGCTCCGAACTCCTCGCCCACATTTGCGGGCCTCACGCTCCTAAGCGCGCTTCCCGTCGCAAGCGGCGGGACGGGCTGGAGCGCGATACAGTCCGGCAGCATCCCGTACGGAAACGGTTCCGGTGCCCTCGCGACTACCTCGAGCGGGGCGGCGGGGAGCGTGCTCGCGCTTGTCGCCGGAGTTCCGGCCTGGGTCGCGACGACCACGTTCTCCACGGGCCTTACGTATACGGCCGGAAGCGTGACCGTGAACACCGCACAGAGCATCGCGAAGCTTTCGAACCTGACAAGCAATGGATTCGTCAAAACTATAAACGGCGACGGCACGCTCTCGGTCGATACGAACACCTACCTCGCCTCCATTGGTCCCGCAGGACAAAGCCAGAGCGGCCCCGCAATTACGATCGCAACTTCGACCGCGGGAACCGACATATCGGTGACGGCTTCCGGCAATACGATCACGTTCAACCTCCCGACCGCATCTGCCGCAAACCGCGGCTTGCTTTCCTCGTCCGATTGGACGACATTCAACGGCAAAGTGTCGACCGGCGCGTTCACATCCTCCGGCCTCACCCTTTCGACCGGTAAGCTTCTCGGAAGAAGTTTGGACGGTACGGGAGCGGCCGAAGAGATAACGGTCGGGAGCGGCCTCTCTCTTTCTGGCGGGACTCTCTCCGCGTCTGGGAGCGGCATCAGCGCACTTGGTCCTTCGGGACAAACCCAAAGCGGTGCGACGGTCACCATTGCCACCTCGACAAGCCTTGCAAACGGCGTCACGTCCGCGCTTGTGGTCGTGGGTTCTTCGAACACGCTTATGTTCACTCCTTCCGTTTCCGGCGTGCTCACGGTTCCTGGGGGAGGCACCGGTGCCGGTACGCTCACGGGACTCGTTTCGGGAAACGGCACGAACGCTTTCACCGCGACCGCGAACGGCGCAAACGGCCAGGTGCTTGCTATGTCCGCCGGAGCGCCGACCTGGGTCGCAACGACCACGTTCTCGACCGGACTTACGTACACGGCGGGCACGGTGACGGTCAACACGGTGCAAAGCGTCACGAAGCTTTCGAATCTCGCCACGAACGGATTCGTGAAAACGATCAACGCCGACGGCACGCTCTCGATCGACACCAACACCTATCTCACCTCTGCCCTCACCTCAATAGGTCCCGCCGGTCAGGTACAGAACGGCCCGGCTATCGTTATCGCCACCTCGACGACCGCATTTAACGGCATTACGGTGGGCGACACGATAACCGGTTCGGGGAACACGCTTACGTGGAAGCCCAGCTGGAGCGGTTCGCTCAGCGTCCCTGGCGGCGGCACGGGGGCGACTTCGTTCGGGCAGGGCTGGATATTCTCAAGCGGCGGCACGGGTGCCCTTGCTGCCTCGACAAGCCCGACCGTGAACTATCTTATCGCCACCTCGACGACCGCCGCTTCGATCTTCAATTACCGCGTCGGCATCGGTACGAACGCCCCCGCAACCGCGCTTGACGTGAACGGCGATATCACGATCGAGACCTTGACCTGCAACACATCGCTCGTCGGACTGGGCACCGACGCGAACGGCAAGATCTATTGCAAGAGCGTCGTAGGTTCCGATGAGCGGCTTAAGTCGAATATCGAAAGTCTCGGCGACGAAAATGGCCTTGCTCTCATAGACTCGCTGCGCCCTGTCTCCTATGACTGGAAGGACCCGAACGTGTATGGCGGCATGTCCGGCCTCCAGTACGGGTTCATCGCGCAGCAGGCGCTTTCTGCCGCGCCGACTCTCGTCGGCACGACGTCGCCGACAGAACTGACGCCCGACGTCACGTACACGTTCAACTATTTCGGCCTCATCGCGCCCCTCGTGAAAGCGACACAGCAGCTTGACGCGCGGTTCGGCGCGATTGCTTCAACGAGCGCGGATGCGTCTCCGACGTCTTTTGCTCAGGCATTCTTTGGCCGTCTTCGGGAATGGTTCGCCGACGCGGCAAACGGAATCGAGGACTTCTATGCGAATCGTGTCCATACTTCGCAACTATGCTTAGCAGTCTCCGGCGGGGAAGAGGAATGCTTTACGGGCGACGAGCTGAAAGCCCTTAAGGAGAAAGCCGGACAGCATGACAAGGTTCCGCCGCCCGGCATCGGGCCTGTCATCATCGAGGATGTTCCGCCGCCGGACACCACTGCCTCATCGTCCGAGCCGGAATCAGAAGCCGCTGCGGCTATGCCAGTGCCTCCCGATCCCGCTACTGACTTACCCGCGCCCGAGTAAGGGGGCCGAAGTATCCTGCGGCCGGAGCTATACCGTTTGCGACCTGATATTCCGCAAGCGCGGCCTGCGTGACCGGGCCGAAGTATCCCGTCGCTCCGGCTGCCGCGAGCGCGCGGGCTCCCGGCCCGCTGTTTTTCCCTATGAGAAATGCCTGAAGCGCGGTCACGTCGCTTCCGCGCGCGCCGACGATCAGGTCGCGATAGAAAGTTGAGGTGGTCACCGCCGTGTTTCCCGCTGCTTCAAGCGCGTCATCGATCGCGGAGGGAAGGTTCATGCCAAGCGCGAGCGCTCCGAGGAAGGTTCCGCGATAGTTTCGCACGAGCATTTCGGCATCCTCGTCTTCGTCTTCGTCATCGGCATCCTTAAGCGCGTCTTCGACCGCATCGATGCGCTCGTCGAGCGTGAATTCGCGGGCTAGGCGAGGGAACGGATCGGTCGCCGTCCTTCCGTGGCGTATCTCGAAATGGAGATGGGTTACTCCGCCTTTCGCGTCCCCGGTGTCTCCCACATACCCGATGAGGTCGCCTTTCTTGAGCACCGAGCCTCTCTTAAGCCCTTCGGCGAATTTGTCGAGATGCATGTACGCGAATGTCTCGTCCCCGGGATTCGCCGTATAGACATAGTTTCCGGCGCTCGAGCCCGTGCCCATGCTCGTCACCACCGCGTCGGTGGGGGAGACGATGTAGTCGTCCTTGGGCGCAAGGATGTCCTCGCCCTCGTGCTTGCGCGCCCCGCCGTCGCGCGGGTCGCCGAAGTTCGGCGTGATGTCCACGAGCGAAACGCCAAGCAGCACGGGTATCGGAAGGTTCTTGACGGGATCGTCGTCAAGCGCGTCGATGGCCTTCTGCGCCGCGGAAGATATGCCGCGGCGGGACGTCGCGCGTTCGATCGTCTCCTGGCTCGCGCTCCCTTCCGAGGAATTGCGCCAATAGTCGTATGTTCTCGAATACTGCGGCCGTGTCGCCGCCTGTGCGGCCGGCGGGCAAGCGGCCGCGAAGACGAACGCGCTGATAAAGGAAACGGCAAGCACCGCCCGTGCCCGGTAAGCGTATGTCATGCGCGAAGTATAGCCCGGATCTCCGTGAGATATGCGTGAAGAAAAGGGGAGCTTACCGCAATTTTTTAAATTCCCGGATTATCGGAGTATGCTCGCCTCGCGTTTCAGCACGTTTCAACTGTTGTAATTCGCCTATATCGAAGACGCTGTCGAATCCGTCTTCAACCACAGGAGGAGTACGGATAAGCATATTGTGCATGCGCCTGATCGCGTGTTCGGGAACCATAGGTTCACGTAAACGATTACGTTCGAGGGCGACCTCCATGGGAACGGCGGCCACCATGCCTTGCACCTTGCTTGCGCCATGTTCGCGGGCGAAGCGAATAAACTCCTTGCGTTCGAAGTCTTTGGCGAATGTCGCATCGAATACGACCGTCTCCCCGCGCCGCAACGCATCGGCGGTTCTTCGATGTGCTTCTTCCCACACTTCCTTGTTTTTTGACTGCTCAGTCGCATCGCCAAGCATTTCGAATCGTATATCATCGGGGGAGATGTAGGTATAGGAATTTTCTTCCGCAAAAGGTTTCAGAATTGTCGTTTTCCCGGAACCGGGAACGCCGATGCCCATAATAAGCTTTGCCATGTTCTTAAGTATACCTGTGGTCAAAGTCTTATCCCCACGCGAATCATAGGAGGCCGCGCGCCTGCGGCTATACTTCAAGTACCACGGTGTTGCGCACCGAGTCTCTCCGGACCCGAAAGGGAGTGGTCCGCGTCATGCGCACCCAAACGCTCAAGCGATTCAGTCTTTATAAACATATCTCCGCGAAGCGGGGCTAACTTCATATATACCGGCGTATGCGCCGCACTCGTCCTATGGCAGCTAAGAATGAAAAGATGGATATAGATGTCTCCGAGCCAGTGCCCGAAGCGCCGTGGCCTCCGGCCGCGCCGGGACCAAGGAACGGGCGCAGGATGCGGCGCGGATGGTCCAAGATTCTCGCCGCGCTCATCCTGGTCCTCGTCCTCGCCGCGCTTGCGTACTATTTTGTGCAATACCAGCGCCTCAGCCGCGACCCGGCGGTGGTCGCGCGGGCCGAAGACGCGAAAGTCATACAGGAACTTTCGAAGGTGATGGTGGTCCCGAACGATCCGAGCCCCGTCATTGCGACCGTGTCCGACAAAAGCAAGCTTGCCGACCAGCCTTTCTTCGCGCAGGCGCAAAACGGCGACCAGGTCATCATCTTCCCGGTTTCGATGAAAGCCGTGCTCTATCGTCCGTCGGCCCGAAAAATAATCGACATCGCGCCGCTTGCAACCGGTGCCTCGGCGTCTGCCGCCGCCCCGTCTCCCGTACCCGCAAAGGCGAAGGCGGCCGCGACGAGCACGACTCCTTAAACGCATGAATATCCGACTCGGCACCATTTCGCTCGTCGCACTCATTTTCTTTTCCTTCGCGCTTCCCGCGTTCGCGTCGGAAACATCCGGAACGGTGCTCGATTCGCAGAAGTTCGGATGGGGCGACAAGATCGGGTGGATCAATTTCGCACCGACCGACGGCTCCGAGTACGTCGGCCTCGTGATCACCGACAGCGCGGTGACGGGCTTCGCGTGGAGCAGGGATTTCGGATGGATACGGTTCGATCCGCCGAATTCCGGACAGGGGGTTACGAACACGCCGGAAGGCGTTCTTGGCGGTTCCGCATGGGTCGCGTCGCTCGGATGGATATCGATGGAGGGCGTAACGATAAATCAAAACGGCGAGTTCACGGGCATCGCCGGAGTCGCTGGCACCGATACCGCGCGTATTTCCTTCGATTGCTCGCGGTGCGGCGTGCAGACTGACTGGCGCCCGGCATCCGTGCGAGGCGGCGGCGGAAACAACGGGGGAGGCAGCGGCAACAACGGGCGTTCCGGCAGTTCCGTTCCGGACGCATCCTCGCCAGAACCCTCCTCAAGCGGTGGCGGGATCGGTATCGTGCCGTTCTTTCAGAACTTATTTACGGGCATCTTCGGCGCAGCTCCCGGGACGAACGCCGGTACCGCTGGCGCGGCGGGCGCTGCCGTTCCGAACAGCCTGTTCGACATTTCGCTCGCGCTTGAAAAGAGCGTCGTGCCCGCAGGCGAGCCGCTCGTCGCGCTCGTCTCGTTCGCGAACTTCGGAAAGGTTACTACCGCGGCCGACCTCGCCTTCTCCATCGTCAACGGCGAGGGAACCGTATTCGCGACATCGACCGCGCGCACGAGCGTCGAAACCGAGAACCTCGTGCGGCAGACGTTTGCTACGACGGCATTCTCTCCCGGAACGTACTGGATAAAGCTCAGGGTCACGTACGGTTCGCCCGTCATCACCGAAGACTTCAACCAGCAGTTCACAATCACGGCCGCGCAGACGTTCGCCGGGCGGTGCGGGTTCCCGTGGCCGCTGTCGTATGCCGTGGATCACATCGCGTTCCTCGCCTGGTTCGGCTGTGTATTCCCGTGGATCATCATTATCGTCACGATACTGATGATCGTCGCTCTCTTCTATTATCTTGTTCATCCGCGTGGAAAGGACCGGCATGCGGCCCGCGCTTTCTCCCGATGAAGTACCTGCGCATCACGATAACGGCAGGACTTCTGTTTCGCGGTCTTGCGCTCCTGCTCGTCATTCTCGCGGTCTCGCTTACGATCCACGAGTGGGCGCTCATGGCCGAGCGGGACCACCTGTACCAAGCGGCCGCGAACGAAGCCCTCGATGAGCGGCTCGAGTCTGTCGGCGACGGGCTCACGGAGGTTTTCGCGAGCGCTCGTGAAGGGCTCCGGTCGCTTTCGTCCGTACTCGCGGTCTATTCGGGAGTATCTGACGGCCGCGCGGGCGCCGAACAGGCGCTCCGCATCGCGCGGGACGCCCACCCCGAGTATTATTTCGTTCGTTATATAGGCGCGGACGGGTCCGCGTTCGTCACGCTTTCGCCGCCCGGCATGTCGGTGGGGGACGAGACGGTATTCGATGCCGGATTCGACGGCCTCCTGCAGGACGCGCAAAATTCAATCACCGGGGACATTCTCGTGTCGGGGCTCTCGTGGTATCCCGTCATCGGCGGCACGAAGATTCCGCTCGTGTATGCAATTACGCCGGTTGTGGCGGCAGGGAAAACGTACGGATATCTCGAAGTGGCGCTTGATATACGCAACTCGTTCACGGCGGTGACGCAGGCGCAGCGCGCCGAAGACGTCCTGTTCCTTCTGGATAGCGAAGGGAAATACCTTGTCGCGCCGCACGGTACGCCAGTTCCGGAAGATACGGTCACGAGCCGGTATCCAAAAGAGGTGGTTGACCACCTGTACGGGCCGGACACAGTCGGTGCCTTCACGTACGGCGATCGGGTCTTCGCGTATGAGCACTTGCGGACGACCGGCGTCGGCATGCGGTCGGGTGATCCCGAATTTTGGGTGCTCGTCAGCGTGTCCGATACCCGCTCCGTCTTCAGCGCGGCGCGGCGCGCGAGAAACGAATCGGTCTTTTCCCTGGCCGTGTTCCTTCTGCTTGCGGGTCTCGCCGGCCTCTTGGTGTACCGCCTGCGCATGATGCTGCACACTCATCTATGAAGCGGATCCTGAAGCTGTCGGCGGGCCTGGGTGCGGTCCTGCTGTGCGCGGGTATCGTTCCAGCATCCGTACATGCGGCGAGCGTGGCGCTTTCCATCCCCGACCGGTACGCGCAAGTGGATCCCGACGACCGTTTTTACTACCAGCTTAACGTCCTGTATCCGGAAAACGTCCAGCGGAGGGACCTCACCGTCACTTACCGCGTCGAGGAGGGGCAGGCGACGATCGTCAGCGGCCAGTACCTGCGGGCAGTCGAGACGCAGGCATCCTTCTCCGATTACATCGTCATTCCGACCGACGCCCGGGAAGGCCTCCATACGATAGAGATCGCGGTCACCGACGGCGACAAGCCGCTCGCGCAGGTGAGCGGAAGCTTCCAGGTCAATCCGCAGGAAGACTGGGTCATGATCTACTTCTCGATACTTCTTGCCGCCGTGCTGCTGGTCGGCGTCGGCCTGTTCGTCGAGATCCTTATCGTGTCCCGCCGCGCATGACTTGTCCACACCGCGAATGCTTGAACGGGACAGGTGCTGCTAGACTCAAGAGTGTTCCGGTGTTGCGCACCGCATCTGTCCCGGGGACGATTAATTCTCGTCTCATGCGCACCATCTTCACCTCTCCTTTGCTAGCGTTCGCGGGACGCTTCACCGCGGTTTTCTTTTTCGTATTTGCAGCAAACGGTATCGTCGGTTTTCCCGCCGCGCATGCGGCATGGGACGGTAATCCGTACGAGCCCGAGGAAACACTCGATCCGGAATGCTCGCCGAATCAGGGGCAGTGCCGTATCACGCAGCCCGTCAGCGCCGGAGAGAGCGTACCGGCAGGCTCGCTTCTCTATACCGACGGTACGGATTCATGGACGACGCTTCCCATCGGCAGCGACGGCAAGGTGCTCAAGATAAGCGGCGGTTCGGTCGTCTGGGGAGACGATAACGGCGGCATCTCGTACAGCGCATCCGAACAGGGGCTGCACCTTGATGCGGGCACGCACGTGCTCTCTATCACGCTTGACGGCTCGACGCTCTCCGCGTCCGGAAGCGGACTCCGGCTTGCGGCCGCCTATCCCGGTCAGGCATCCATTACGACGCTCGGTACCATTACGACCGGCACGTGGCATGGTTCCGCAGTAGCTCCGGCCTATGGCGGTACGGGCGCGTCGTCAGCTCCCGCAAACGGCCAGCTTCTCATCGGCAACGGATCGACGTATACGGTCGCGAACGCGAGCGGCTCGGGCGGCATACAAATCACGAACGGTTCGGGATCGCTTGGCATCGGCCTTTCCATAAGCGGATTGTCGGCAGTCTCAAGCGCCGCGAACGGCGATTATCTCGCGCTCTACGATGACAGCGCGGGGGCGAACAGGAAGATCAGCATCAGCGACCTGTTCGCGAACGTTATCGGCTCTCTTAATTTCCAAGGCACGTGGGATGCGGATGCGAACAGCCCGTCCCTTTCCGACGGCATGTGCACGGCAAGCGAAAACGGATACTTCTATATCGTCGGCACGTCCGGAGCGACGACTCTGGGCGGCGTGTCCTCATGGGACGTGGGCGACTGGCTTATCTGCGACGGCACGGGCTGGGGCAAGGTCGCGGATACGAGCGCCATCGCGAGTGTGTTCGGGCGCACCGGCGCGGTCACTGCTCAGAGCGGGGACTATACCGGCGACCAGATCATCAATGTCGCGGCGGGCACGATCGCCTCGACGAACGTGCAGGGCGCCATTAACGAGCTCGCAAGCGAGAAAGAAGCGGCGATAGCGTCGGGCCTTACGACCCAGTACTGGCGCGGCGACAAGACGTGGCAGACCTTGAATACGCTCGCGGTGGCCGAGAATCCCGCCCACCTCTATTACACCGACGCCCGCGCGAGAAACGCGTTTTCTTCGGGCAGTGCATCGCTTTCGTACGATTCCTCGACCGGCGTCATCGCCGTTACGGGCGGATACAGCATTCCGGAATCGGGGACCATCGAAGGGGATACGCTCGTCTGGGACGGATCGAACTGGGTTCCGACCGAGGGCGCGATGTCGTTCTCTTTGTCCACCGGCCTTCTCTCGATCGATGGCACCGCCTCGTCTACCGACCTTTATATCGCGGATGATGCCATCATAGCCTCCGCCGATATCGGATCGCTTTCCGCCGATTCGCTCTCGCTTTCCGCCGCCCTTGGCGCAGGGTCAGGCGGTACCGGCATCACGAGTCCTGTCTCGGCCGGAATTCTTATCGGTACGCAGGGAGGCGGAGCGTGGCAGCAGGTCGCGACCTCGACGCTCCGCATCGCGCTTGCCGATACGACCGGAACCCTTTCGGTCGTCAAGGGCGGTCTTGGTCTCACTGCCGCGCCTTCGTTCGGGAATCTCCTCATGGGTAACGGTTCGGGCGGCTATACTTCGGTCGCGACTTCTTCGCTCGGCCTTACGTTCTCTTCGATCGCGGGGACGCTCGGGGTTTCCGCGGGAGGAACCGGCGTAGTTTCCGCGCCTTCATTCGGGGAGCTCCTGCTTGGAAACGGCTCAGGAGGATATGCGCTCGCCGCCACCTCGACTCTCGGTCTCAATCTCTCCTCGCTTACCGGAACCCTTGGCGTCGCCGCAGGCGGTACCGGAGCGGCGAGTCTTGGCCAAGGATGGCTCTATTCGACCGGCGGCGGCATCGCGCTCTCCGCGTCCACGTCGCCGACCGTGAACTACCTTCTCGCCACCTCGACGACGCAAGCATCCGCGATTGCCTACCGTCTCGGCGTCGGGAGTACGACGCCGCTTGCGACCCTTGCGGTTAAGGGTGCGGGAACCGGCGCGGGCGTCACGCTTCAGACGACCGACAGCGCCGACATCGCGGGCCTTACGGTTCTCGACAAGGGATTCGTCGGCATAGGCACGACATCTCCGGTGGCTGCGCTTGCGGTGAGCGCGGCGGCCGGCGTCGCGCCGTTCGCGGTGGGTTCGTCGACGGGGGGAATCAAGCTCACCGTCGCCGCGAACGGCTTCGTCGGCGTCGGCACCTCAAGCCCTACGTATCCGCTCGACGTGCGGGGAGATGTCGGCGGAACGGTCGCGCGTTTCCAGACTACGACAAATTCGCTCTTCTGCCTCCTCTCCTCGATTACCGGGCTTTTGAGTTGCGCATCGGACGAGCGGCTCAAGAAGGACATTACGCCGCTTGACGCGTCGACGCTCGACCAGGTCCTCGCGCTCAAGCCGGTTTCGTACCACTGGAAGACCGATGATTCTTCCGCCGGACTCAAGTATGGATTCATCGCGCAGGATGTCGAGAAGATATTTCCCGAACTCGTTTCCGCCGATCCCACCACCGGCTACAAGTCCCTTTCCACCGGCGGCATGATGCCATACGTCGTGAAAGCTCTTCAAGAGCAGCAAGTCGAAATCGAGGATCTCAAGGCGCAGATAGCGGTGCTTGCCGCTCATCTTCCGCATGTGTCCGGAGATGACGAAACTCCCGCACCGGTTCCTCCTTCCGGGCCCGAAGAGGAGGAAGGAAGCGTGACCCCTCCTGTTCCTGAGGAGGAAGTTCCGGCTCCCGTACCGCCGACCGTGAATACTGACGATGCTCCGGTCGCAACTCCGTAGCAGGTCTTGGTTTGGGAGCAGCGCGCCACGCTATTCATGAGATTGTCGTTCCCCATTCGTTTTTTGTTTGTTCTGCTCGCAGCGGCAGTCCTGTCGGGGCTGTCGGTTCCTATGGAGCGGGCTTTTGGCGCGAACCAGGAAGACGGTATCCGGGCGACAGCCGCGAGCCTCGTATCCCGCGTGGCGCCCGGCGGGACGCTCTCGTTCTCGCTCACGCTTCTTAACTTCGGCACGGCGCGCCGGGCCGATGTCGTCATCACATACCGGATACTCGATGCGGCGGGCGCCGAAGCCTATTCGCAGCAGGAGACCGTCGCGGTCGACACGACCGCGAGCGTTGTGCGGCACGTGGAAGTGCCGGGGACCCTCGCGCCCGGACGCTATACGCTCGAAAGCGAAGCGCGCTATCCCTTTCAGGAAGCGCCCGCCGTCTCCCGCTTCTCGTTCACCGTCGAGCGCGCGTATCTGGGCGTCTATATCACGGACTGGCTCCGATACGGCGGCCTCGCCCTTCTTCTGGCGCTCGCGTCGTTTATCGGCGGCCGGCTCCTCATCCGGGCCAGGGCCCGCCGCGCCGTGCTCCATGACTACGCGGACAAGCCCAAAGACGAACGCATCTATTACGAAATCATAAGCGACACCGTAAGCCAGATGCGCCAGCGGGCGGGCGACCGGGCGCTTGAGATCGCGGCGAAAACGAAGGGTCTTTCCATCGATTCCGATACCGGCAAAGTTCTCAAAATCACGGAGAACCCCGCGCAAGTCGTCGCGGCGCTCGTGTCCGGGTACGAAGCGGCGCTCGGGAAGAAGGTGAGCTTCGCGCTCAGAAAGAACGGCTGATCACGTAATCCATATTCTATGAACCAAAAAACCATACTCATCGTCGAAGACGAAAAAGATATCAGGGAAGCGCTTCGGGACATGCTCGCCGACAAGGGATACCGCGTCCTTGAGGCCGGAAACGGGCGGGAAGGCGCGGCAAGCGCTCTTGCCGAGCACCCCGACCTCATCCTTCTCGATCTCCTCATGCCCGAAGTGGATGGCATGACAGCGCTCGGACAGATCCGGGAGGATTCGTGGGGGAAGGGCGCATCCGTCATGATCCTCACGAACGTGAACGCGAGCAGCGAACAGGTCGTCAAGGATATCGTGACGCACAAGCCGCTTGAATACCTCATCAAGTCGGACTGGAAGATCGCCGATGTCCTGAGGAAAGTCGAGCGGGTGCTCGCGGGGAAGTAGCTTCCGCCATGGCGCCGTTTCTTGCTCGTTTCGGCCGCACCTATACGACAACGGACTCCGTGCGGAGTCCGTTGTCGTATAGAGTCCTCTTAGAGAAAACGATCTGACTATTGATAGTCCGACGCCGTGCGTTGAGGATTCGAGAGCGCCGCGACGCCAAGCGCTACGATCGCGAGGAGCACGATGAGGGAGAGCCAGAGGAGCGGGGAAGAGAAGTCCCAGAAAGATACCGGAACATTCGCCGCGTTCGTGGTTTCCGGTATCGTCGCGTCGTTCGTGTATTCGATGACGGCCGGGGCCGCTGCCGCAGGGGCGGTCGTGTCTATCGCTCCTGGAGCCGGATAATCCTCTGCCGCAGTGTCGGCCGCTACGACGTTTCCGGTCGCGCCGTAATCGGCCGTGAGAGCCCCTCCCGCGCCGGTCGCGAGCCCCTGCGTGTATGCGTATCCCGTCTCATATCCGGTCGTGTCCGCAGCCGCGGGGCTCGCGAAGAGCAGCCCGCTTACCGCGAGAAGGCCAAGCGCGCTTATCGCCGCGCCGCTTCCGACTGCTATGCGTTTGACTGCTTGCATATGGGTGTTAGGCGTTAGGCTTCTAAACCGCTGCCGTGTGGCCCTTATGTGGCCCTGGCTAATCGGTGCGCCTAGTATGCGAAACACGCCATGAACGGTGTGTGAAAGATGGTTTGTATACTAATCTATACAAACTTCGGGCTGACTGCCCGCCTAAAAAATACAGTGAAAAGCCTGTTCGAGAGGATGCCAAGCGTATTGAACATGCGTTTGGCGAAGGGCCCGTATTCCTTCCTGACGGCATTTGCTCGCGGGAGCGAGTTTTTGATTACCACGTCCTGGAGCGCATAAAGCTGCTCCACTCTTTTATTGCGTGCCCGGGAAAACTCCTCAAGCAGAATTTCTATGCGCCCGCTCCACGAGTCGCCATCAAGCTGATTCAGGGATCTGGCCAAATAAAAAGCATCTTCCGTAGCGAGCGTCGTGCCGACGCCAAGCACCGGCAATCTCCCGTGCGCGGCATCTCCGAGCAGGATCATCCTATTGGCATGAGAGTTCGGGACATGCACGTCTTTTAATTCGAATACTCTCGTGGTTCCCCGGTATACCGGCCTGCACTGCGGCCCGTAGATGCGGACAAGCATCTTCTCCAAGCCTTCTCGCATCACGTCTCTTTGGGCCGCATACTCCGGTTCTTTCGCGAAAAAGAAATGCGCGATCATGGCGCTCGTCGGCGAGGTCATTAGGACCCCCGTCATGTTATTGATGCCGAAGACGACGTTTTCTCCCTCGAGCATCGGGATTCGTTCGATTTCCGCATATTCGACCGCGTAATCCGAAGGTGAGATCCCGACGCCCTCGAAACAGCCGCTCCGAGTTAGCGAGCTGATGCCTTCGGCCACAACGACCAGGTCGTACGCATCGTTTTGACCGGTGCTGAGTGTCACTATATGCTTTCCGTCCCTGACCACCGTGGAAGGGATAGCCGTGTCGAGAATCATGCGTCCTTCCATATTCCGCGCTTCGGCGAGGAGCATATCGTGAAACGCTTCCCGATCAACGATGTATCCGAGATCCTTCAAGGAATACAAGCTTTCGGGGAAAGTCGACTCGTTGAGCATGAGGGTTCTCTTGAGCTTGATGAAGCGATTCTCATATGCGCCGCGCCGCATCAGCGTTCTCTTTAGGAGATCATAGCCACAGCTCCAAATCGTGATCGCATATCCAACCGAGCGGAATTGCTCGCCTTTTTCGATCAGTGTCATCTCGTATTTACTCCGGTCCAGGTAGATGTAGGTAAGTAATCCGGCTATCCCGGCTCCCGAGATCAGAACTTTCTTCTTAGAAGTCATGCGAACGAAGGATAGCACGATCACTCAACTCCAAAGCGGACCCTTGAAAACTTCGCGTATGGATGAGTGTTCACTACTTAAGCGAGCCGTATACACTCGGAATTTCAAGGCCAAGCGTCCAGAGCGAAACGCCGCGGAGCCCGTGGCTCTTCGCGAGCGCGACCTTCACTGCGACGCTCCGCGCGTTTTCATACCAAATCGTGTACCCGGTGGGGCCGTTGAAATAATGAAGGTACGGAGCCTGTGCCGTTTCGTCATAGATCATGAACGCGTCGTTCGGGTGATTCTTAAATACGTTCTGTATGCCCTCGTTCCCCCCGATGCCGACCAGCTTTCCGGTCATGTCGTTCCATTGCCAGTAGTAGAGAGGGATGCCAAGCGAGAGTTTTTCGGGTGGGATATGCGCGAGCGCGTAGTCAAGGACGCGCGTAAGCCAGGGATAGGGAGCGATAGCGCCTTTCGAGTCCGGCGCGTCATAGGACATGAGGCTTATGAAATCCGCGGAGCGCGCAAGGGCGTCGTAGTCATAAACGCCGATGAGCTTGTTCCAGAGGTCGTTCTTATAGTCGCTTGGCGTATCGGACACTTTTGAAATGACGGCGACCGAAAGCATAAGGCCGTGCGCATGGAGCGCTTTCGCCGTTTTGGCGACGAAGGCGGAAAATCCATCCTTGTCGGCAAGTTCCATCTGCTCGAAATCTATCTGCCAGCCGATATAGCCCCGATCTTTCGCTTCGGTTATGAGCGCGCTTATGGCGGTGTCCTGCTTTTTTATATCGGTGAGGAGCGCTTTGTACGCGGCGGGGCTGAAGCTTCCGTTCGTTACGAGCGGCATCACTTGGATATTATTCTTCTTCGCGAAATCGAGTATGTCCTGATCGAGGGTTCCCGAAAGCGTGCCGTCTTCGTTTATCGCGTACACTTGCGGCGCGAAAATGTCGATCGAGTCCGCGTGCGCGAAGAAAGACTGTTTCGCGAGCTCGCCGTCGCGATAATAGAAGAGGCGTTCGTAGTGGGGTGCGGCCGGGGTTGCTGCTAGGGCAGGTAAAGGAAGGTATACCGCTCCAAAAAACGATACAAGCACAAGGAGAACGGCCGTACGCTGCATGAGAGAGAGGGTAATCATATTTGTAGTATACGCCCTGCATATCTGTTTGTATTGCTTTCGAAATGAATTCCGGATGAGGACGTAGTATTAGTCATACGATTCACCCGTTCTTCATGAAGAATTTTGCTCGCTCTCGGAAAAGATTTCATACCATGGCCGCATGTTCGGTCCTCGCCTTCGGGGCTTTTCTTTTTATCCAAAGCTTCGTTCCTGCGGCATTTGCCGCTCCGCTGGCTGCCCTTAACAGCGCCGCCGGTCCCGGTGTTTCTCATAACTGGGCCGGATACGCGGCGACCGACGGAACCTATACTGCCGTGCGTGGGAGCTGGATCGTCCCCGAATCTCGGGCTACGGAGGCCGTTTCCGGCGATTCAACCTGGGTTGGTATCGGCGGGGCCGAATCGACGGATCTCATACAAGCCGGGACAGAGGCCATCACCGACTCCAAAGGGAGGATGCGGTATTTCGCGTGGTACGAGCTTTTGCCGGAGACCGCAAAGCGCATTTCCTCGCTTTCCGTGCGTCCGGGCGACGAGATCAGCGTATCGGTCGGGAAGCAGTCCGGAAACGACTGGCTCATCCGCATCGAAAACCGTACGACGGGCGATACGTTCGAGAAAAACGTCTCCTATGAATCCTCGCTATCTTCGGTGGAGTGGATACAGGAACGCCCGACGGGAAAAGATAGGCTTGTGGCACTCAATGATTTCGGCGATGTGACTTTCAGCGCCGCAGGAGCCGTAGCGGACGGGGAAGAGGCGACAATAGAGGAAGCGGGCGCCAAACCCCTGTCGCTTATCGGAGAGCGTAAAGAGTCCCTGGCCATGCCTTCCGCTCTCAGCGCTTCAAAATCGGGGTTTACCGTTTCCCGCCGATAATAAGCGAGGACTAAAGGAACTGCTTGCGTTACAGACATATATATGTTATAGTCAGGCCTGGTAGGCACGCGGAGGAATTCGTTTGCCGTGAACCGTATAAATAGGCCCCTCGCGGCCTTACGAAAGGAAAGCGCCTCATGACGCACTGGTATAGCCGGTTCTCCGGCTGGCTGGTCCGCCATCGGGTGCGGATCAAGACAATAGGTACGGGGTTGTTTCTCTATGAATCCTACAACGTCCTATACGACTATGGGTTCTATGCGTTCGCGATCCTTCAGTGGGGGCTCGTGATCGGCAGCATCATCGCCACGCTCGGGTCGCTCATTCAGAACGGACTTATGTTCTGGCTCTATGACCGGCAGGGGATCGACTGGCTCGGGGCTCATATACTCCGCGAACTCGAAGCAAAGGAGAATAAAAATCGCTTTGAGCGCCTTGCCGTCTGGCTCGGCAAAGCGGAAAAGACGCGAGCGGAGGTGGTTCTCGCTGCTGTCGCGTTCGTCGGCCTCCTCTGGCGCGTCGATCCACTTATCGTTGCGGTTCATTTCCGCCGGGAGCATTTCCGAGGGCTCACGGCCAAAGACTGGGGCATTCTTCTGGCAGCAGTCGCCGTGGGGAATGCCTGGTCAATTCTTGAAATGGGAATCATCGTCGAGACCTTTCGTTTCGGCTGGGAGGCGGTCTTCTGATCGGCGGCAACGCATACGTTGCCGCCGAATTTTTATCTTTACTCAAATAAATATGGTATAACTTTTATATGGAGAATCCCCCGAAGCAGCCTGTTCCTTGGCTTGCGTGGCTGCTTCTTCTTTCAGTGCTCGTGGGCTTCGGCGTCAGCATCTATAGATACGACATCGCGAAGAATTATTCTCTTTTTGTGGAAGCCCCTTGCGATCCTCTCACTAACGAATGCTATGTCCGGGATTGTGATAACGACGGTTGTCCGCCAAACGATCTCGCGGTATATCGAACATTTACTTTGCCAGCTCAGGAATTCGCGCATTGCACCGATAATTCGTGTCTCAGTATTTGTCCGTCGGAAGCGCACTCTTGCACGGAAATTATGTGTTCTGATCAAGACGACGTTTCATGCGAAGGCCCTGGCGCGGTATCTGGTGCCGAATAATTGAAATGAAAACGAACAAGCAAACGATCGACGACGTGAAGTATTCTATAAACGGGGTCATTCGCTTCGATGCGTTTGATTATTTCCATACCGAACCGCGCATGGCCTTATGGGAGCTCGCTCAGCGTAGGAAAGAATCAGGACTTAAAGAAAAAGTGCGGCAAACACTTGGCTCTACTGCCGAGACCATATTGAAGAAGTTTATTCAGCCCCGGGCGGTACTCTTCCGCCAGGTAGCAACGCCGACGCATGAGATCATCCGTTTTTTGCGGCTAGCGAAGCATATGAAGCTCAAGCCGCTCATACTTGAGTACCATGGCGATAAGTTTGTGAGCTCAGACAACCGCTATAAGCGTTCCTTGGGCAAAATGCCCATCTATGAACATACCGGTTCCGACGGCCGCGACATGGTTCGATACGAAACAGTATGCGACTTCAATACGTCGACCGGCAAGCCGTTTACCGACATACAGTGCCTTCATGGGGAATCCCTTATCGCATTCCATCACCGCCTCTTTCGCGCCATAACGGGTCTTAATCCAAAAACGCATTGTGTCGATGCGACGCATTGGTTCGATGCGAACGGAAGGAAGGCGGTCGATTACTACGAACATCTCCTTACCTTATTCGTGCGCGACGGCATTTTGTTCGAAAACTACTTCACTACCAAGAGCGAAGGGCCGTTCGTGACCGAATCGGTCCTCCCCGCGTTCAAGCGTATTCAGCAAACATACGGATATTCGCCGCTCATTGTCCGGCTGTTGCCAAGCAACGAGGAACTTAGGCTCTTTTGGGATGCGTATCCGAAGAAGGTACGGCGCGCCCTCGCGCGATAGTATACTTATCCGCATGGACATCAATACCTGCTTCGCTACGACAAGCGCATTTCGTGAACTGGCCCTCTATTCCCACCTCGTTCCAGGGGTTGCGAGCCTTATTCTCGGAGCAGTTGCCTATTTCAATGCGCCGAATAGGTACAAAGCCGTTTTCTTCTTCGGTTTTACCATTGCGTTCGCTCTCTGGCTCGGCGGAGACTTAATCAATTGGGTGGCGAATGACTATCATCTCGTCGCGGCCACCTGGGCGCCGCTCGACTATATCAATATCGTATTTTTCGCGCTCCTCTTCGGTTTTGTCTATACTGACCTGTCTTCGCGCCCGATGCCGGTGTGGCTCTCGGGACTTCTGATTCTCTCCGCCGTTGTGCCTTTTTTCCTTACGGTAACCGGTCAGGCCGTCTTTCAGCTGAACCAGCCGCAATGCGAAATGGTCGATAACGAATTTCTTGCGAACTACAAGGCGATATTTGAAGCCCTGATTTTGGGAGCGACGCTCCTGTTCGGTATATATCGAATGATACAGTCATGGAAAAATCGCCGTGAACGGATTCGCGTACTGCTTGTCGTTGGCTCCATCGTTTTGTTCATGGGCATTTTTGCCGGAGCAGAATACGTGTCGACAGCGACTTCCATATTCGAAATAACCTTGTATTCACTCTTCGCTCTTCCGTTTTTCATCCTTTTCCTGACTATTGCGATTACCAATTACGAAACATTCAAGATCGGCGATAAGGGAGTCCAGGTACTTTTCTACATATTCATTCTGATCGGCGGCGCTGAGTTCTTCTTCGTTCAAAATCCTACCGATCTTCTCCTGACCATTTTAGGATTTGCCGTAACCCTCGGATTCGGTGCACTCCTTTTTCAGTCGGCCAAGCGAGAGATACGCAACAGGCACGAGATCGAAGAACTGGCTGGGAATTTGGAGGCCGCGAACGCGCGGCTCAAGGAGCTCGACCAGCTCAAGAGCGAATTCCTTTCGATCGCGTCGCACCAGCTGCGCGCCCCGCTTACCGCTATTCGCGGCTACGCCTCTCTCGTTGTCCAGGGCGACTACGGGACTGTTCCGGAGGCCCTCAAAGAGCCGCTGGATCGCATTGCCGAGTCTTCGCGCGTCATGGCGTCCTCTATTGAGGATTATCTGAATATCTCCCGCATCGAGCAGGGAAGGCTCAAGTACGAAATGGCGCCCGTCGCGCTTGGCGACCTCGCGCGCAAAGTCACCGACGAGCTGCGACCCGTCGCGACGGAACACGGACTTGCGCTCACTTATCTCGCTCCTCCTCAGGAAGTCACGGTGACGGCGGATGTTGGGAAGGTAAAACAGGTTATCACCAACCTCGTCGACAACGCGATCAAGTACACGCCCGCCGGAAGCGTATCGGTCGCCGTTGAAAGGGCTGGTGTCGGCGCCCGCGTCACCGTTTCCGATACGGGCATCGGCATCGGGAAAGATGAGATCGGCGGGCTCTTCGAGAAATTCAAGCGCGCCCGCGACGCGAACAAGGTGAACACGACCGGAACCGGGCTCGGGCTCTATGTCGCCAAGCAGCTGGTCGAGGGTCATAAGGGGAAGATATGGATCGAGTCCGAAGGCACAGGCAAGGGCACGAAGTTTATCGTTGAGCTTCCGGCGTAGTGTAATAATCCCCCCCATCTCTTTTTCTCCAGCTGTGGAGAAAAGTACTTTAGTTATATAGAATCGAGGTTACTATATACCTATGGCTAAGAGCGATAGAAAACAAGAAGCAAGGCGACTTCGCGCCCGCGGACTTATGTTTGCTGAGATTGCAAAGCGGTTGAATATTTCAAAGTCCACGGCGGGGCTTTGGTGTAAAGATTTGAAGCTCACTTCGATCGCTTTAGCAAAGCTTGCAAAAAAAGCTGGAGACGGACGCCAAAGAGGAAGGCTACTCGGTTCTCAAGCGATCAAGCGGGCAAGACTCGAAAGAGTGAATCAGGCAGAAACAGAGGCCAGGAAACTCATTGGAATGATCAATGCCCGCGATTTACTGGTAGCAGGTGCTGCGTTGTATTGGGGTGAAGGAAGTAAAGATAGAAAGCTAACTTTTACCAACACCAATCCTCACATGTTGCGATTTGTTCTTAAGTGGTTTTTCGATTCCTTGAACGTTGCTCATGAGGACATTCGTGTCTGGATATACATTAATTCTACTCACGCGGATAGAAGCACCCAGATTTTCCGTTTTTGGAGACGCGAACTGGGATTGCCAGCTGCTCAATTTGCCAATCCGGTTTTACTTAAAGCAAGACAAGGAAAGGTTTACGAAAAACGCGAAACGTATTATGGTGTAGTATCGCTTCGGATAAAGAAAAGTACCGAATTGCAGTACAAGATTCTTGGTCTTATAAAAGCGATGCAATTGCCGGCGTAGTTCAAGGGTTAGAACGAGACACTCATAAAGTCTAGACGGTGGCTCGACTCCACCCGCCGGCACCAAGATTCGGGCAGGACACGGTATACTGGGGGTGAATGGACATACCTCTCCTCATCATCGGCACGATCGGCGCAGCAGTCCTTCTTGCGGCGTTCGCGCTTGAGCAAACGGGCGTGATTACTGACAAATCCTATGCCTACGACTGTGCCAATGTCATCGGTTCGGGGCTTTTGGGCTGGTATGCGTTCGTGGGCCACGTCTACCCATTCGTCGTGCTTGAGGTGGTATGGGCTACGGTTGCCCTATACTACATCCTCGGCCGTCTTGCCGGGAAGGGCAAAGGCGGGTAAAGTATCGAAGCTGCGAGAACGCGATGCCCGCGTCGTCTCGCGGCATAAGCTGGTTTTCAATTGCGGCTGTAGCTCAACGGTAGAGCGCCGCCCTGTCACGGCGGAGGCCGTGGGGTCAGCACCCATCAGCCGCGCAAAATGAATGAGCCCCGTACGGGGCTCATTCATTTTGCGCGGCGCTTAGCAGCAAACGCTACGCCCCTCTCCTGTGCCGCTGTGCGTCGAGTTCCCGGAGTTCCTTGAATTCCTCCTGGAGCACGTCGAGCGCCTTATCCTCAAGATCCTCCGCATCGATAAATGAGTTGCGCGCGGGCTTGATAGCGCGGATGACCTCGTCAAGCTTCAGGTGTATCGCATGCGCGTCGCGGTTCTGCGTATTTTGGATGAGAAAGACCATGAGGAAGGTGAGGATGGTCGTTCCCGTGTTAATGACGAGCTGCCAGGTGTCCGAGAAGCCGAAGACAGGTCCTGTTGCTCCCCAGACGACGATCGCAAGCACGGCGACGACAAAAGCTCCCGGCGAGCCGGTAGCCTTGCTGGTCCAGTGCGCGATGCGCCTGAAGAGGCTGCTCATGAATATCGCTGGCAGCCTACGACCACTTCGCCCCCTGGTGGTTTTCCTTGCAGCACTTGCAGCCTCCGAGCTTTACGGCGCCGATGACGATGAGAAGGACCGGCCAGATAACGGCAACGGCTCCCATGGTGAGGATATCCCAAGTCTGAAGTAGGAATGCGAGACCGATGAGAATGATGGCGACCGGCACGACCTTGTGGTGCGGGCACTTGCAGACTTTCATTTCCATATGATTGTTTTCCATGCGGTACGGTTACGGTTTATAAGCAACGCTTTAAGGATAGCACGTGGGCTTTAGGCGCCAGCGGGCCGGGTGCGTTACTTTGGCTTCACTGCGTTACGTGCTAGCATCGGCTAGTTCCTTTCGGGGAACATGCCGATGTAGCTCAGCTGGTAGAGCAACTCCATGGTAAGGAGTAGGTCCCCGGTTCAAATCCGGGCATCGGCTCAGAGGTAAAAAGCACTCGTAGTCCAGCTCACTGTTGTGAGAGTGCGTTCTGTGGTAAAAATCTAGGTACGCCGGAGTAGCTCAGTTGGTAGAGCACGTCATTCGTAATGACGGGGTCGTCGGTTCAATCCCGACCTCCGGCTCAAGCACAAAAGGCGCAGCTCTTTTAGCTGCGCCTTTTGTTATACTCGGCAGATGACGGACGGCGAGAAACGGCTTGCGGAACTCGAAGCGCTCATGGCCTCGGGCGATTTCTGGCTTGATAAGGAGAAGGCGCAGGCTTTGGTGCGCGAATACCAGATTCTTAAGGAAAGCGGCGGAGAAGAGGGGCATGACGGAGGGGGTGCGACCCTTGCGGTTCTTGCGGGCGCCGGGGGCGACGATGCGGAGGATTTCGCGCGCATGCTTTTGCATATGTATCGCGGATACGCGGCCGCGAAGGACTGGGGCGTAAAGCTTCTCGATGATACTGAAAACGACAATGGCGGATACCGCAGCGCGCTTCTTGAGATAAGCGGCAAGGGCGCATACGGACGCCTCAAGCATGAAGCGGGCGTGCACCGGCTCGTACGGCAGTCCCCGTTCAATTCCCAGGCAAAGCGGCAGACCAGCTTCGCGCTCGTTGAAGTGCTTCCCAAGCTCGCACCTTCGGAAGGAATAGTCTTTTCTCCGGACGACATCGAAATACAGTTCGCCAAATCAGGCGGAGCGGGCGGACAAAATGTGAACAAGCGCGAGACCGCGGTGCGCATCCTCCACAAAGCATCAGGTATTTCAGTACATGTTTCAAGCGAACGCAGCCAGCAGGCAAACCGCGAGAAGGCACTCGAACTCCTGCGCGCCAAACTCTTCACGGCCCAGGAAGAGCAGGCCAAGGCCGAGAAGGAAGGCCGCTCCATCGCGAAGACGACCGCGAACGAGTGGGGAAGCCAGATACGCTCCTACGTGCTCCATCCGTACAAGCTCGTGAAGGATCACAGGACGAATCATGAGTCGCATGATCCCGAGCGGGTACTTGAGGGGGATTTGGACGGATTCATAGACGCGGTTGCGAATCTACAGCCCGGGGAGTAACCTGCGCTGCAGGCGAATGATCACAGGAGATGACCCGTGGCAACACAAAGCACTGTTTTTACCGTTACCCAGTACGCAAAAAGACCGCGCTTCCGTCAGGGCGAGCTGAATCCCATCCATGTCGATTGCCTCCTCCCGTTCGTGCTTGGTGCCGGCGCGCGCGTTCGGATCATCCGGAATCATTTGATGTTCGATACCGGCTCGGTTCGGTGGGAAGGCGGAATCGGCGGTCGGCGCAACTTTTGCGGGCTGGGCAAGCTCTTCGACGCGCTCCCGGATTCGTGCGCCGTGATCAAAACGACGCGGCTTGCCCCGATGCTCGCGGCGGAATGGTTCGAGCCGGATGACGTCGTCAAGCTCGAGATCTCGCCCGCTGCTTTCAGAGCACACTATCACGCGGAGCCCGGGCGTTGGCGGATGTAGGAGCGCAAACTATTTAACCGGCAGGCGGCCTAGTGCCGCCTGCTTTCTTTTGTCGGGTATCCGCGCGACTTTACGTATACGAAGCGCTCAGCGAAGCCGACAGTCGGGCAACGCTTTCTTTATCCCCACCTCGGCCCGTGCGTTTCCTTCATGTTTCTAGACGAGCGGTTTTCGAATAGGGTACAATGGTACGAACGGCATGATTTACTTCGACAAGGTCACCAAGATCTATAACGGCAGCGAACCCGCGCTTGAGGACATAACTCTCTCCATCGCCCCCAAGGAATTCGTTTCCATCGTCGGGCACTCGGGCGCGGGGAAGACAACGCTCCTCAAGATGCTCCTTGCGGAAGAGAAGCCCACCGACGGCTCGATATTCTTCGAATCGATCGACGTGCATGCTCTTCCTTCCGCGGCGCTTCACCACTACCGCCGCAAGATCGGCGTCGTATTCCAGGATTTCCGGCTCATCCCGACGAAGACCGCGTACGAGAACATCGCCTTCGCGATGGAGGCCGCGGGACGCCCCGACGACGAGATCGCCTCCGATGTACCGTATATCCTCGAGCTCGTCGATCTCGCGAATAAAGCGAACCATTTCCCTTCGCAGCTCTCGGGCGGCGAGAAGCAGCGCGTGGCGATCGGAAGGGCGATCGTAAACCAGCCAGAGCTTATCGTTGCCGACGAGCCGACGGGGAATCTCGATCCGATCAACACCTATGAGATCGTCGAGATACTCAAGAAGATCAACGAGCTTGGCACCACGGTCGTGATCACGACGCACAACAAGGGTGTCGTCGACGCCGTCGGAAAGCGGGTCGTGACTATGGACCGCGGGAAAGTGGTGCGCGATGATCCGCAAGGCGCCTACGTCTTATAACGATATTTCTATGAACTGGACCAACATCCGCCGCATACTTTCCCAGGGAGCAACTACGTTCGTACGTAGCGGCTCGGTGTCCTTTGCGACCGTGCTCATCATGACGGTGACGCTCGGCATCATCGCGTTCCTCATTTTCCTCTCGGCGGTACTCAACTTCACGCTCGACTCGATCAAGGACAAGGTGGACGTGAACGTGTATTTCGTCACGACCGCGGCCACAAGTGATATCAACGCGCTTAAGGATAAGCTCGAGAAGCTTCCCGAGGTGCGGGAAGTGACCTATACCTCCCGCGAGCAGGCGCTCGCCGATTTCACCGCGCGCCACGCAAGCGATCAGCTCACGCTCCAGGCGCTTGATGAGCTTGGCGAGAATCCGCTCGGTGCGAACCTTGCCGTGAAGGCCAAAGATCCTTCGCAGTACGAGGGGATCGTCAGCTTCCTTGGCGGCCAGCCGGCGCTTTCCTCCGACGGCGCGTCGATCATCGACCGCATCAACTACCAGCAGAATAAGACCGTGATCGACCGCCTCACGGGCGCCATCGACGCGACGAGGAAGGTCGGCGTCGTGATCGTCCTTCTCTTCGCTCTTGCTTCGATCACGATCGCCTTCGCTACCATCCGCCTCGCCATCTACACCGCGCGAGACGAGATCGGCGTGATGCGGCTCGTCGGGGCTTCGAACTCCTATATCCGCTATCCGTTTGTCGTCGCGGGCATGATCGCGGGGCTTCTTGCCGCGCTTATCGTGCTCTTCATCCTCTATCCGGCTACCTGGTACGCCGCGAGCGCAACGACGACATGGCTTGGGGGCTTCAGCCTCTTCTCGTACTACGCGGGCAACTTCGCCGCGATCTTCTTCGCGCTTGTCGGTTCGGGAGTGATCCTCGGAGGCCTCGCGAGCTTCCTCGCGGTGCGCCGGTATCTCAAGATCTAGTATGGCAAAGCAGCCGCACAAATACATCTTCGTCGTCGGCGGGGTGATGAGCGGCGTGGGGAAAGGCGTCGCGACCGCGTCGATCGGGAAGATACTTTCCTCGCGCGGCTTCAAGGTGAACCTCGTCAAGATCGATCCGTACCTCAATGTCGATGCGGGCACGATGAATCCGACCGAGCACGGCGAAGTGTTCGTGCTCGACTCGGGGCTCGAGACCGACCAGGACATGGGCAACTACGAGCGCTTCCTCGGCCGCGGGCTCGGGCCCGAGGACTATATGACTTCCGGGATGGTATACAAGGCGGTCATCGAGCGCGAGCGGGCGCTCGGGTACAAAGGCAAGTTCGTCGAAGCCATCCCGCACGTGCGCGACGAGATCATCGAGCGGCTCGAGCGGGCAAGCGAGGCTGCAGGTTCCGATGTATCGGTCATCGAGATCGGCGGCACCGTGGGGGACTTCCAGAACGCCCTTTTCATCGAGGCCGGACGCGTCATGCACATGCGGGATCCCCGGGACGTGCTTTTTATCATGGTCTCCTATCTTCCGGTTCCGGGCACCATCGGGGAAATGAAGACCAAACCGACCCAAAGCGCGATACGGGATTTGAACCGCTATGGCGTGCAGCCCGAGATCATCATCGCCCGCTCGACGCACGCGCTTGACGCGAAGCGCAAGGAAAAGCTCGCCGTCTGGTGCAACGTCCTTCCCGAGCGCGTGATCTCCGCGCCGGACGTCAAAAGCGTGTATGACGTGCCGACGAATTTCGAGCGCGACCGGCTCTCCGATATCCTCCTTAAGATACTCGACCTCAAGACCCGGAAGAGCGCGGACCTCAGGGAATGGGAGCAGTTCGCGAAGCGCGCGCATAACGGCAAGTCAGCGGTCAAGATCGCGATTGTCGGAAAGTATTTCGATACGGGCGACTTCGTCCTCTCCGACGCCTATCTGTCCGTCATCGAGGCCATCAAGTATTCGGCGTACGCGCTTGGCGTCCGGCCCGAGCTCCATTGGCTTTCCTCGCACGAGTTCGAGAAGGACCCGAAGGCGGTCGCGAAACTGAAGTCGTACGACGGCATCATCGTTCCCGGGGGCTTCGGCGAAAGCGGGATAGAGGGGAAGATACACGTGATCCGCTACGCGCGGGAGAAGAAGATCCCGTATTTCGGCCTCTGCTACGGCATGCAGCTCATGACCGTCGAGTTCGCGCGAAACGTCGCGGGCCTCAAGGGCGCGAACACGACCGAGATCAACAAGGATACGCCGCATCCGGTGATCGATATCCTTCCGGAGCAGAAGGAAAAGCTTGAAAAGAAAGACTATGGCGGCTCCATGCGCCTTGGCGCCTATCCCTGCTACCTGAAGCCCGCAACCATCGCCCGCGCGGCATACGGGAAGGAAATGGTCGCCGAGCGGCACCGCCACCGCTACGAGGTCAATCCCGACTACGTCTATCGATTGCAGAAGGCGGGCCTCGTCTTTTCCGGCGTCTCTTCCTTCGCGCACGGGGGCGACCTCATGGAAATCGCGGAGCTTCCGAAATCGAAGCACCCGTTCATGCTCGGCACGCAGTTCCATCCCGAATTCAAGGCGCGTCCGCTCTCGCCGCACCCGCTCTTCACCGCGTTCATCAAGGCCGCAAAGGGAAAAAAGAAATAGGCTTGCGTGTGTAAAGCGAAGGGGCGGCACCGGGATGAAACCCGGCGCCGCCCGTTTCAGAAGAATATCCTGATGTCGCGTATTGCCTCGTTTGCGTCACGCGGCCGATGCAGCGCGTTTCGCCAGTATTTCCGCCTGCCGCCGATGATATCGGCGTTCGGAATGCCGAACTGCCGGCGCAGCGTCGATTCATGGCATTTGCCCGGATTGGTTTCTTTTCCCGCGAGCGCGAAGAAACGACGTATCGCGTCTTTGCCCTCGAGGAGGAGGACCGGAGTCGCATGGCCGAGATAGTGGTCGACAGTCGCTTCCACGATCTCCTCGGGGCATCGCGGGTACATGCTCTGGATGGTGTTTAGCGCGTTGGCTCGGAAATCCCAGCGATATTCCCGCTGACCCACCACCATAAGTCCGATATTGGCGATACGGCGCCGTATTTCGGGCGCATACCGCACCGCCTCAGGTTTCAGCAGTGCAACAGTGTGTTCACGCATGGTGTTCTCCCGGAACTGTCTCGGATTGCATCGTAACTCGTATGTAAGTTCGTGTCAAGCTCTGCTTCGTGCTGTATACTCGTGCGTAATGGAGGAGATAGAAGCTAAGTTTCTTGGGATAGATACCGAGACCATCGAAAAGAGACTTCAGGAGTTAGGGGCGATATTCGAAAAGGAACGCCTCATGTACGCGATATCGTTCGATTTTCCGGGATTTCCGCTCGACGCGAACTCCGCGTGGGTCCGGCTCCGCAACGAAGGGGATGTAATCAAAATCGCGTTCAAACAACGGCTTGGGGTAAAGGCCGACGGCGGGAACGACGACGGCATGAGAGAAATAGAAACCGAAGCAGGGCACTTTGAGGACATGCGTCAGATATTGCTTGCGATCGGAATGGTGGAGAAGTTCGTTATGGAAAAGAAGCGCCGTTCCTGGGTTAAGGATGGTATCCGTTACGATATCGATTTCTGGCCGCGGCTCGATCCGTATCTTGAGATCGAGACTGACAGCTGGGACAGGCTCGAGGAAGCCGCCCGCGAACTGGGCCTCAAGCCCGAAGAGAAGAAGATTTTCTCCGCAAGCCAGATTTATAAAATGGCGGGAATCAACGACACCGACTATGTTCAGATGACTTTTGCAGAGTGGGTGCCGAGAGATCCGTCCGCTTCGTAAAGCGAAAGGGCGGCACCGGGATGAACCCAGTGCCGCCCCGTAACATCTCTACGCCCAACATTCGAAGAGCGACGCATCCCAGCGGGCTTCGTCCTGATTTGCCGGACGAAGAACGCCGTTCTTCCAGTATCGCAGGCCATCGCCGAGGTCGTCAGGGTGATGCACGCCGTACAGATAGCGGAGGGTACGTGTTCCGCATTCGCCAGGGCTCATCTGCGCGCCCGCAAGTTCGCGGAATCTTTCGATCGCATCGCGCCCGGTGATCAAGAGCATGGAGACGCGATAACCAAGAAAGCTTTGAACCGTCGCCTCGATGACATCGCCCGGGACGCGATACAGCAGATGACCCACGTATTCTTCGGTCTTCGCGCGGTTGTCGCAGTAAAAACTGGTTTCCCGCGAGATGGTCAGGCCGCTTACCGCGATGTTGCCGCGGATGGCAGGGAGGCGGCCGATAGCTTCCGGGCGGATAATGGCCACGGTGGATTGCATGGGATACTCCTTACGCAGAGGAACTGTTGCGGTCCGTACCATACACCCCGCAGGAGTGGATTGTCGAGCGGACGAAACCGATATCGTTTATGAAAAAAAGGACGGGCCCGAAAGCCCGCCCTCCATCTGCCTTTAGACCCTAGCAATCCGCGCCCAGAACGTTTCACCGTCCTCCTCCGATCCCAGCTGCAAAGCAAACCCGCAAGCCGCAAGATGCGGAGTGAGGGTCTCCAGCGTCCAGTCGGTAACGAGCATCCTATGCTCCGAAGGAATAAGGGGATTGTCGGCGCTCGTCAGTATCCGGTCACCCGTTCCTGACGAACCGATGATAATACCGGATGCCTCTGGCTTGAGGATCCGGCGGATGCTCGTAAGCGCGGCTTCTATGTTATGGCGCCGGATATGAGCCAACGAGAATGCCGCGACGAATCCGTCGCACCGTTCCGTGACGACCGATGCCAGATTAAGCACGTTTCCGATCCGGAAGTCGTTTTTCGGATAGCGGAAACGGGCGATAGCGACGAGTTCGGGGCAGGGATCCACCCCTATCGGGTGCCGTATTCCGAGTTCGCCGAATGCTTCCATGGCGCCTCCGAACCCGCATCCGATATCCGCAACGACCGGATGCTCGGGTAGGGCATACCGCCAGTGCCATAAAAACGAAGTGGCGGTCATGCGGTCGTCGAAGCTTGCGTAGGCAGCGGCCGTGGCGCCGTATGCGGCGAGTGTCGCCCGTTCCATTTCGTCCTGCGGTATGTGCGCGTTCAAGGGAACCTCCCCAATGTTTTTCCTGCCTCAATATAACTGTATATCTCTGTATGTCAAATAGCGACTCTTTGTCTGATTTCTATTGCCTCAGCCCAAGTCCTTTCTTTATGAAATACCAGTTGACGGCAAGGAGGATGCCCGCAAGCGCGACCAGAACTCCGGTCGAAGCGAAGATGGAGACGTCGGCAAAGCCGAGGAAGCCGTACCGGAATCCGTTCACGATATAGAAGATCGGATTGAAAAGCGTCGCTGTCTGCCACCAGTCCGGGAGCGTCCCGATCGAATAGAAGACGCCGCCGAGATAGACGAGCGGGGTGAGGACGAAGGTCGGTACGATGGTGATGCCGTCGAAGTTCGTCGCATAGATGCCGTTTATGAGTCCGCCAAGGGCGAATACGAGGCTTGCGAGCACGAGGAAGAGAAGAACGATGAGCGGATGCGCGATCGAGGGGAGCGCGAAGAAAAGCGAAACCAGAAGCACGAGAATGCCGACGAGGACGCCGCGGACGATGCCGCTCGCCACGTACCCGGCGATAAGCGTCACGGGAGAAGTGGGTGAGACAAGCACTTCGTCGATGTTGCGCGAGAAGAACTTGGACGTGAAGAAGGTGGTCGCCACGTCGGTATACGCGTTCGTGATCACGGCGAGCATCACGAGTCCCGGGACGACGAAGAGGATATACGGCACGCCCTCGATGGTGCCGATCCGTGAGCCGAGGATCGCCCCGAAGACCGCGAAATAAAGCACGGACGTGACGAGCGAGGGAAGAAGCGTCTGCGACCAAATGCGGATGATGCGCATCACGCCTTTGCGGAGGATCGTATAGAAGGAAACGAGCTGCTGGTCGAAGGGCATATCAGTTCTGGGTGAGCTTCACGAAAATATCCTCGAGCTTGCCGCCGCCGTAGCCGCTCGCGGGCGCGCTGTCGTCGTGAAGCGCGAGGATTTCCTGCATCGTGCCCTTGGCGACGATCTCGCCCTTGTTGATGATCGCCACGTGCTTCGCGAGCCGCTCCGCTTCCTCGAGATAATGGGTCGTGAGGAGGATGGTGATGCCTGCTTTGGTAAGGGTCGTGAGATAGTCCCACATGCTTCTTCGAAGTTCCACGTCGACGCCTGCCGTCGGCTCGTCGAGGATGAGGAATTTCGGCTCATGGATGAGCGCGCGGGCGATCATGAGCCTTCGCTTCATGCCGCCCGAGAGCTTGAAGCCGATCTGGCCGAGCTTATCGGAGAGTCCCATGTCGGCGAGGAGCTTCTCGGCGCGCGGTATCGCGATCTTTCTCGGGATACCGTAGTACCCCGCCTGGTTTACGAGAATATCCAAAGGCTTCTCGAAGGGATTGAAGTTGATCTCCTGCCCGCAGACTCCGATCATGGTACGTGCCTTTCCTGAATCCGTATCGATATCGTGCCCGAAGACCTTCACGCCGCCGCCTGTCTTGTTCACGAGTCCCGTGACGATGCCGATGATGGTCGTCTTCCCGGCACCGTTGGGGCCAAGGAGCGCAAAGAAGTCGCCTGCGGGGACGGTGAGGGAGACGCCCTTGAGGGCTTCGGTGCCGGTATCGTATTTCTTCTTGAGGTCGGTAAGGACGAGCGCGGGTTCCTGCATGAGGTTAGGAGTATAGCATATGCGACTTTTCCGGATTTTCTATGAATCTACGAAACGACCCTTGTTTCATAGGATGTGGAGAACTTTGCTTTCCGGGACCGGAAGAGTATAATAGAGGTCTAACAGCACCACCTCTGTCCTCACGGGCAGGGGTGGTTCTTTGTCTGGCTGGCTTATAATTATCAAATGGCGAAAGAACGAGTTGCGGTGTACATCGACGGAGGCAACACCTAGATGTAAAGATCGCCGTGGATGTGGTCATCGGAGCCGCCGACGACCTGTACGATACGGCGATTATCGTCAGTTCCGATACGGACCTCATACCGGCAGTTAAATATGTGCGCAACGGGAAGAAGAAGGCGGTCGAATACGTTGGCTTTGCAGGCTCGCCCTCGCTCGGCATGATCAAGGAGTGTAATCAGCAACGCCTTCCGGCGAAGGAAGACTTGTTGCCCTTTCAATATACAAAAGAGTCGTAAACGACCGAAGGCGTTTTAGAGCGTGCGAAGTTCCTCGGTAAGCCGGTCTACGTAGGAAAAGAATTCCGGAGAGCGCGGATTGCGCGGCCGGGGAAGATCGATCGCGATGGTCTTCCGTACCATCCCCGGATGTGCGCCCATGATGAGTATCTCGTCGGAGAGCTCTATCGCGTCCGGAATCAGGTGGTTCACCATCAGTATCGTCATGCCGTACTGCTTCCAGAGCTTAAGGAGGTCGGCTTTGAGTTCCTCGGCGGTGATGGTATCGAGGTTCGAGAACGGCTCGTCCATAAGGAGAAGATCGGGCGAGACGGCGAGCGCCCGGGCAAGCCCGACCCTCTGGCGCTGGCCGCCCGAGAGCGCGCCTGGATAGTGGCGCTCGAGGTGCGGAAGACCTACCTCCATGAGTTTCTCCCGCGCTATCTTCTCGCGCTCCTTTCGGCCCATGCCTTCCATTTTGAGCCCGTATGCGACGTTTTCGAGGGCCGTGAGCCAGGGGAAGAGCGCGTAGTTCTGGAATACCATCGCCGGCTTCTTGAAGTCGCGCGCGATCTCGCCTTCGCGTACCGGAATGAGGCCGAGGATGGCGCGAAGCAGGGTCGATTTGCCCGCGCCCGAAGGCCCCGAGATCGAAACAAAGGAGCCCTTCTTCAAGAAGAATGAGATATTCCTGAGGACATCACCGTGCGCGAGGTCGTCGTGGAAGCCGATGCTGACGTCTTTGAGCGCGAGGGTGTTCATATCATTCGCTGTAGTGTTTGGAGCTTTCGGCGAGAAGCGGAGCCCAGATAAGGCGGTTCAGCATGAAGACGAGGACGAGTATCGCGAGCGTTCCGGCGACCGTCGTCTGGCTTATGCCTTCCGTCCCGGCGGTCTTTATGAACGCGCCGAACCCGGTCGTGTCCGCGATGATCTCGGCACCGATGACCGCCTCCCAGCCGATCGCGATGCCGACGATGGAGCCCGTGAGGATGGCGGGGAAAGAGAGCGGGGCGAGATAGTAGCAGATGCGGCGCCAGCCGTTCGCGCCGAAGATGGTCGCGGCGTCGTTTAAGTCGGCGTGTACGGTGCGTATCGCGGTCAGGGTCGAGAAGAGGATCGGCCACACGATCGAACTCACGGCGAACAGTATGATCATCTCGTCCGTGAAGCCGAAGAAGTAGATGAAGATGGGGATGAGCGCGAAGGACGGCACATTCTGGAGGACGTCGAAGAGGGGAAAGAGGAAGTCACTGAAGCGGCTCCAGCCTACAAGGAGCCCAAGCGCCGCCCCGAGCGCGAGCGCTATGACGTACGCGAGCGCGAGGCGGTACGTGGATCGTACGAGCGCTATGGCAAGCGTTGCCCAGTCTACGTTTGCGAAGTATCCGAAGACGCCGAATCCGATCGCGACGACCGCTATCGCGCCCACGATCGCCCATGCATGCCGGGCGTGCTTCGTGTGCGCCCGGTGTATGGCTTTCGTTGCCGGGTGCGCGAGGCTTCGTATCATACCTCCAGTTTACCGCGCTTAAGGTTGAATTACCGCCCGTTTTCCAGTATCGTCACCGAGTGCGGTATCATATTGCCAGATCGTCTAAAGGTAGGACTCGAGACTCTGAATCTCGCTATCTAGGTTCGAATCCTAGTCTGGCAGCCAATTTGAACTCTAAGCCTCCAGCCTTCAATATGAATGACGGAAAGCTTCAAACGGTTTTAAAAGGCGGTGCATCAAGGCAGGACTGAAAAGTCTCTAAAAGAAAACTTTAACGTGCACAACCTCCTCGAAAGAGGACGGAAAAGTAAGGGCAAGGCAATGAAAATGGATATGAACAAACAAAGCTCAAACAATAAAAAAGTACACCTCACCTCCGCCAATCTCTCCGAGGAGAAGCTGTTTGAGCTACGCCGCATCCTTCCCGAAGCGTTCAGCGAAAACAAGATTGACTGGGAGAAGCTCCGCACCGTTCTTGGTGACGCAGTAGACGCCCATATCGAGAAGTTCGGCTTTACCTGGGCAGGAAAAAGCAACGCTATCAAGAATGTTTTGATACCAAGCAAAGCCACACTCAACCCCGCTCCCGACGAGAGCGTGAAGTTCGATGAAAGCGAGAATCTCTTTATCGAAGGCGACAACCTCGAAGTCTTGAAGCTCTTGCAAAAAGCGTACTTCGAGAAGGTGAAGATGATTTATATAGACCCGCCATACAACACGGGCGGCGACTTCGTGTATAAGGACAACTTTGCCGCACCGCTCGACAACTATCTCAAGCAGACCGGCCAGAAGAACGGCAACGGCGAGCATCTCACAACCAACAAGGAGACCAACGGCCGCTTCCACAGCGACTGGCTTTCAATGATGTACCCACGCCTCAAGCTCGCGTGGAATCTTTTGCGTGATGATGGAGTGATATTTGTTTCGATTGACGATAACGAAGTGCATCATTTGCGAATACTAATGAATGAGATTTTTGGTGAGGAAAACTTCATCACTAATTTTGTTTGGCACTCTAGTACAGGTGGTGGTATCAGAAGCAAGTTTGCAAACCAGTCTCATCAATACGTTCTATGCTATGCAAAGAGTGTAGAAGACGTTGAGATGTTCTATGCGCCTCTTTCTGAAGATGCGAAGAAGCAATATAAGAAAGAGGATGAAAAAGGAGTCTATCGGGAGAAGGATTTTGCTTGGAAAAACTCATCGTGGGGAGCAAATCAAAAATACTTCATCGAGTGTCCTGATGGTGAAAAAGCGAGACCAAAGGACGGGTATCTTTACCGCTTCATCGAACCAACTTTCAAGGAGAGTCTGGCAAATAATATGGTTGTCTTCAAAGAAGCAAGAAATAGTCCACTGGTAAATGAAAAAGGCGAGCAATCAAAATGGAACATCTATATCAAAAAGTATTTAGGTGATGGGACAGGTGCTCCTTCATCAGTCATTCCGCGAGATTTAGTAGGAATCAATAATGAAGGCACTACAGAACTCAATGAACTGTTTGGTTCGAGTTTGTTTGAAAGCCCGAAGAATGTCCGGCTTTTGACATACCTACTCTCGTTAGCAGATAGCGATGATGGCGACATAATCCTCGATTTCTTTGCTGGCTCTGGTAGCACCTCTCACGCAGTGATGGCTCTGAACCAAAAGGATGGAATCAATAGAAAGTGGATTGTGGTTCAACTTCCAGAAAAGACTGACACGGATAGTGCCGCGTACAAAGCTGGATACAAAACCATTGCTGAACTTTCTGTAGAACGCATACGTCGCGCCGCGAAAAAGCTGGATGTCCAAGACGGCTTCAAGGTATTTAGACTGGCAGCATCAAACTACCCAGAGAATACTTTTGAGTTCGACCCAGACAAGGCCGAGGAAGAGAACAAGGCGGCCTTCGAGGATTATTTGAAGCAAGCAAAGCGCGCCAAGCTTATTGACGACCTAGACGAGACGAGCGTCATCTACGAAAACATCGTCAAGGAAGGATTCTCGCTCAACTCCAAGATTCAGGAAGGCGTGCCAGGAAACAACAAGGTCTACACCATCACCGACGGCGACCGGCAGTTTTCTATCTGCCTCGACCGTTCGATTGATGACACGACCGTAAAGAACATCACGGAGTGGGCTAAAGGAGCGACCTTTATCTGCTTCGATAATGCGCTCTCTGACAGCCAGAAAGCAAACCTCGGCCTCCACGTGGAGCTGAAAACGATATAACTATGAAGTTCAAGTTTGACGCAAACCAAGATTTTCAAATAAACGCAGTCAACGCCATCGTTGGCGTCTTTGAAGGTCAGCCGAAGCGTCAAAGTGTGGTAGTAAATGTGCCCGCACTTTCCGTTTCCGGCTCATTGCCGCTCCAAACTACATACGGCATCTATCCGAACGAGCTGACGCTTTCCGACGAGGAGGTGTTTGCCAACGTCTGGAAGATTCAAGAGCAAAACAAAATCGGCAATGGCGGCACGGTTGAGGAGTACGACTTTTCTATCGAGATGGAGACGGGTACGGGTAAGACGTATGTGTACCTTCGTACCGTCTTTGAACTCAACAAGCAATACGGATGGAAGAAGTTTATCGTTCTCGTGCCGTCCGTCGCCATCCGCGAGGGCGTCATCAAGACGCTCCAAATCACCAAAGACCACTTCGCCGAGCTGTACGACAACGTGCCGTACCGCTTCTACGAGTACCAGTCCAAGAACATCTCGCAGGTGAAGCGCTTTGCGGAATCCAGCAACCTGGAGATTATGGTGATGACGGTAGGTGCGTTCAACAAGGACGCGAACGTGCTCTATGCCGCCCGCGACCAGATGCAGGGCGAGCAGCCTATCAGCTACATCCAGCGCAGCAACCCCGTCCTCATCCTCGACGAGCCGCAGAATATGGAAGGTGAAGCGACGAAGGAGGCGCTCAAGAACTTCAACGCGCTTGCACGCCTGCGATACTCCGCGACGCATCGCAATCCGTACAACCTCATGTACCAGCTCACGCCGTTCGATGCGTATCAGCTCGGCCTCGTAAAGAAGATTGAGGTGTATTCCGTTACGGATGACGACACCGGCATCTCGCGCCCGTCGCTCAACCTCATCTCCGTTGAATCCGGCAAGGCGCTCAAGGCAAAGTTAGAGGCCATCGTGAAAGATGCCGACGGCGCATTGAAGCGCAAGAAGCTCACCGTCAAACAGAACGACGACCTCGCGCAGAAGACCGGCAACGACGTATACGCCGGCTATATCGTGGACGAGCTTGACGCCGATGCGCCAGACCTCGGGCAGATTGGTAGGATTCGCTTTCGCAACAACGTGGAGATTCGCCAGGGTGAAGGCGTAGCAAACAACAACGAGCAAGTGATGCGCGAGCAGATTGAGCAGACCATCCGCCGCCACTTCGAGAAACGCAACCAGCTCCGCGATATGGGCATCAAGGTGCTCTCCCTCTTTTTCATAGACAAGGTAGACAACTACGTTCAATCAGACGGGTTTATCCGCTCTGCGTTCATAGCCGAGTTCAATCGCCTCAAGAAAGACTATGGCGCTGACGGCATGGACGTGGATACCGTCCACAAGGGATATTTCGCCAAGCGCGGCGAGGAGTATTTGGAGCGAGAGTCCAGCATCGCCGAGAACCAGGAAGCATACGAGCTGATTATGAAGGACAAGGAGCGCCTGCTTTCCTTCGATGAGCCGACGGAGTTCATCTTCTCGCACTCCGCACTCAAGGAAGGATGGGACAACCCAAACATTTTCAATATCTGCACCCTGCGCGAGACCGTTTCAGTCATCCGCAAGCGCCAGGAGATTGGCCGAGGTATGCGCCTCTGCGTCAATCAGGACGGAGAGCGTATTTTCTTGCGCAGCGTCAACCTGCTCTCCGTGATTGCAAACGAGAGCTATACGGAATACGTCTCATCGCTCCAGGGCGAATACGAGGAGGACGGTATCTACAAGTCTGCGCCGTTGCCGAACAATGCCAAGCGAAAGACCACGGTGAAGCTCAAGAAAGATTTTGATAAGGACACGGACTTTGCTGGTATCTGGGAACGCATCTCGAAGAAGACCCGCTATGTCGTGCAGGTTGATAGCGAGCGCGTCATCGAAGCGTCCGCAAAGCAGATTGCGAAGCTCCATCTCGCAAAGCCCAAGATGCGCGTCGAGCGCGCGGGCGTGAACATCGCGGCCGAAGGCATCACCGCAAACATCGTAGGCACCCGTGCCGAGGATTTGAGCCAGACCAAACGCACCATTGACCCTATCGAACTCATCAAAAACGAGACCAAGCTGACGCGCCACACGGTCGCGGAGATTTTGGCGAAAGCGGACAATACCGACTCCTTCCTCAAGAATCCCGAACGCTTCTGCTTCGAGGCAACGCGCATCATCAAGGCCGAGCTGGTGAAGGATTACGTTTCCCAGATTCGCTATGAGGTACTGCCGGAGCAGTATGACCTCAAGCAGTTCGAGGACATCCCGAGCTACAAGGACGCGACGCACAAGGTGAACAACTCCATCTACGACGCCATCGTGTATGACTCCGACGTGGAGAAGAACTTTGCCGTCGCCCTCGATGCCGACGAGCGCGTGAAGCTCTTTATCAAGATGCCCAACTGGTTCAAGGTGAACACGCCTATCGGCGGCTACAACCCCGACTGGGCAATCGTTACGGCCAAGCGAGACCTCCAGGGCAATGAGGAGAAGGAGCGCGTGTATTTCGTGATTGAGACGAAGGGCGACATCTCCAACATGCGCGAGAGCGAAGGACAAAAGATTGCTTCCGCCAAAAAGCACTTTGAAGTCATCGAGGTGAACTACAAGGAGGTCGAGAATTATGGACAGTTTGCTGAACAACTATGAACTTCTATGGAGTCTTTATCGGGATAGACAGATACGCCTCTCCAAGTATCAACATGTTCGTGGACGAAGTGGCGGCAAACCGGAAGCTCGACACCGACAAGGTTGCGGCGCTCGCTGATGGCCGCACCTACGTTGGCACGGATGCCGTGAGCAACGGGCTGATTGACGGCATCGGCAGCATCCCCGAAGCGTCCGACTATCTCACTCAACAGATTGGTGAGCAGGCGTCTGTGTGTTGGTACTAAAAATTATGAACCTCTACGTCATCGCAGCAATCATCATCGCCCTCGTCATCGTACTCGCTATACTCAAGGCGGTTGTTGAAGGCAGTGGTGGAGACAAGGAAAAGTCGAAGTACCGCTACACTCGCAAACAGTTTTTCCTTACCCGCGCCGAGCACGAGTGCTATGACGCCCTCGTTGCAGCGGTTGGCGATAAGTATTACGTCTTCGCGCAGGTACACCTTCCGACCATTCTCGATAACAAGGTGAAGGGGCAAGATTGGCGTGCCGCGCTTGCGCACGTCAGCCGCAAGTCCGTTGACTTCGTGCTCTGCGACAAGGCATACATTTCGCCGAAGCTCGCCATTGAGCTGGACGACAAGAGCCACGAGCGACCCGACCGGCAAGAACGGGACCGAGAAGTTGAGCGTATCTTGAGTGATGCAGGACTACCGCTTCTTCGACTGGAGAATCGCGGGGCGTTCAATACTGCGGAGCTGCTACAGAGGATTGATGATGCAGTGAAAGGTTTTGGTGAAAAAACCTCCTCCTAGAGAGGGCATCCCCCGCCGAAAGGTCGGAAGCAAAAAGGAAACTACCACCACCCAGATTCCATATTTTCGTAGAAAACATTGAAGATGCACGGGGTATACCCCTCTGATGTACCTCTGCGTGTCTTCTGCTACAGAATAAGCACTAGAAAGCACACAGTGCCGGATAAAGGGAACACTGGTAAAGCAAGGCCAGGCGCGCGACAGTGCTCCTGGCCTTGTGCGGCAGTGGGGTGGCTATGCGGCTACTACCGAGAGTAATTGCTGCATCTGCTGGAGAGAAACGGTAGGATATGGGAACATCCAGCCAGTTGATAGTTCGTAGTTCCTCCCTCCAAGCCAGCCAACTTGAGGCAGGTTCGGTAGTCCGAGGTGCATCAAAATCGTCTGTTACAATTTTCGTAATGAAAACCATCCTTGTCATTCGACATTCTCATTGGGATGGGCAAACAGATACTCTCAGCCTGGAAGGTATAGCTGATTGCGAAGCAAAGAAGACCACTCTTGGATCTTTTACTACAGTTATTGCCTCTCCCTTCAATCGCACGGTAGAAGCGGCTCGGCTCCTAAGTGGTAATGATCCAGTTGTCGATGACCGAGCATCTATGCTCGCCTTAACACCGGAAGAGGCTGCCTGGCTGAAGGAGGCTCGCAAGAACTCTCCGCTCGGAGTGGCGGGGGTTATTTTCGGTCGACCAGATTTTCTAGAACCAGTAAAAGTCGCTGGAGAAAAGTGTCTTTCGCTTATAGAAGAGACGCTCGAAAAGTTACCTCTTGATGGGAGAGCACTTATTGTCTCGCATGACGGGACTATGGTTGCAGTCGAGAAGTTACTCAAAAATGAACCGTTTTCTGGTCCGTTAGACCATACCTACGGAAACCTTGAAGGATTTGAGGTTGATGCTAACCTTAAATTCACTAAGCTCGCCTTCACATGATCGTCCCTGCAAAAGAACTCCTAGATTTTGCCTACAAGAAATTCTCTGTGGGTGCCTATAACATCCACAACCTCGAGCAGTTGATGGGACTCCTCTATGGAAGCCAAAAATCAAACGCGCCCTTTATCGTTCAGGCGTACCCGAGCACCCTCAACTACACGGACGCTAGCATGCTCGAAGCCCTTTTCCATGAGGCAGACAAGCTTTTTCCTGACCTGATTTTTGCCGTCAGTATTGATCATGGCGATGAAGCTACATGTATGAGAGCTATTGATTCGGGAGCGTACTCACACGTGATGATAGACGCTTCAATGGAAACCTTTGAGAAGAATATCGAGATTACGAAACGTGTCGTCGATCATGCGCATTCTCGCGGCGTATCCGTGGAAGGTATGGTAGGAAAACTCGGTGGTCTGGAAAAGCACATGAAAGTTCTCGACGTATCCGAAGTGCAATTGACCACCGTTGAACAGGCACGAGAGTTTGCGGAGAGAACTGGCTGCGACAGTCTTGCTGTGTCTATCGGTACACTACATGGTGCTAACAAGGCTCCAGACGGCATACCTCGAAAGGTAGACCTCGATCGTCTCAAGGAAATAGGTGAAGCGCTCGAAGGTACTCCACTTGTTATGCACGGTTCGTCCTGCCTGCCACAGGAGGAAGTAAGACGGGTAGACGCCGCAGGAGGAAAGCTTGAACGCGTCGGAGGAATGGATGAAACACAGCAAAGTGAGGTACATAAACTTGGAGTTGCTCAGATAAATGTAAACAGCGATGGCCTTCTTATCTGGACGCGCTCGATCAGAGAATATCTGAGGGACTATCCAGGCGTGATTGATTTACGTGAGTCGGGCAAGGCTTTTATGCAGGAGTATGCGAGTTTCATAGCTCACAAGAATGATGTGTTCGGCTCATCCGGCAAACTTGATGCGTTGACAGAACACTACGAAACCCCATGGACATTAATGAACTAGAAAAAATCGATACGACCGTTATCAGCGACCTAATCGTCTCGCGTCTTCCATTGCCACTGCAAACATCACAAAAAGAGAATTTACTCTCGCCCAAGCCTCAAGCGTTACAAGACGTCATTGCTGATATCGAAAAGATAGAACATGAATGGAAGCTTGATACTGCTGACGAAGGTCACACTTACGGACGTAAGCATGCTGGTGAGACTATTCAACTTTGGTCTGTGCCGCCTAAGAGTGCGCAAGTACTGGAGAATCTCGTTGTACTTACGGGCGCTAAGACCATTCTTGAAATAGGAACCTCAGCAGGATACGCTGCGCTTTTCTTAGCTCATGGTGCCAAAGCAAATGGCGGACATGTTTATACGATCGAGCTTCTTAAGGAGAAAGCTGACCTTGCTCGGGGTAATTTTGATAAGTCTGGCCTTGATAACATCACGCTTATAGAAGATGAGGCGTCAAAAGTCTTGAGCGCTTGGGATAATGGGAAAATAGACTTTGTTTTTCTCGATGCCGATAAGGAAAACTACGGAAAATATTTTGACCAACTTGTACCACTTATGAATATTAGTGGTCTTATCGTAGCTGATAACGTGAATGACTACGGTCACATGATGGAAGATTATTTGCAGAAGGTAAGTGGTACGCATCTTCCAAAGACGAGAACTGATCACAGGGTTAAGAGCTATTACCTAGCAATGCTTGAAAATGGGTTGATGGTTACTCAGAAGATATCTGAATAGTTTTATTATTGAGAATTATTTTACTTTTCAAGCATCCTGAGAAATTAGGTCCAGAAGTACATATTTGGACTTCTCAAAAGGTAGTTTGGGCTCATATCTGCGACAGCCGACCTCAGCGAGAGCAGGACTAGCGTTCCAACACCGTCCCAGACTCCCGCTCGATAAGCTTACTTTCTTCATGGAGAAAATAGAGCAGCTGCGGGATGAGGTGCACAATCTATATGCCCAAAAACTTCCTGGCCGTGCTGACTGGGCTGACTGGATCTATGATAAGCATGTCGTTCTTGTTGGCAATGAAGCAAGGAAGATAGCCGAAATGTACGGAGGAAGTCCGGAGCTTGCAGAGGCTGCTGGACTTTTGCACGATGTGGCCGACGCAGTAATGAAGCGGCAGGATCCGAATCATGAAAAGGAAAGCCTGCGTATTGCACGGGAGATGCTGCAGAAGACCGGATTTGGCGACAAGGAGATAGCCATAGTGGTAGACGATGCGATCGCGAAGCATAGTTGCCATGGAGAGACTCGGCCCGTCTCTGCAGAGGGGAAGGCAATGGCAGCGGGAGACGGTGTCGTTCATCTCACAAGTGATTTTTATAAGATTGCCGAGGCGGGGAAACTTGGTCATAAATCACCACGAGAGGTTGCAGAGTGGGCCCTGCCAAAACTAGAACGCGATTTCACCAATAAGATTGCCTATGATGATTTAAGGGAGGAGATACGGCCAGATTACGAACAACTTAGGAAACACTTTCAGGATCTAGCCTCGGCCGGGGTGTAGAGGTCCAACTTCGTACCGGACAGCCAGCCGACAGTTTCGCCCGCTTGCCATCCTGCACAAGTTCAGATACATATGGCACTCCTCCTAACTGAGGAGCGATGCGTCAATTCAACATACTGAAGGATACCGAGGGCTGGTTGTATATGCGCGAGCGGAGCATACGCTTCCTGCATATGAGGAACAACGACGAGGTGCGGCATCGGGTCAAGGTGCTGGACTTCTGGAAAACGCACGGGGAGCGTGCGGCCAGGGACGCCTTCAGCGTCTCTCGCCGCACGCTCTTCCGTTGGCAGGCGAAGCTCGACCGCGCGCACGGGAGACTCGACGCGCTCGATCCCAAGTCGACGGCACCGAAGAATCGGAGGAGACGCATCGTCCTCCCCGAGGTCGAGACGTTCATCCTGAAGGAGCGCGCGGAGCATCCGAGGCTCGGCAAGGCGAAGCTCGCAGCCCTGCTGCGGGAGGACGGGTACCGGGTATCCGAATCGTATGTCGGGAGGGTCGTCGCGGACCTCAAGAGGAGAGGGCTGCTGCTCCCGCACAAGCCGCTCTCATACTATGCGCGAAGCGGCACGTATCGGGAGAAGCCCGTATCGAAGCGCACGAAGCTGCGCAGGCGGCACAAGCGGGGCATGGAGCTCGACACCGTCGTCCGCTTCATCGACGGCGTGAAGCGGTACGTCCTGACCGCCATCGATGTCGAGAAGAAGTTCGCCTTCGCCGGCGCGTATACCGTCCACTCCTCCGCGTCCGCCGCCGATTTCCTCGCGCGCGTCATCGCGGTGTGCCCCTTCGACATCACGGAGCTCCAGACCGACAACGGCCCGGAGTTCGCCAAGAACTTCGAGGCGGGGTGCCGCGCCCTCGGCCTCACCCACTTCAATACGTTTCCCCGCAGCCCGAAGATGAACGCGTTCGTCGAGCGGTTCAACCGGACGATCTCGGAGGACTGCATCATGCTCAATCGGCCGCTCCTGCGGGACGACGTCGCGGCATTCAACCTGAAGCTGGTCGACTGGCTGCTCTGGTACAACGCCCGGCGTCCGCACGAGTCCCTGGGACAGGTGCCGCCGCTCCGGTATATACTCTCCTCATTAACGGCCGAGGAGTGCCAGAGGTACTGGACGCGTACACATCCTTGACAGAATTTAGACCAGGCTGCATTGTGGCGTCGGCAAGCCCTCTTGAGGCCTGTCCCTTGACAGTCGAAAAGAAAGGAGAAATCGAATGTGAAGGACCCCCCTTGTTACAGGGGTATTGTCAGGAACATTCTTCCTGGCAACGACCCGTACGCCGTCGTTGAATGCGACGGCGTGCCTGACCTCGTTACCGTTTCTCTGGGCGCACAAAGAGGCGTTTGGGAAGACTCAAGCCTGCCAGTGGTAGGCTCTGCAGTGATCCTCAGCGACGTTCAGTGCGTTCATGGGAAGTGGCGGGCCTACAACGCCCGGTTGTTCAAACCATCAGATGGAAGAGGAGTCCATGGCTAACAAAGGAGTCATGGGGATTCTTGAAAGTATCGGGGCAGTCGAAGTCGTGAATGACGGAGACCCACCCCCACCACCTTCAAGTTTCCCACCCACCGCAGCGCCAACACCGGTCCTGCAGCCAAGTGTGGCTGTACCGGCTGCCGGCACGGCCGACCAGGGTATGGTCGGTAAAATCCGTGGGGCTGTCACCAGCCGCACGCATTCGCCTGGATTTGCGATTTTTCTGGCAAATTTCGAGAAGGCAAAACAAGCCTTCCCGAACGACCCTCGAAATGCCGCAGCCGCAGCGCTTGTCTTTTCTTCGCAGACCTCGCAAGAGATCGGCGCAGAACTGAGTCGCTCTGTGGCGGCATCTCTGGCCGAAGCCGGATCGCAGATCAATGTCGACATCGCGCAACAGCGCGAGAGGTTGGCAGGCCAGCTCGATGGCGAAGAAAGCAGTCTCGACGGTGAGATTCACCGATTCGAGGCGGATCTCGCCGCCATCCAGAAAAAGCTCGACGATGCGAAAGGCGCGAAAGCGCAGATCGCGAGTCGTCGTGCTGATGGCAGGGCAGCCATCGACTCTCGTCTCGCAACGGCACTCGCCAGTCTGGCAGTCGTTCGTGACGAGATCGCAACCATCAAATCAATATTGCCGTCGTAACCCGGCGGCTAGGAGAAAAGGATCAAAGGAAAATGGCTCAACAGTCGAACATGAATGACTTCTTCGACCAGCTCCCGACTCCCCCACGGGAGAAGGCGATACGCTGGGGGTTCTATGCCGGTGTGAGCTTGCTCGCGCTTGGCGTGGGACTCAAGATCATGCCTCCTGTCAACAATCTGCTCGACATGATGCTTCATGGCGCGTGGACTCTCGGCGAGATCGGTCTGGTCGGCGCCAGCATCGCAGTCGGCACAGTGGCTTTTACCAGCCTCTGGCCGTCGTACCGTCGCTTCATGGAAAGTGTCGCGCGGCGCACAACCGTCGCGATCTATGGCGACGATCCGATCACGCCGCTCCACATGTGGCTCGCGGAAGTGAGCTCGGATTGCGAACAGATCGAAGCAGCGCAAAGTGAAGTCAGCGGCATCATCGAGGAGAACAAGAAGGCCGCCTCTGACAATCTGACGCTGCTTGCGCAATCCGATGCCAGGTTTGCTTTCGCGGTACGGAAGCACGGCGAAGAGAGTGACCAAGCCAGAAACGCCTCCGCGGAATCTGGTGGCTACAAAGATCGGGCCGAAAATGCAGACCGCATCAACGTCCCGCTCATTGAGCTTTATGAACTGCTTGATGAGATCGCGAAAGCGAATCGTCATGTCGAGCATGAAGCCAAAATCGCCATCGAGACAGCGGAGCAGGAATGGCGTGCCGCCCTCAAGGCAGAGATTGCCATGGGCGCGGCGACTCGCACTCTCAACAAGCGCAGTGAGCGGTATGTCAACGCCACCCTGGCGTTCGGCATCATCCGCCAGAAGTACGCCGGCAACTTCGGCAAGCTTCGTTCGCTGCGTCGCCTATCGGAGCAGGCCATCAATTCGGCGGCTCTGGAAGGAGGTGTCAAACTGCAGGAATCGCTTGCCCGCCTCCGTGCGGAAAGCAAGTCGCTTCTCGGTCACGCCCCCGCGCTTGCCGTCCCGGATTTCTCCGGAAAGGGCAGGCAGAAGGTTCCGGTTCCAGCTGGTTCCGGGCCCGCGTCCCTTCGTCTGTTCGACGAAGAGAAGTGAAATAACGCGTAACTCAGGAAAACAGTAACCAAGGAGAAAAGAAGTGGAACACCAGATTACCCTCAAAGGAAGAATCTACCTCGGACTCGGAATCGCTGCGCTAGCGGTAATTCTGATCTGGGTCCTTCAGAACTTCATCCCGACCTCGTGGAAGGATGCAGTCACCGAGACAGTCGCGCCGGGCGGAAGCCCGACGACGCTTTCCAGTGACGGTTCGGACGTGATCAACGTCTGTGTCGTCACCTGGGGTGGCTACGTGGGTGGCGAGTACTTCAACGGCGGCTTCAAGCCGTCGGAGCAGTCCCGCTACTACAAGCAATACGGCCTGAAGGTCAAGTTCCAGATCATGGACGAGTTCGTTCCCTCGCGGGATGCGTGGAAGTCCGACAAGTGTCATCTTCTCTGGGCGACCGTCGACGCCTTCACCACGGAGGCGGCGAACCTCCAGAGAGCGGGGTACGACCCCCGGTTTGTCTTCCAGGCGGACTGGTCGCGCGGCGGCGATGCTATCGTCGTCGGCCCCGGCATCAATTCGATGCGGGACCTGCGTGGCAGGACGATTGCGGTGGCCTACGGGACACCGTCACACACGTTCTTGCTGCGCATGCTCGAATCGGCAAACATGCAGAAAGGAGACGTCACCCTTATCGATACCGGAAGCGCTATCGATGCGGCCAAGGCGTTCCAGACGCGCAGCGCAGATGCGGCTGTGGTCTGGTCTCCGGATGACGTGGCCAGTGTCAGGGCGATTCCTGGCGCCAAGGTCCTCGTCAGTTCCAAGCAGGCATCGCACATCATCGCCGATGGCTTCTTCGCGAAGGAGGAATACATCGCGGCACACCGTGAACAACTCCAGCACCTCATCGAAGGCTGGATGATCGGTGCCGCCGAGATCAACTCCGATCCCGCGGCGAAGCAGAAGGCTGCAACCATCCTGGCCGACGGTCTCAATCTGTCGGTCGACGATGCTCTGGCAGCCATCAACAACGTCCGGCTCACCACGTTCGGTGACAACCTGGCGTTCTTCGGCCTCGACAGCAGCTATACCGGCATGACTGGTGAACGGCTCTTCCGCGACAGCGGCGCGCTGTACCAGAAGAACGGGTACGCAAATCTGGTGCCGAGCGTGCCGGACTGGCGTACGGTCATCGACCTGAGCCTGCTGCGTAACATCAGCCTGACGGGCCCGGAACATGCGGCCGAAAGCACGGTTCGTTTTGCCGTGCCGACGACCGCAGATGTCAAGGCCAATGCCTTCTCGTCGAAGGCGCTGTCGGTCCAGTTCTCAATCGGGTCCGCAGTGCTGACTGACGAGGCGAAGGCGAACATCGCGACCAACTTCGTGCCGACGGCACAGTCGTTCGCGAATGCGCGCATTCGTATCGAAGGCAACACCGACAGCACGGGCAGCCGTGCGATCAATGTCGATCTGTCCCGCCGGCGTGCCCAGGCAGTCGCAGACTACCTGGGCAGCTTCGGTTTCGATCCCAACCGCTTCATCGTGGCGGGGAACGGGCCGGACAAGCCAGCATGTGGTACGAGCGATGCCGGGTGCCTGGCACAGAATCGTCGTACCGACTTCGAGCTGCTGAACAACTAGACGCAGCTTGAATAGCTTGAGCCTTGGGGGAGGTGGTCGAGAGATCACCTCCCCTTTCTGTTAGAGGAGACAAAGGGTATGCAAGAGAGGCTGACGAATTTGTTCGAGTTGCGCGGTAACGCGTCGGCTCGGCAAAATACGTTGCTTGGCATCGTGGGAGTGTCCCTCTGGTTGTTCTCATGGTGGCTCTTCGCCACCCTCGGGATTCTGCCGCGGCAGATTGCTCCCGGACCGTTTGAGGTCCTCGGGGTGGTACCGGACATGCACTTCCATGACATGCTTGTGCGCAATGTCTGGTTTAGCTTCGAGATGAATCTCCTGGCGACCTTCATTGCGATCGTGATCAGTGTACCCATGGGGCTGGCGCTGGGCCTGCTGCCGTTCTTCCGCGGCATGTCCACGCCATTCTTCGTCGGGCTGCGCTTTCTGCCGCTGCCAGTGGCCACGATCCTGTTCATGGCGTGGCTGGGTATCGGCTACACCATGAAAACGGCCTTCCTCACGGTGGCCATTGCCGTCTATCTGGTGCCAACCGTGATCCAGCGGGTCGACGAAGTGCGTCAAGTCTATGTCGACACGGTGCGGACACTCGGCGCGAATGAATGGCAGCTGGTCCGCTACGTCTATCTTCCCGATGTGTTCTCGCGCGTCTGGGACGATATCGTGATCCTGGTCGGTCTCTCGTGGACCTACATCAGTTTCATCGAGCTCATCAACAAAGGCGAGGGCGGCATCGGCGCGCTGATCTATTCGGCTCAACGCACCCATAGCATGGAGAAGTACTATGCACTCCTGCTGATCATTATGTTCGTGGCGTTCATCCAGACAGCCATCTTCAAACTGATCGGCCGGGTGCTCTTCCCCTATAAGCGCATCGGAGGCTAGCCATGACTGGTGTGGAATTCGTCAACACCGACCTCCCCGATATCATCGAATTGCGGGGGGTTACCCAGCGCTATGGGCAGAGGACGGTTCTGGACGGACTCAACCTGCTCATTGAAGACAAACCCGATCAGGGCCAGTTCGTAGTCCTGCTCGGCATCTCCGGCTCCGGCAAGTCAACGATCTTCCGCTATCTCAATGGTCTGCAGACGCCGACCAGCGGGGCGGTGCTGATCAAGGGCAAGCCGGTGTCAGAGTATGGTGCGGTCAGTACGGTATTCCAGGACTATTCGTCCTTGCCGTGGCGGACCGTGCTTCAAAACGTCGAACTTCCGCTCGTCTTCAAAAGCGTGAAGAAGAGGGAACGGCGTGAGCGGGCGCTCGAGATAATCGCCCGTGTGGGACTTAAGGGTCACGAGCATAAATACGCTCGTACCCCGACGCTCTCCGGCGGCCAGCTGCAGCGGGTCGCTATCGCGAGAAGCTTGATTGCAAATCCGGAGATCATCCTGATGGATGAACCTTTCGGCGCGCTTGACGGCATCACCCGCTTCGAAATGCAGCAGCTGCTCGCTGATCTGTGGAAGACTTCGCAGTCGACCATCGTCTTCGTCACGCATGACCAGCAAGAAGCGGTCTTCCTGGGCGACGACATCTATGTGCTGGATCCGCGGATCGGCAAGATCGGTTCGCGTATCCGTGTGGATCTTCCGCTCGTGCGGGACCTTTCCACCAAACGTGACCCGCGCTTCATGCAGCTGGTCACCGAGGTAGATATGGCTCTGATGGAGACCAGTCTGCCGCGCTAAGAATTGTTATTTCTACTGCACCTTCAGAAGGCGGAGCCGCAAGCTCCGCTTTTCTTTTTATATTGTTCCCTAACTTTCCTGCACACAGCCGAGAGGACCTCGTTCCTTGGAGGCGGGTATTGGGGTTTGGGTCCCTGTCGGGCAGCCAAATCATGCGAGGTTGCTGCGCTCGAGACGCGCTGTTTTTAGCTAATTCGATTTGCCAAATAAAGTAAGAAAAGGTCTGGGAGCTTTTAGTTCTAACAAGAAATGGTAATCCAAACTCTTATACGGACAGGAATTTTGCTATATTAAATTTCTCATTCTGATTAAGCGCTGAGTCCAGGAAAGTAAAGGCTTCGTTATGCTTTATAATCGCCGCTGCAATTACCTTCTGTAATTCATTAAGAATTTCTGCTGGCAAGTGTCCAATCTTACGATATTTTTCTAGAAGCTGCTTTTCGCTTACATATGCTCGTGTAGGATTATAAAACCAGCCACGATTATCTGTATATTCTATATAATAACAACCACCAGTACTATCCTTTGTCGTGATTATACGGGACTCGCCAAACTCACTTCGAACCACATCTCCTACCAAAAGTTCTTTCTTCATATGATTATCTTGATTAGAATTCTATTCCTTTAAATTCTCTTTGCAATGGCTCTGGATAGTGCACGAGACGCGTCGTTTGGATAGTGTAAATGGAGTCAATCCGACTAAACGGGGCTTAACCATCCACGGTTCTAACACGAGACGGCCAGTCCGTAACTTCTAAGGCCCGTTCACAGTTAGATGTACTATAACCGCAACTATGCCTTTCAAATCAAAATGGGGCTCATACCTTGCCTTGGGCGTAACCGCTCTCCTGCTGTCTCGCGGAATGTTTGCCGCTTTCAACGATCCTGAGGGCCCGAATCTGCTTATTGTCGTAGGGATGGCAGCGATCATATATTCCTTATCGCTCACGGTATACGCGTTCGGCTCTCCTGCTGCTGATCTCAAGAAACTCCTGTCAGCGGTTCTTATTCAAATGCTTCTGGTTATAAGTCTCTATGTTCTGTTGGGCTAGAGTCCTGACATTGTTCCAAACAGCCGCCTAAGCCATTTCTCCCGCTTACCATGCAACTTACTTTCGAAAGGTTCGACATGGCAACCGAGGAAAACGAATACCTGGAGCTTATCGACGACAACCTACGCGTCATCCGGGGAACGTTCGTACACTTCTTTTTGAGGAACGGCGAGAAAAAGCGGCTCCGGAAGTTCCTGCGAGGCTCCGCGCTGCTCACTATCAAGGTGAATGGGGAATTGGCTGGATTCATCGCGTACACCCTTATCAACAACGGGTCAACGGCATACATCGAACGGTTCAACCTGAAAGCGCGGTTTAGAGGACAGGGTTTCGGAACCCGAACGCTTGAATTCGTGGAAACTAAAGCGAGAGAGTCCGGATGCTCAAGACTGGAGCTCGCCGTGCAAGCCAGCAATCCGGCGCTTCGGTTATATAAGAGATTCGGCTTTAAGGAAACCGGATTTTTCCGCGGGGTGTGCTGGTGGATATACAATATGAGAAAGGAGCTTTGATCAGGCGATCTCACGCTATCAGCACCGGAAAACAAAAACAGTGCAGGTCCGGGCTGGACCTGCACTGCTCTGCACTTGCGCGGAGGATGTTTACGGTTTGATCATTTCGTACAGTTCCATGACTTGCCGATGGCGTTGCGGCGTGCCGTCGTCAAGCAGCAAGCGCGGACCTCTCCATGGGTCTCCGCCACCGTTGTCGAGTTGGATAGCGTTCATCAGGCCGACTGGCTCAAAGAGCGGCAACACCAAGATCATGCTGCTGCCTCCGAACGGGCTTCCGACCGTGGCTACCGCCATAGGCTGCCACTCCCTGAGAGGAAAGGGGAACCACCCGATGGCGGTGATATCCAGAAAATGCCGGGTTTTCCAGCCGTTGACGACCGCCTTCACGTCCAGGTATTTCCCGAGCGGAAGCGCGTTTTCGACAAGCTCCCGATCCGCCGCGGAAGGGTTGGCATGCATTCGTTTGGTGGCTGCGGCAACGGCCTCGCTATGAGCAGCCATCAATTCGTAGGCCCGCGGGCCGAACGGGTCGGCCGGATATGAAGTTTTCATGGGAACAGTTCCTTCTAGGGTGCCGAACCGCAGGATACCTTATTTTATTGCGTAATCAAATTCTACCGAGCCCGCTTATGCACCCGCTAAAGACGCATGACGTACTAAAAGGCTATTTGCCGGATTCGATATCCCGAACGGCACCACTTTAACTTTCCTTTAAGTCGCCCCTGCTATAAGGGAAGGGCCTCTTAAAGACGCCGTTATCCCTAATCCTCCTGGCACATGGAATCAAAAACGACTCCGGATTTCCGCAGCATATTCGAATCCCTCCCCGAAAACTATCTCATCCTGCTGCCCGACACGCCCCATTTCACCATCGTCGCGGTAAGCGACGCGTACGCGAAAGCCACAAAGACGGTGCGCGAGCAGATTCTGGGGAAGGGCCTGTTTGAGGTTTTTCCGGATAATCCGAACGACCCGAAAGCGACCGGCGTCGCGAACCTCACGGCCTCCCTCAACCGCGTGCTCGTCAACAGGACGATCGATTTCATGGCGATACAGAAATACGACATTCCGCGCCCGGAACGGGGGCCGGGAGTCTTCGAGGAGCGCTATTGGAGTCCTGATAATTCCCCCATATGCGGCGAGGACGGCTCCGTCACGTATATCATCCATCACGTCACTGACGTCACGGAGCAGGAAATGCTCCTTCGCATGTACGGAGGGAGCCAGACCGACGGGAAAGAGGCGGGCGCGGGACATATCACGCAGGTGAAGAGGATGGAAAAGATCATGATCGAGCGCGAGGTGAAAATGTCGGAACTCAAGAAAGAGATCGAGGCGCTCAAAGGAAAGCAATGACGGGGAACGAGCCGCGGATCGACTACCGCTCCCTCTTCGATCATATGATCGAGGGATGCCAGATCATCGACCCCGGTTTCCGGTATCTCTACGTGAACGAGGCGGTCGCGCGGCAGGGCAGGCACACGAAGGAAGAGCTCGTGGGGCGCACCATGATGGAAATGTACCCGGGCATCGAACGGACGGAGATGTTCTCGCATTTGCGAACCTGCATGGAGAGGCATACGCCGCAGCGCCTGGAGAACGAGTTCGTGTTTCCCGACGGAAACAAAGGATGGTTCGCGCTTCTCATAGAGCCGATACCGGAAGGCGCGTTCATCTTTTCCCTGGACATCACTGAACGCAAGCTCATCGAGCACGACCTTGAGGACGCGAAAATAGCGGCCCGGAACATCATTGACGATCTCGCGCAGGAAAAAGAGCGGGCGCAAGGAATCGCGGAAGAACTCGAGAAGTTCAAGCTGGCGGTCGACGGGGTATCGGAACATATCGTCATCACCGACCCCGAAGGGATCATCCTGTTTGCGAACCCCGCAGCGGAACGCATCACCGGATTTACCCGAGCGGAAATCCTCGGAAAGAAATCGGGGAGCCGAGAGCTCTGGGGAGGGCTCATGGACACCGACTTCTATCGCACCCTCTGGCAGACGATAAAGGTCGAGAAGAAGACCTTCTCGGGCGAAATCAAAAACCACCGCAAAAGCGGGGAAGAATACGACGCCCACACGGTCATTTCACCTATTCTCGATGACGAAGGCGGGGTGGAGTTCTTCGTGGCCATCGAGCGGGACATCACGAAGGAGAAGGAGGTCGACAAAGCGAAGAGCGAATTCGTCTCGCTCGCCTCGCATCAGCTCCGGACCCCGCTCACGAGCATCAACTGGTACAGCGAGATGCTCCTTGGGGACGAAGTCGCCAAGACCGCCAGGCGGCAGGATGAGTATCTGGCAAAGATCCATGCGGGAAGCCAGAGGATGGTCGTGCTCGTCGATGCGCTTCTCGACGTATCCCGCATCGAACTCGGGACGCTCCAGACCGAGCTCAAGCCGGTTTCGGTGACCGGGCTTCTCGGGGACGTGATCGGCGAGCAGAAGCCCCAGATAGACGCCAAGCGCATCACGGTCGCCACCGATTTCCCCAAGCAGGTGCCCGTCCTTGAGACCGATCCGAGCCGCGTCCGCATGATATTCCAAAACCTCCTTTCGAACGGGATAAAATACACTCCCTCCGGCGGACGGATCAGTATTTCGGTGTCTTTGGAGGATAGCCGCAATGTGCGGGTCGTCTTCTCCGATACCGGATACGGCATACCAAAAAAAGACCAGGACAAGATATTCACGAAAATGTTCCGCGCGGACAATATAAAAACGAAGGGCGAGGACGGAACGGGCCTCGGACTCTATATCGTCAAATCGGTGCTTACGGCCCTTGGCGGTTCGGTCAGGTTCGAGTCCGAAGAAAACAAGGGAACGACCTTTTATGTCACGCTCCCGCTTGCGGTGCGGCAATGAGCCTGGAAGGCATGCCACCAAGAGCCTAAGAAGGCTGCAGCAAGACCGAATAAAAAGAAAAGGAGGTCATACAAGACCTCCAGTTCGCGTTAACAGCCGATTGATCGCTTCGCCCGCGCGCTCTTCGGCATCCGGATCCTCTTCTTCCATCCGTTCGTGCTCGAGCAATGCGAGAAAGCCCCTGAACCCGCCTTCCGGGTCACCGGACGTTATGGCTTCTTTAAGCAGGTCGCCGATGTCCCCAACCGATTCTTGTCGTCGTTTTTCGCTTTGTACCGCGAACTCGACAATATCGTCCGGGACCTCTGTTTCGCCGACGAGCTGATAGTTCTGCTCCAGATGCTGGATGGTTGGAATGAAACCTCCATTCACCTGGTAATACCCGTCAGTGCGAAATGCCGCCACAACCCACTTCTCGGCCCCGTTTTTCATGACGAAGACTTGAATATGAACTGCCGGAACATAGAGACACCGACGTCCGGTCGCCGTCTCAATCAAGATTTGCGCACGCATGATGACGCTCCCACAGTTGCCGCCGATCGGACTGTATCATATCTAACCCGCTTTAGGCTACCCTGATCCTATTCAAAGTATTTACCGCTCGAGAATCGTGTTACACTTTTAATATGAAAACAGCTTTGATCGCGCTTATAGCGCTCGTTATTATCGGAGGCGGCTATTATTGGTATTCTCACGCAACTACCGCCGAAACATCGTACCCTTCGGATGAAAACGGTGCGCCAGCGCAGGGCAAGCTCAATATCAATGTCGTGTGCGAAGGAGCGCTCGCATACATGACATTCCCCGACGGGGAAAGCGCACAGAAGTTCGTTGCGGAATGCAAGGCGGGAGAGCATCCGGAAGTCATCGAGCGCTACAAAGCCGAGATGCATCTCGGGGAAGGGGCGGCGATATAACCCGGTGCTATACATACGCGGCTTCTTGGGGCTGGCCGGCTAGGGTGCGATAAGCGTCCTGTCCCGGTGTTATGCTTATGACCATGAGCACCGACATGCGGATAAACGTGCTCCTGCTCACGTCGTTCGTCCTCGCCCTCCTGCTTTTGTTGTGGGGCGGTTTCAAGGAGACCGAGACGATGCAGATCGTGAGTCTCGTGACGACCCTTTCCGTCACGATGGCCGGTTTCGGCATAGTGGCGTTCCAAATCGGGAAGTCATCGAACGAGCTGCGAAGCGATTTCATCGAGACCAGCACCCTGCTTCTTCTGAGCACGCTTTCCGGCTTCTTCTATCTCGTCTATCCGGACAAGACGGTCTTTTCCTTCAATTTCGGGGAGGCCAGCATATTCATATTCTTTTGGGCGTTCATCCTGTTTCTCATCATTTTAGTGGACCGGAGATTCAACCTATTAACCTAATTAGCCCCAGGCGTGCCGCCGTATATGAAAATAAAGCCGCTGATACCTGCTCTTCTCATATCGGTTATTGCGATCGGTGCCGGGGTATACGGATACCGCTCGTCTTTGCCGCGCGTGTGGGAAACGCCCACGCCGGTGACTCCTGGAGCGACGGTATCGATTTGGGGCGAAGGGTTTAGTCCGGACGATAATACGGTCACGATAGGGCGGACCGCCATTCAAGAGTTGCCGTCTCGTCCCGCGGTATTTGGCGGCAAGGAAAGTCCGGAGTATGCGAAAGGGTCTGTTATCAGCTTTACGGTACCGTCGTTGCCGGATGGCACCTATGCTCTTTTTGTGACAACCAGCAAAGGCAAAAGCAATACCGAATGGATAGTTATCGCGGGCGTCCCGCCGCCATCCGTGCTGCCCGGGCAATCGTCTCCGGAAATCCGCGCGGATTGACGGGGTCATAGCCGATAGCGCCGCGCTCGCGCTGGTTATGCCCGTGGTTTTGACGATATAAAACACGGAAGTTGAAAAGACGAGATGAATCGGCCCCTTCCGGTTGTCTTGTCCCGGACATTCTCCTCCTTGGCGCGCGAGCATCGCGCTGGCGGTTTGAGGGGATATGTGTATCGCGTATACTATCCTGCATGGACGCTGTCAGCAGGGTAAACCGCGCATACTACGATGCGCATGCCAAGAAATGGTCGGAGTCCCATAACAATTCTTTTTGGCACGAGGAAGCGTTTCGATCGTTCATGCGCTACCTGCCAGCCGGGGCGTCGGTGCTCGATATCGGCGCGGCGTCCGGCATTCATGTGCCGCTGTTTCTCGGCATGGGCCGGATGCTCAAATATTTCGGTATCGATATCAGCAGGAATTTCCTCAAAATCGCCAAGCGGCGCTATCCGCAGATGCGGTTCGCATACGGGGACATTTTAGACGCAGAGACGCTTCCAAAAAAGAAATTCGATGCGTTTTGGGCGGCTGCGGTGCTTCAGCATATTCCGCTTGCGCAGTGGCCGGAAGCGCTCTCCAATATCGAGCGCCATATGACACGCGGCGCTATCGGCTATCTTACGGTTCCGGAAGAGCGACCGAGCCCGGCCTCGGAAAAAGATCGGCGCTATTTCGAGCTGTTCGATGATAAGAAATTCCGCGCGGTACTTGTACCGAGGAAATGGCGGATACTCAAGGCAGGGGCAAGGAAAGGAAAGACCGGAGGGGTGGTATGGCGGTGGTATATCGTGAAGCTGCCGTAGCCACACGACTGGTCGGATCCGTACTACAATCGTAACGTGATAAAAGTCTTTATCGTTCATGGATTTCAAGGAGCGCCCAATAGCGGGTGGAAGCCGTGGCTTATGGAAGAGTGCGCCAAACAAGGTATCTACGCCTGCGCGCTTTCGATGCCAAGCCCCGGCAGCCCGGTTCCTTCTGAGTGGGTCGAAGAAATCTCCCGACACGTCGATGCAAACAAAAAGGACCCGATATACCTTATCGGACACAGCCTCGGCGCCACCGCTATCCTGCGATATCTTGAAACAACAAAAGCAAAGAATATACAGGGTGCAGTCTTTGTTTCCGCGCCTGTCTTCAAAAGCACAAAGCGAAAGGTGCAAGCTTTCCTTAAAAAACCTTTCGACTACGAAGCTATCAGAGCAAGGGTGCCGAAGATGGTCGTTATCCATGGCGATAACGACAAGAGCGTGTCCGCGGACCAGGGAAAGACTTTGGCCAGGGAATTGGGAGCGAAACTGGTGCTTATCAAGAACGGCGGGCACCTGAACGGCTCCGCAGGCTGGCACAAGCTCCCGCAGTGCCGGGATGCTTTGCTGGGAATGATAAATGGCGGTTAGAGGGCTTTTATGCAAAAGAACATTCTCATCACCGGCAGGCCAGGGAGCGGGAAGTCGACGCTCCTGCGGAAACTAATCGGTCGTATTCCGGCAAAGGAAGGGTTTGTCACGAACGAAATCCTTGGCGAACACGGGCGGCTAGGTTTTGAGGTAGAAACCCGTTCCGGAAGCAAGGCGGTCTTGGCGCACATCAATTTCAACACCCCGCGCAAGGTTTCCAAGTATTTCGTCGATATCGGCAGCCTCGAGTCGATGCTTCCCGCAGTTTCCGACTTCAAGGACGGCGGTATCCTTTATCTAGACGAGATCGGGCAGATGCAGCTTTTTTCGGAACGCTTCAAAGATCTGGTCTTGCGGTACCTGGACGCCCGGAATACCTGTATCGCTACCCTTTCCTCTGTATTCGAGGATGGCTTTACAGATGCCATCAGGAAGCGGGACGACATAGTCCTGGTCGAGATTTCGGCAGCAAACAGGGAAGAGCAGGAGGTGTTTATAACTCAGCTTCTGAAGAAGATCGAAAAAGCGAGAAAGTACAGTTCCGAACCCGAGCGGTTCACCCGCACGGAATCGGGAATAGAACTGCACTCGGAGCATGGCACGAGAACGCTGGTTCATACGGAAGGAAAGTGGCACTGCGATTGCGAATTCTTCAAACGATACGGGATCTGCAGCCATGCTATAGCTGCCGGGGAATTTGCTAGGATGTAGTCATGGACGCGCTCAAAAAGTTCTTGAAATCACAACGCCTTTTAGCTCTCGCCGTGCACGGTGAAAATGGACCATGGATAGCTAACGTCTATTTTGGCAGCGACGATGTGAACCGCCTCTACTTCATAAGTTCCGACACCAACATCCACAGTCTGATGATCCTGAAGGATCCGCGTGTGGCGTTCTCGACGGCATGGTTCGATCCCACAAACCACGGGGATCGAAAAGGGGTACAAGGGAAGGGTGTCTGCCGTCCGGCGAAAAACGACGAAGAAATCGCTGTGGGCGTCCGGTTGCATAACGAGAATTTCCCTGAGTTTAAGAAGAAAGTTACGACAGACTGGATCCGCACGAACGCAGGGGGCTCCACGGTCTGGGTGGTCGAGCCGAGCTATATGAAATACTGGGATGATGCGGTGTATGGAGACGACGAAAGCGAGGAATTCGCTATCGGCTAGTACATAACGGATGGAAACCGAAATAGAAGCCAAGTTCGCGGACATACATACTGAAACGCTTCGCGCCAGGCTCAAGGAGATCGGCGCGGTTCTTGAATACCCCGAAACGCTGATGCGGCGCAGGAATTTCGACTATCCCGACGGCCGTCTTAATACGATCGGCGGGTGGATCCGCATCCGGGATGAGGGGAACAAAGTCACCTTAAGCTATAAGCAGCTTAACGACCGGACGCTCCACGGAACGAAGGAGGTGTCGGTGGACGTAAGCGATTTTGACAAGGCCGCGGATTTCCTGACTTCGATCGGGCTCGAGGCGAAATCCTATCAAGAGACGAAACGGGAGAAATGGATGTATCAAGACATGGAAATCACCATCGATACCTGGCCCTGGATTCCGCCGTTCATGGAGCTTGAAGGATCGAGCGAAGAAGCGCTTAAAGATGCCGCAGCCGCACTTGGTCTCGACTGGTCCCGCGCCATGCACGGAAGCGTTGAGACGGTATATCAGATGCACTACGATTTCCCCGAATCGGAAATCGATGCGTGGGGAAGCATCACGTTCGTCCCGGAGCCGGACTGGCTCCTTACACGGAAGAAGGCATAGCGAGCTGATCCCCGTCATGATCTATCTTGAGCGGCCGGAAGATTTCAATCCGAAATTCGAGATCGGGAGCTGTTTTCTTAAGCGGGACGGAAAGTTCCTCCTGCTGTTGCGGCAGGATCATAAGCCGGAAGGGAATACCTGGGGCGTCCCGGCAGGGAAGATAGATGCGGGAGAGACTCCTGCGCAGGCCACAGCGAGAGAAATGGCGGAAGAAACGGGATACTCGGCAGCCCCGAAAGACCTGCGGTTTTTCAGGACAGGATATTCCCGCTTTCCCGAGTACGACTTTATCTATCACATGTTCTTCTTGAATCTGGCACGTGATCACGAAGTAGTGATTGACCCAGCTTCGCACAAGGATTTCAGATGGGTAACCCCTGCGGAAGCGTTTGCGATGCCGCTTATCGGGGATCTCGAGGACTATATCAAGCTGTTTTACGAAGCTGATACACTTTAAGGATGCTCGGAGTAAAGCGAGGGACGGTAGTATTGGTTCCGCATAATCCGGAGTGGCCCCCGCTGTTCGATAAAGAGAAAAAACTACTTCTTGAAGCATTCGGAGACAGAATAAAAGCCATAGAGCATATCGGAAGCACCGCGATTCCCGGTATGCCCGCAAAGCCGATCATAGATATCAATGTGGCCGTCAAATCGCTTGATGATATCGGTGATTTCATCCAGATACTTCCCGGGCTTGGATATGAATATATTCCGGAGAGACGTTTTGCTGACCGTCAGTTCTTTCCCAAGGGTCCGCCGGAATATAGAACCCATCATTTGAATCTCGTGGAAATAACCAGCAAGACCGGATGGATGAATGCTCTTGCATTCCGGAACTATCTGCGGAAGAATTCTTTAGCTAGGGAAGAATATCGGAAACTGAAGGAATCGTTGGCAGACCAGTATGCTGATAATCGTGAGGAGTATACCGAGCGCAAGAGCGCCTTCGTACATGAAATACTGAAGAAAGCCCAGTGACCGCTATCGGCAACAAAGTCCGAGTCGATAGAGTTTGTTATACTTCAACCATTAGCGGCTAAAACGATCCTTATGGCGCGGACGAGCACCTATCTCAATTTCACGAACAAGAGCGAAGAGGCGTTTACTTTCTATAAATCAGTCTTCGGCGGCGAATTCACGGGAGGCATACACCGGATGGGCGATGTCCCGCCGCAGGAAGGCGTCCCGGCGCTTGCGGAGGCCGATAGGAATCTCGTAATGCATATCGAGCTCTCGATACTCGGCGGGCACGTTCTCATGGGAACCGATGCACCGGAATCGATGGGCTTCAAGCTCGTCGAGGGCAATAACGTGCACGTCAATCTCGAGCCGGATACGAAAGAAGAAGCCGAGCGACTTTTCACGGCCCTTTCGGAAGGAGGGAAAGTATCGATGCCGCTCCAAATGATGTTCTGGGGCGCGTACTTCGGGTCGTTCTCCGACAAGTACGGAATCAACTGGATGGTGAACTATAGCTCAAAGGATTAGCCCCATGGCCAAGCCGACAACGAATGAGTTTTTCGATCTCAATAAATTTCCGAAGGAGCCTGGCATCGTGTATTTCGCGCTCTCGATGCCGCTTCTGAATAACACTCAGAGCCCGCAGAACTGCTACGGCGCGGACGAGCACCTCATATCCAAGATTCAGGTCTCGAATGTCGGGGCGCAGGTCGTCTATACCGACAGCTTGTATCTCTACAGCGGCGAGCCCGCGATGGAACTGAAGCTCAAGCATCAGAAGCTTATCGAAGAGCACAAGCAGGGATGGCTCAACCTCATCAAGAAGAATATTTATATCGTCCCGAGCGGCTTTACTTTCATGACCTGGAGCCAGCTTCTCCTCGACTGCCCGAAGTTCTCCTCGTACCTTGTCGAATTCCGCCGCATCTTTGAAAATGATGCGCAGCTCCGCGGGTATGTCACGCTCGATATCCAAGGAACCGGAAGGGAAGTGAATGAATACAGTATCGGCTACATGCTCGAAGAAATACTGACGGATTACCTGGTCGCCAAGGGCCACATGCGTCTCCAGAACGATTACACCAAGGACAAGGAGCAGTGGATACTCAACTGCTACCACGGAAAACCCCATCGCTCCCATATCTATCTGCACCAGCGGAATTTCTTTAAGCTCGACAATGCGAAGAACGTATACCAGAACGCGTGGTATGACCTGGTGGCCAAAAAGCTCTACGAATTCGACCGGCTCGATATTGATACGTTCGACTTCGGGAAGTGAGATACTCACCTCATTGCCTCTTCATTGGCATTTGATATACTAGCCTCGTGCCTGTGGGGCGTCAGCCCTATTTCGGCTAATACATAAGCCGAAGGCAGGCATAGCAAAAATACCGACATCAAGTCGGTATTTTTGCTATTTAGTCCGCCTCCGGATCGACTTTCATCGTGCTGAAGAGTTTCATGTCGCGGTATTTGTTCGTCTCCCTTGGATGGCGCATACTACGAGGGAATGAAAACGAAACCCGACGGGCGCGAACTCAAGGGGTGGCGGCTTACGCTGCACCGCGTCATCTTCGAGTCGGATACGCCCGCCGGACGTTTCTTCGACACGGCGCTCCTGTGGATCATCGTGCTTTCGGTGCTCGTCGTAGTGCTCGACAGCGTCGAATCGTTCCACGCCCCGTTCGGTGCGTTCTTCCGTTATGCGGAATGGACGTTCACCATCCTCTTTACTATCGAGTACGTGCTTCGCCTTGTCTCGGTGCGCCGCCCCGCGCTCTATGCTACGAGCTTCTTCGGCATCATCGACCTCCTGGCGATCGTTCCGGCCTATGCCGCGGTACTTATCCCGGGCTTCCAGGCGGCCATGATTCTCCGCGTATTCCGGCTTTTGAGGGTCTTCCGGATACTGAAGCTCGCGCGGTTCGTCGTCGAGGGCGATACCCTGATGCAGGCGCTTCGCGCGAGCAAGGAGAAGATCGCCATTTTCATTCTCTTCGTCGCCTTTTCCGTTATATCGATGGGAAGCCTTATGTATCTCGTCGAAGGCCCCGAGCACGGGTTCACGAATATTCCCACGGGCATCTATTGGGCCATTGTGACGCTTTCGACCGTGGGCTTCGGCGATATAACGCCCGAGACCCCGCTTGGCCAGGCGATCGCGAGCTTCGTGATGCTTCTTGGCTACGGATTTATCGCGGTGCCGACCGGGATCGTAACGTCGGAAATGGCGCGGGCAAAACACGGGGTCAACCGGCACGCGTGCGACGACTGCGGGAACACCGCTAATGATCCCGATGCGAGGTTCTGCAAGGTCTGCGGCGGAGCCTTATAGCTATCCAAGCGCCCAGGGAGCTTATCCCCACCTGAAAGGAAAAACCGCGCTCGCTATACTAAAGGGCATAGCCATAACGACGCATCACTATGAGACTGTACTACTCCCCGGGCGCCTGCTCTCTTTCCCCGCATATCGTCGCCCGCGAAGCGGGGCTTCCGGTCGAACTTGATAAAGTCGATTTTAACGACGGACGGAAAACCGAGGACGGCTCGACGCTCGGGGAGGTGAACCCGAAGGGATATATCCCCGCACTGCGGCTCGATGACGGTCCGGTCCTTACCGAAGGAGTGGCGATCGTCCAGTACCTCGCCGATCAGGCGCCCGAAAAGAAGCTCATGCCGGAGCGGGGAACCACGGACTACTATCGCGCGCTCGAATGGCTTACGTTTATAAGCTCGGAGCTCCACAAGGGCTTCAGCCCCCTCTATAACCCCGCGATCGCGGAAGATGCGAAGAAAGCGGCAATTGAGAAAATCGGGAAGCGCGTAAGCTACGTGGAAGGAATGCTCGCGGGGAAGCAGTACCTTCTCGGAGACTCCTTCATGATTCCCGATGCCTATCTCTATACGATTCTGCGCTGGGCAAAGCGCTTCGAGATCGACCTGTCGGTATATCCGAACGTTACGGCGTTCATGGAACGGATGAGGGCGCGCCCGGGAGTTTCCGCGGCGCTTGCGGAAGAGGGCCTCGAATAACATGCAGAAAATCACCCCCTTTCTCTGGTTTAACGATACGGCGGAAGAGGCCGCGAACTTCTACGTATCCGTATTCAAGAACTCGAAGCTCGGCCGTATTGCCCGCTATCAGGGGAAGGAAGCGGAGCAAGTCTCGGGACGGCCGGAAGGTTCGGTGATGACGGTCGGGTTCGAACTTGACGGTCAGGCGTTCACGGCGCTCAACGGCGGCCCCTTTTTCAAGTTTACGGAAGCGATCTCGTTCGTCGTGAACTGCGAAGGGCAGGAGGAGGTGGACGAGTTCTGGGACAAGCTCTCGGAAGGCGGGGAGAAGGGCCGGTGCGGATGGCTTAAGGATAAGTTCGGCGTATCCTGGCAGATCGTTCCTGTGGCGCTTGCGAGGCTCATGAGCGATCCTGATCCGGAGAAGTCAAAGCACGTAACGGCGGCGATGCTCCGGATGACCAAGCTCGACGTAGCGACGCTTGAAGCGGCGTACGAAGAGGGATAACGCTCCGATTTCCCAAAACCGGTTTTTATGCGATTATCCGCCCATGGCTGAAAAGCGCCTGGAATCCGTCCATGTCGTCCCGGGATATACCTTCTTCTATTGGGGGTTTACGCTTCCCAAGAAGGACTACGGTTCGTTTACGAAGCACTTCCGCCTCAAAGCCGGAAGCCTTACCACCCGCATCAGGCTCCTGATCGCGGGCAAGACATATCCCGCCAGGATCCGGCTTACCCGCATCACGACGAAGAACTCGCCGAACCGGGAAGTGGTGCAGATCTACTATGAGCGCGATTACGACACGCTGAAAGCGCTTCGGAAGTTCTTCATCTACAGCTACGCCTCCACGATCCGCAAGAGCAAGCCCAAGCTCAAGGAACTCATGGAGCTTGAACACATGGGCGGCGATTTGTTTAAGGTAGTCGCGCTCTCGAAGCAGGAAACGGACTTCGACGCGATGTTCCGTTTTATGGAGGAGAAGAACCTGTTCGAATTCTGGAGGGACGCGAAGAAGGGCAAGCGCGAATCTTTCTTTCTCGATTTCGCGCGGCACTGGATACCGGCGAAAGATCTCAGCAAGTATCGCGAGCGCGTGAACGTGATCTACGTCCTCTACAGTGAAAAGGATAAGCACCTGTATGTCGGCAAGGCGAACCGTTTCGGCGCGCGCCTTAAGGAAGGGCAGGGGCGTATCGGCCTTAAGAGCTGGGACAAGTTCATGTATTTCGAAATCGATCCTAAGTACGCGCACGCGCTCGAGGAAATCGAGGCGTATACGATCAGGGTGCTCGCGTCGCTTTTCGACAACGACGTCAGGATGGCACCGCTCGGGCGGAAGGTGGAGCGGCTGGTGAACCGGCAGCTGAGGAGAAAATAGGGATTCCGTTGTCCACACGTTTTATCGCTTCTTTATCTGCATTTTAAGAGCGGTTCAATGGCGTATGCATATGGTTCCAAGGAACCATATTGCCGTGGCCATAACTACTTCGCTAAAGACCGGTTTCCTCCTCCTCGTCCTTGCAGGGTTGCTGGTTGCGGGCACGGCGGCGCACGCGGCTCCGCGCGTCTCTCCGTACGGACCGGGCGAAACGCTCGCGCCCGACTGCCTTCCGGGCGAGGCGAACTGCAGCGTGCACGTGTCGACGAGCGATATCGCCGAAGGGGCGAATGCTTATTACAGCGACGCGCGCGTGCTCTCGTATCTCGATTCTCTCGACGCCAGCCGGTTCTTTTCGACGACCTCGGCCGAGTACCTCCTTTCGCAGGGCGGCAGCGCCTCGTTCTCAAATGCGAGCATCACGAATGCCACGACGACGAACCTGTTTGCTTCGAACCTGACGCTTGGCACGCTCACGGGGTTTCTGAGGGCGACTGCGGGGGTGGTTGCGACGGCGCTCGTGAACCTGGCGTCGGACGTAACGGGCATATTGCCGATCGCAAACGGCGGCACGGGCAATCCGGCGGGCGGAACAACGAACGGCGTGGAATATTATGACGGCCTCAAACTTACGAACGGATCGGGCTTCGTCTTCGACGGAAGCCATGTCGGCATCGGAACGACGACGCCGGCGTTTCCGTTCGTGCTTTCTGGAGCAAATTCCTCGACGACGTACCTTGATCCGAGCATCGGGGTTCCTGTCGTCCCGCAGGCGCTCCTTTCGACTTCGTATTCCGCCCCGGGCACCACCAATTTCGCAAATCTCTTTGTCGACACGACCGAGCGATACACCACCGCACAGGCGGGCGGCACCAACTACGGCATTTACGACAGCGTTACGATTCCCGCATCCGCGACGGTCGCCCAGCCTTCCATCGCGGCTCTTGGCGTATTTGCGAACCACCGGGGATCGGCGCCGATGTCGACCCTCTACGGCGCGAATCTGATTGCACGGTCAAGCGGGAGTGCGACGATAGCGAGCATGAACGGCTTTTTAGGATCGGTGCAGATAGCCGGCGGCACGGGCGCAACGTCGACGAACGCGTCGGGCGTGACCGGAATCGTCGCGGTCACGTCTCCTTATAGCCGCATCACGAACGCCCAGGCCCTCTCCGCATCGCTTACGCTCGGCAACGCGAACGCGTCGTTTACGAACGGCTACGGGCTCAAGATCAACGACCTCATCAATACCGGAAGCATTACGAGCACCTACGGCGTCTATGTCGGGGATATAACCGCAGGCACGCAGACTAACCGGCCGTACTCCTTCTATGCGTTCGACGCGTCCGCGTACAATTATTTTGCCGGCAATACCGGCATCGGTACCTCAAGCCCGGCAACGGCGCTTGAAGTCGGCGGCGACGTCACCATCGACGCCATACTGAACTGCAACGGCCTTACCCAGGCGGTCGTCACCGACGCGAACGGGAAGCTGCAGTGCGGCGCGCTTACCCCTTCTGATAAGCGTCTCAAGACCAACATCGAACCGCTTGACGCGGCTTCCGGCCTTTCGCTTATCGAGAAACTCAGGCCGGTTTCGTACGACTGGAAAGATCCGCGGGTATACGGCAATTCGCCGCAGCTCCAGTACGGCTTCATCGCGCAGGAGGAGCGGGAGGTTGCGCCGAACCTGGTCGCCACCACGGCGCCGACCGCGCTTACGCCCGGCGAGACTTACGTATTCAATTATTTCGGCCTCATCGCGCCGATCGTAAAGGCTATTCAGGAACTTGACGCGCGCATCGTTGCGTTCGGAGAATCGTTTTCCTCGGCCGTGGCAACGTTTGGAGCGGTTACGACGCGCGACATAACGGTCGAGCAGGCGCTCTGCATCGGAAGCACCTGCGTTACGGAAGACGATCTCAAAGCGATTCTGTCGAATAACCGGATGCAGGCGCCGGCGCCTCCCCCGCCGCCCGCAGAGGAATCGGCCCCGGATACCGCTTCGCCGGAAGAAGAAAGCGCGGATACGCCAAAGGACAGCGCGGATATCCCCGTTCCATGAGCTGCGCAAACGCCATGCGGGCGGTTGCCGGGATAGCCATTGTCCTCGTTTTATCTCTCGGCGGCACACCCTTCGCGTTTGCCGCCGCCATCGATACGAGCTATCCGTATGCCTGGAGCGAGAATGTGGGATGGATAAACTTCGCGCCTCCTTCCGGGGACGTCGAGGTAACCGATACCGGGCTTACCGGCTATGCCTGGAGCGGGAATGACGGCTGGATAAGCCTGCATCCGTCGGACGAAACCTACGTGCATAACGACGGCGGGGGCAATCTCTCGGGCTACGCGTGGGGAGAAAACCTCGGCTATATCGACTTCGCCGGCGTTTCGATAGATGCGGACGGTTTCTTCCACGGATACGCGAGCTCGACCGCCGCCGGACGCATCAGTTTTAACTGCGGGAATACCGGTTCCTGCGCCGCCGCTGACTTTAAGGTGCGTACGTTCTGGAGCACGGATATGGAGGCTGTCCCGCATTCATCCGGACGCGGGGGTTCCCCGTTTTTTCCGAACGCACCCGTTCTTTCTCCGGAGCGTTCTTCCGGCGCCGCGCTTACGGCGTATGGCCCGGTGTCCGGTTCGTTAGCCAGTGCGACGCCCCGTTTTGCCGAAGGAGGGACACGGCTCGCGCCGCAAACGCTCTTCGATATCGGCGTTCTTCCGCTCGTTTCTTCCCCGTCGTTCATCATTCCGGCATTCGCGCTCGGCGGCATCGCGCTCGCGTTTTTCTTTTTTGCTTTGCGGCGTTCCCGAAAGCGGGAGTCGTAGCGCGGGATTTTTCTGCCTCGATTTAAATCGGCGGTATTTCATATCATGGAGCTACGTTAAATTCCGTGTTGGTCAAAATACGCAAAAAAGCTTGAGGTATCGAGCCCTTTTGCCTGTTTTGAACGCGAATATACAAACACTTGTTTAATTGGCGGGAAAAACGTATTTTTCAAGAACCTCTCCGGGAGCAACGGACCTGTTCCGGCTCGTATGTACGGGCTGGAATTTTCGCATTTAAAGGAATACCGCTTTCTCCGGTACGGAAAGATACCAACACGAATGGTTACTTAACTCAATCTTCTTATCCTTATGAAGCATTGCCCGTATTGCCAGCATTCCGTTCAGCGCTGGGGTCATACCGAGAGCGGCGCGAGCCGTTTCTTCTGCCCGTCCTGCCGGAGGACGATAACCCGGAGGAAGCGCAAGGACGTGCGCGAGCGGCATTTACGCCATGAGCTCGACTTGTGGCTCGGGGGCAAGGACAACCTCAGGGAGATCAGTGAGAAGCGGCACGAGACGCGGCAGACGTTTTGGAAGCACATGCGCCCGCTCCTCAGTTTTCCGTTCGAGCCCGCGATACCCCGCGATCCGGTCCATACGCTCATCCTCGACGCGACGTACATCCACGGGAACGAGCTCTGCGCTTTGGTGGCGATCGACGAGAACGACCGCATTTTCTGGCGTTTCGCGCCGCATGAGTCGTATACGGAGTGGTATGAATTCCTGAAGCTCTTTCCGCGGCCCAAAATCCTCGTCATGGACGGGCAAAAGGGACTCTTTCTCGCCGCAAGAAGCCTGTGGCCGCTGGTTCCGATACAGCGCTGCCAGTTCCACGTCATCGCCTTCTGCACACAATACACCGGCCGCCGTCCCAAGGACGACGCGTCCCGGTCCGTCCTCGACCTCCTCTATGAGCTCAAATACGCGAAGACTCCCGAGAGCCGCGACCAATGGATACGGCAGTACAAGAAATGGGAGAGCAAATACGACCTCTTCCTCTATGCCCGCGGAAACTCCGGCGGGTACCGGTATCCGAAGCTCAGGAGTATCCGCTACGTCATCCGCAAGGCGCTGCCGAACCTCTTCACCTTCATCGATCACCCCGGGACCCCGAACACCACGAACCTCGTCGAGGGATGGGTGAACGCGGCGGTTGCTGAGGCGATACGGCGGCACCGGGGAATCAAGGACTATGAGAAGAAGGTGCTCGTGTCGATCATCCTCACGCATCTCGTGCGCGGGGGCGACGGGAAGGTGAAGAAGTCTTTTTACGATTCGCTGTAACCGTTTTTTGGTATACTTTGGCGGATGCTCAAAGGACCGCCGCTCGACAAGATATGTCTCGACTTGAAGGGGGTGGATCGGTCCGGCTATCCTTTTTCGCTCCCTATTTTGGAGAATACGGAAGAAATATTCTTTCCCTCGCAAGTCACGTTCTTTGTGGGCGAGAACGGTACCGGCAAGTCCACAATTCTCGAGGCGATAGCTGTCATAGCTGGATTCGGGCCGGAAGGGGGAAGCAGGAATATTCATTTCAGCTCCTCCGAGGAACGTTTCCACGATGATGCAAGGAAACTCGCCGCGCGCATGCGGCCTTCCTGGAGGAAAAAGCCCGCAGACGGAAACGGGTACTTCTTTCGGGCGGAGAGTTTCTTCAGCTTGGCCAATCATATCGACACGATCGCCCGTGAAGGCGGACAGGGGCCGGGGGCAGCATATGCGCCGTACGGAGGAAAGTCGCTCCATGAGCAGTCGCACGGCGAGAGCTTCCTCTCGTTCTTCATTAACCGGATACGTTCAGGCGGGTTTTTCGTCTTTGACGAACCGGAAGCCGCGTTATCTCCGCAGCGCCAGCTTTCGCTCCTGACAATCATTCACGATCTCTGCGAGGATCCCGATTCGCAATTCGTCATCGCGACTCACTCACCGATCTTGCTTGCGTATCCAGGCGCCACGATTTATTCGTGCGACAGCGGATCGCTCAGGCAAGTCGGTTATAAGGAAACGAGCCACTACGAGATCACCAGGGAATTTCTGGATAATCCCGAGCGGTATTTCGCGCAATTGTTTAAGAAATAACGAATTCGACTTTTCGGATACCGCATGGCATCCTGCGCTCGGGAAACAGTCCGGGGAGGACGCCATGAAGCTTGCAAAAAGCGTTGTGGCGGCCTACCACAATGCATTCAATATCAAGTTTGCGCTGCCGTCAGCCGTTTGTAACGGCGCGATCGTGCTTGCGATCAACTGGCCGCATGGATCGAGCGAAGCCGCGTACGCGGGCCTGTGGCAGGCCTTCGCGTCGTTCTTCTCGACGGGTTTTACGGCGCGCGTCGTCCAGCACTTCTCGCCGATACAATCGCCGCTACCCGCGTACGCCTTGGGAAGCCTGATTCCCGCGGCGCTTACGTTCGGGATGAGCTTTGCCGCCCATTCCTATAACGGCACTAACGATCCGGTACTAAGCTCTTTGCCGGCAACGGCGATCAGCCTGGTCACGAGCGTCGGAACGAACTGGCTCACGCGCCGCGGATATCTGCTTCCGGGCAACTATCCGGAATCTTGAAGGTCGATCACCCCGCCGGGCCAAAATCCGGCGGGGCATCAGTATATTTTATGCAGGACAGGTTGTATACGTTAAACTGCCTAAATGGAAACCCCGGAAGCCATTCGCGAATTCGGTATCAAGCGGGAGAACGAAGAACGCCGGGACGGCGGGTGCGGCGTTGTCTTTGACCCCGCGACCCAGCGATACGCTATCGGCAAGCGGGATATGGACGGGCTGTTTCTTCTGTTTTCCGGCGGCGTTGCGGACGATGAGGATATGGAACAGGGCGTCCTGCGAGAAGTGAGGGAAGAGAGCGGCCTTCATGATTTTCTGTACGTGGAGAAGATCGCCGAAGCTTTTACGCACTATCACAACAAAGCCAAGAACGTGAACCGGGTTGCCAAGGCCACCTGCTTTCTCGTTATTCTGAGGAGTTCCGATCTCATACCGACGCAGCTTGAAGCGCATGAGCAGTTCTCGCTCGCGTGGGTTACGACCGAAGATATCCTTTCGAACTGGCGGGAGCGCAACCAAGACCAGGGTCTCGATCACTGGGTATGGTTCCTCGAAAAGTCAGTCGCACGCGCGATCGAGCTTGGGTACGACACCTCCCGTTCCGTTGCGTGAAGAAAGCCGGTAGTTGCGCGTTATTTCGTTCACCGCCGGTTCACGGCGCGTTTCATACCATACGGGCCGGTGCGGTGTCTCAGTACCGAGACGCACCGCATGCGATTAGCAGTCTAATTGCACGAACCTATGCACACCATTGCAGCAAAACTCGGAGCGATGGCGATTGCGCCGTTCATGCTGTTCTCCGCACACGCGCAGACGCAGCATGCGCCGCCCAAGACGCCCGCGCCCGAACATCCTAAGCCCGAGCTCTCCTGCACGACGCTCGAGCACAATCTTTCCTTCGGCTCCAGGGACTCGAACACCGACGGGGAAGTGAGCGAACTGCAGGCGTTCCTTCGGGCCGACGGCTATCTGAAGGCCGCCGTCTCGGGGACGTATGGCGCGGCGACCGCGCGCGCCGTGGCGAGCTTCCAGCGCGACGAGCATATCGCCGCGACCGGCTCCGCGGGTCCTAAGACGCGCGCCGCGATCGAGTCGGCAAGCTGCGGCGAAGCGTCCGCGGACCTCTCGATCTCCGGGATCGACGCGCCGACCGCCCTTGCGATAGGCGCGGAAGGTACGTGGATCGTGAACGTCGATCAGAAGGGCGACGGCAATCTCCGCTACTCGGTCAAATGGGGCGACGAGGGCAAGGCGAGGATGATGGCGCTTTCCGCTTCGGAAGAGACCTCTTCTTCCGCGACATTCACCCACGCCTATGACAGCGCGGGTACGTACGCGCCCGAGTTCACCGTGACCGACGAGAGCGGCCATACGGCCACCAAAGTCGCGGCTACGGTGACGGTCGGAAGCGAAGCGGCGGCAGCGCACATCGCGTCGATCGCTCCGAAGTACGGGTATGCGGGAGCAACCGCGACCCTTACGGGCACCGGCTTCCTCGCGGATAGCAAGGTGAGCTTCGGCGGCACCGATGCGGAGAACGTCACGGTCATAAGCGACACGTCCGTGACCTTTACCGTCCCGGCGGTCGACCCCGGCACCTACGACGTCGCCCTTACGAACGGGAACGGCACGAGCAACGCGGTTTCCTTCAAAGTAATCGCGAAGCCCGCGGCCAAGCTCTCGATCTCGGGAATCGACGCTCCGGTGAAGCTCTCGGTTGATCAGGAGGGGACGTGGACGGTCCATGCGGATACGAACACGTCCGGCAGCCTCCACTACAGCGTGACATGGGGCGACGAAGGGGCCATGCGCTCGATGCTTGCGTCGAAGGGTACGGTTCAGACTTCCTCGACCTTCACCCACAGCTACGCGAAGGCGGGGACGTATGCCCCGAAGTTCACGGTTTCTGACGACAGCGGCAAGAGCGCGTCCGTAAGCGCGACGGTCGTCGTCCGAGCGAAGTAAGTTCTTAGTGTTCTTTAAAGCGGAAACCCCGCGCGGCCCCTGGCCGCGCGGGGTTTCCGCTGCGCATAAAGGCCATAGAGTAGAATGGCGGGATGGACAGCTTTGCATTTGGCGACAGCCCGGCAATGGCCGATGAACTCCTCGGTCTCGTACTAAGCGGCAAGAAGACCGCTACGGCCTGGGCTGCAAGCCAGGGAATCAAAGGGACGGAAGTAGGAAAGCGCGAAGTTATTAAGGATGGCGCGGGAAGAGAGCGCGTGATTATTGAAACCACGGAGATCGTACCCCGTCCATTCTCTGAGGTCGACGCGAGCTTCGCGCGCGATGAAGGCGAAGGTGACCTGTCCCTCGCGTATTGGCGGCAGGCGCACAAGAGATACTTCACCCGCGAAGGCACGTATGCGGATGATATGGAGGTGTATTGCCAGCGTTTCCGCATCGTGGAGGTTTTGTAGGGGAAGGTTATACTTATCCCATGGCCGAGGCATTCAACCATCAGGCGCTTGGTTTGAGCAAAGACCGCCCGCTGGTCTATACGGCGATGTCCAAGCATCTTTTCTATTACCGCATGTTCATTTCGAAATATGTTCTCGAGAACGGTGCCGTCCCGCTCAATCCTTTCATGGTGTTCGATTATTTTTTGCTTGATGCCGTCGACCGCGACCTTGTCCGGGAGGGGAATAACAATCTCGTAAAAAGATGCGACGAGTTTTGGGTCTTTGGGGCCGTGAGCAACGGCGTTCTCGCGGAAATCAAGATCGCCCGCGCGAAAGGGAAACCCGTCAAGTATTTCAAGATAGAAAAGCCGCACAAAATCGTGCCGGTCGAGAAAGAACAGGTAGAACTCGAAGCGGATATAGAAGCATTCAGGTCAGAATTGTAGCCGCGCCATGGGTACCATTACTTTCACGGTCTCCCTCAAAGAGGTACGACCATCGGATCTCTCCGGATTTTTCGTCGGCTGGCAGACTCCGCCTTCACCGGAAAAGTTCCTGCGGTTGCTGACCAACAGCGAATACCGGGTACTGGCGCTCGACGGCGAGAAAGTCGTCGGTTTCATCACCGCCATAACGGACAAGACACTTGCCGCATACATCCCGTTTCTCGAAGTACTGCCTGAATATCAAGGCAGAGGAATAGGGCAGAAACTCGTAAAACAAATGCTCGATCTTCTAAGCGAGTATTACATGGTTGATCTGCTCTGTGATGCGGAACTCCAGCCTTTTTACGAGAAGCTCGGCATGAAAAAGACGGCAGGGATGATGGTACGGAATTATGCAAAACAGAGCGGCTTGGATATATAAAACCCGAGAAGATCCGTCTTCCTGTCCTTTATAGGGCCGCTTTAATTGTGCCAGCAATCTCAACCAACTCTTCGTCAGGACTTTTAGCGCGGCTTCCGGGACGATACAGGAAGACCCGCGGATCGTACCGATGAATACCCGCATCACCTTCTGTGCGGGGAACGACGTGAAGATGGAAATGAGGAACCGCCTGGCCGCCCATTTCTCCGTGATTCCATGCAAAGTTAAACCCCTTCGCGTCAAAGACTTTTTCCAGTGCCGTCTGCAGCTTATTCCTAAGATCCTCGATTGCCAGCTGTTCGTATGAAGTCAGCTCCCCATAATATTCAACGTGGCGTTTGGGAGAAACGAGGAGATGGCCGGGAGTAATCGGCAGGTTCGTCGGAAAAGCAAATGCGAGTTCGTTTTCAACCACGATCTGTTTCTGGATTTCGGGATTTTCACAAAATACGCAGCTCATGCAGGGAGTATACAGTAAACGATCCCGACGCTCTGCTCCGGATTATGTATCTGCAGCGGCTGTCTTGGTATAAAATGTCCTTCTATGCAGTTGTCGGAATTGCAGGGAAATCTATATCGAGATACGTATCTTTTCGATCCGGTATCGTACGGAAGGATATTCGCATTCGTGGATTTCGCGAATGTCCGGCACTGGGCAAAGAGTTTTTGGCCTATAGAGAACAGGCTCTTCCTCCAAAAGGAGATTGATATCAGCAAGGTGGGGAAAGTCATAGACACTGTTAAGCCAAGCAGAAAGTTCTTCTACTATGGATACCACCGGGAACATCCCGAGCTCTCTGCACAGCATGAATTAAATAAGAAGCATCGGAAATCGTGGTACCGTATAGCTAAAGCACAGGACTGCGGGTTCTCCACACGCCAGAAAGAGATAAAGGAGATCAACGATTTCGACGAGGACGGAAAATTCGTCGGCGTGCGTAGGAAGTGCAATTTCGATATCGAGATGGCTATGGACATGCTGCGACATGTCGAGCAATACGATACGGTATTCCTACGGTCCGGCGACAGCGACTTCCATAAGCTTCTTCTCTATCTGAAGGAAAAGAAAAAGAAGCAGGTCATTACGGTTTGCGCACGGGACTTCGTAAGCAAGGAGGTGGATGAGTGTTCTGATCTTTTCATTCCCGCAGATCCATTCAAGGATATTCTCGAGTATGTAAAAGACACCTCCCCCGGCTTGCGCCAGGGGAGGGCATAAATACGATCCTAATTACCTCTAGGTAAGGATAGCTTGCGCTATAGGCAACAGTATACACTGATAGCAGTGTATAGGCAACTTTTCCACATGCCGCACCACGGCAAAGAACAAGGCTAAAAACAGGAACTGCAGACCGTTCACCGTTTCTTTAATGTCGCTTTACGACGTCAGAGTAAAGCAGGTCGTAGTAAGATAATTCTATGTCCGAGCAGACATATTTCGATATCAACAAATTCCCCAAGGATTGGGGGATCATCGTGTTTCCGATCTCGATGAGCCGGATCGGAAACGCGCAGTCGCCGCAGGCCTGCATCGACGCGATGCGTTTTTTCCTGGATAAGATGACGGCGAACAGGGTAGGGGCGAATTTTATCTATTCCGAAGGCCTCTATATGAACTTCGAGCGCGACGCGTTCGAGACCAAGAACCGGTTCGCGAATACCGCGGTATCGCATATGGGCGGCGTGAGGAATCTCTTTCTCAAGAGCAGCAGGGAGCTGCAGATCGATTCCGCGCTGTCCTTCGAATCCTGGTTCCAGATGTATCTCTCGTACAAGGATTTTTTCAGCGCGTTCAAGAGCGTGCGAAAACTCTATGAGGACGACGCGGACTTCCGGAACTACGTCGCTTCGGACGCGAAGGCGGCAGGCAAGGAACTCACGGAAGAGCAGCTGAGTTTCTATCTCGAGGAACATACGTTTGCCTACCTTCTTATGAACCGCCAGCTCCGGCTGCGCAATGATTTCGTGAACGACCGGGAACAATGGGTTCTTCTGGCATATCCCGGCATGCCGCTCCTCGGGCAGGTTTATCTGGTACAAAAAGATCCGCTCGGCATTAACGATGATTCGAACCCGTATAAGGGACAGTACAATCTCGAGAAGAAAGTGTTCATTCCATACCTCAAGGTCGATCTGGAGAATCCGAATCTATAGCATCTCCCCTCTTAATCCTTTCTACACCCACCCCGTGGAAATGTATAAGCATTATCAGCCTAACCATCCGGAGAAATGGCACGGTACGGAAAGAAAGCGCAGAGCAAGAAGCGCGCGATGCACGAGATGAAGCGCGGGAAACTGAAGTCGGGAAAAAGCGGCAAGAAAGTCACGAGCCGTAAGCAGGCGATAGCCATAGGACTTTCCGAAGCCCGGAAAGCGGGCGGCAAGGTGCCGCGCAAACGGGCCCGGAAATCAGGGAAGTAGAAGGGCGGCCCAGCCCGGGGTATACTGCTTGGCATGAAACCAACAATCGTCGTGCCAATCGCAGTCCTAGGAGTCCTTATCGTCATCGGAGCCGCCGCCCTTATCTTCATCCCTGCGGCCCACGCTCCGGTGCCCGAAGCCGCAACGACAACGTCCGCTGCGGGAACAGCTACTTCGACTCCTCTTCCTGCCGCGCAGGCTCCCGCTCCGATGGTGCCGCTTAAGGCTACGAATGTAAGCAACGAGACGGTCTGGCGCGAGTTTACGGGACTAGGCTGGACGCTTCCGTTCTCTTTCCAGCCCTCATGGGCGGTCGCGGCCGACAAAAACCAGAACAGCATGGTGACGCAGGTAAGGCTCGCCGCAAGCGATACCAGCATTCTCATCAGCAAGAACCAACGCATCGGCATGCCTTCGAAGGTCGCGTTCTCGACCTCGACGCGCTCCATTGCCGGACAGAACGTAACGGTGACGCGCTTCGACAACCCGAATCCGAAGTACGCGTACTACCTGTACTTCGACGTTCCGGTCGGCACCGACACGTATTATTTCTCCCTCGACAGCGCGACGACTTCGATGAAGGTCGCGAACGACTTCATCAGTCTTATCAAATAAGATGGCTACGGAAGAATTCAAGGTAAGCGGGGAGGAACTCATCAGGAAAGTGAAGGAGCTTATCAAAGCCGGGAACGCCAGGCGCATTATCATCAAGAACGAGAAGGGAAAGACGGTGATCGAGATTCCCCTTACGGTCGGCGCCGTCGGCGCGCTCATAGCTCCCGCGCTCGCGGCCGTGGGTGCTATCGCAGCCCTTGTCACCAAATGCACGATCGTCGTTGAACGGCGGTAAACAAAGCGGTTGATGAAGAGAATCGCGTACATCATTCCGGGGTACGGCGAATCTCACACAAGGCAACGCGGGTATGATGCTCTCGCCGAGATGTTCAAGGCGAAGGGAATTGTGCCCGTACATATAGAAATCGATTGGCACGGGAAGAAGCCATCCCGGTTCGGCGAATACGCCAAACAATTTCTGCAGCAGTACGAAAAGCCGCGGCAGACCGAAACATACATACTTGGCTTCTCGTTCGGGGCGATTATCGCGCTTATAAGCGCGAAGCAGGCGAAACCGACGAATCTTATCTTATGCTCGCCTTCTCCCTTTTTCACGGAAGATATGAAAACCTTCAAGCCCGCTTTGCGTAAATGGTGGAAAGAAAACTTCGTCGAAAGCGACTATTCATTCGACGCAATTGCCCCGATGATACGACAGAAGACCTATGTGATAGTGGGTGATAAGGAGGACGTCGAATGCGGGAAGCGGGCGAGAGCTGCCAAGCGAAACATCAGGAACAGCCAGCTCGTAACTGCCAAAGGGGCGAAACACAATATAAGCCAGAAAGAGTACCTGGCAGCGGTTTGGAAGGTCGTCTCAAAACTGCGATGAAAACCTACAAAGCCATCTCGCTCAAGCAGCCGTTCGCGAACTGGGTCGCGGAAGGGAAGAAAACGATCGAGACGAGGAAGTGGAATACGAAATACCGGGGCGACCTGGTAATTTGTTCTTCAAAAAAGCCCGCTATCGATCCGGCGGGCTATGCGCTTTGCCTCGTCGAGCTCTACGACACGTGGCCGATGCGCAAGGAAGACGAGACGGGCGCCTGCTGCAAGCTCTACGACGGCGCATACGCCTGGCTCATCCGGAATGTCCGGCCCATACATCCGCCGGTGCCCGTAAAAGGGCAGCTGAGTATCTTCGACTTCGAGCTTCCCCTGGGGTATGATGGAGTAAATAAAAACCCGGTTTAGCTATGCCGTCTCTCAGAACTCCCGAAGTAGTCGCCAAATATCTTGCGCATCGGGAAAGCCGCAAAGGCAGTGATTCGTGCGAGCTATGCGAGAAGCTCGCGACCAAAGAGTTTACCTATTGGAAAGTTGTTGAAAACGACTTCCCTTACGGACAGATCGCCAAGACGCACCATATGCTCGTGCCGCTCAGGCATACGACAGAAGACGGTCTCACCGACAGCGAGCTGGCGGAACAGAAGCTTATCAAACGCGGATTCGTGAACGAGGGATACGACTGGATCATCGAAGCGACGCACAAGAACAGGTCGATCCCGTCGCATTTCCATCTGCACCTTATCGTCCAGAAAGAATCCGCATGACCAAGCCGAAAGCCGTAATCTATGACAACGACGGCATGCTTATGCACGGAGGCCGTTTCAGCGAACAGTATTCAAGAGAGTTCGGCGTTGATCTCGCCGTGATGTCCCGATTTTTCGAGACCTCCTTCAAGCTATGTCTCATAGGGAAAGCGGATTTAAGGGAAGAACTAGCAAAGGTACTTGAGGACTGGGAATGGAAAGGAACGGCCGATGAACTTATGCGTTACTGGTTTTCTATCGGCGATACGCTATACGAAGATACGCATGCGTCTGTCGGCAAACTCAAGGAACAAGGCGTGGTCGTATGTCTTGCGACGAACCAGGAGAAGTATCGACTTCAATATCTAACGAAGAAGTTTTCATACGATTCGCTATTTGACGAAATATTCTCCTCATCCGAACTCGGAGCGCTTAAGCATAGCGAGGAAGGACTGGAGAAGATATCCCGGAAACTAAAGGAGGCGCATTCCATCGCCGACAGGGGCGAGGTTATGTACTGGGATGACCGGGAAAGCCAAATCAAGAACCTTGGTGAGGGAGGGTTCAATGCGCAGCTTTATACAGACTATCCCGCTTTCAGAAAGACGCTGGAAGAATACGGGCTTCGATTGTAGTCCACCGTTTTCATTTCTTGCTACAATACCCGTATGGAAGACATCAAGGAGAAGTGCGGCGTCTTCGGGGTCTATGGCAGAGGACTCGAGGCCGCACGCCTTACCTTCTTCGGCCTCTTCGCGCTTCAGCACCGCGGACAGGAAAGTTCGGGAATAACGGTTTCCGGCGGCGAGCGCCTCTTCTCGCACAAGGGCATGGGGCTCGTGATGCAGGTATTCGCGGAGAAGGATATCGAGAATCTTGCGGGGCATGCGGCCATAGGCCATAACCGGTATTCGACGACGGGCGGGTCGCTTCCGGAGCATATCCAGCCGTTCGTGGTGCGCTCGGGTACGCTCGCACTCGCGCATAACGGCAACCTTCCGTCGACGAAGGCGCTTGAGGAGTTCCTCGCGAGCCGCGGAAAGAATGCCGCGGGCTTTTCCGATTCGAAGCTCATCATCGAGGCGATATCGGTATATATGGACGACGGGCTTTCCGTCGAGGATGCGATAGCGAAGACGTATCCCTTGATGACGGGCGCTTTTTCGATTGTTATCCTTACGCCCGACAAGTTGATCGCGCTTCGGGACAGCTACGGCATCCGCCCGCTCTCGCTTGCCCGCCTCAACGGCGGGTTTCTCGTCGCGTCGGAAACGTGCGCTTTTAATCCGATGGGCGCGGTCTTCGAGCGCGACGTGCGCCCGGGGGAAATGCTGGTGATAAGCGAAGCGGGGCTTATGAGCCGCCAGCTTGCGGAAGGGAAGGAACAGCTCGACGCGTTCGAATTCGTCTACTTCTCCCGCACCGACAGCGTGCTTATGGGCCGGTCGGTATACGAAGCGCGGCGGCGCTTCGGTGAAATACTCGCGCGAGAGGCGGACATCGAGGTCGATATCGTCGTGCCCATCCCCGAAACGGGAATTCCGGTCGCCGCGGGTTATGCCGCCGCGGCAGGCATCACGTATGAGCCCGCGCTCGCTAAAAGCCGCTATATCCAGCGCACGTTCATCGCGCCCGACCAGCATCTGCGCGAGCAGGGCGTGAAGATGAAGCTGTCGGCGGTCGCTGATGCGATCAGGGGGAAGCGTGTCGCGATCGCCGACGACTCCATCGTGCGCGGCACGACCTCGAAGCAAATCGTCGCGATGCTTTTTGAGGCCGGGGCGAAGGAGGTGCACTTCCTCGTCTCGTCGCCCCCGGTCCGTTTCCCTGATTTCTATGGCATCGATACCCCCAGGCAGGACAAGCTTCTCGCGGCGAACCATTCGATAGAGGAGATGCGGGAGTATCTTGGCGCGACGTCGCTCCATTTCCTCTCGGTCGGAGGGCTTATCGAAGGCATCGGTCTCCCGCGGGAAAGTCTCTGCCTCTCCTGCTTTACGGGCGAGTATCCCATAGACCTCGGGGAGAGAGCGGGCGAAGTGTCGTATCGGTAAAGCCTGAAAGGTTGTATCCTGTACGCATGGCTGGCGCGAAGAAATCTCAAGGCGTAACCAAGACGCGGGCAATCTCTATTTTGGGAGGCGTGCTGTGCCTCGTGCTGATCTATATCCTCGGCTTCAGCAATTTCCACGGGGTCGAATACAACAAGGCGGACGCGGAAGGGAGGCATGCGACGACGACCGCGGCAACGCCCAAGGCGCCCGCATTGCCGCCTCTCGATAAGGCCGCATATGATAAGAAACTCCTTTCGCTCGCCAACCGTCCCGTACTTGCAACCACGACCGCGAGCACCACGACCAACTATCTTTGGCCCGTGACGGCCGCGTACCCGAATCCGGGAGCGATTCTGCCGTTTAAGCGCATCGTCGCCTATTACGGCAACTTCTATTCGAAAGGCATGGGCGTGCTTGGCGAGTATCCGCTTGACCAGGTCGCGGCGAAGCTCCGGGCCGCGGTCGCCGAGTGGCAGGTGGCTGATCCGGCGACTCCCGTCGTGCCCGCGATCGACTATATCGCCATTACGGCACAGGCAAGTCCCGGCGCGGACGGCAAATACCGCTTCCGGATGCCCGACAGCCAGATACAGATCGCGCTCGACCTCGCAAGCCAGGTGAACGGCATCGTATTCCTCGATCTTCAGGTGGGCCTGAGTTCGCTTCCGGTCGAGCTGCCGCTCATCGAGAAATACCTCAAGATGCCGCAAGTGCATCTCGCGCTCGATCCGGAGTTCGCGATGCATAACGGCGCGAAGCCCGGCACGGTCGTCGGCACCATGAGCGCGAGCGATATCAACTATGCCGCGGACTATCTCGCGAAGCTCGTGCGCGAGAACAATCTTCCGCCCAAGGTCCTCGTTATCCATCGCTTCACGCACGACATGGTGACCGGATACAAGTCCATCAAGCCTTTGCCTGAGGTGCAGATGGTGATGGATATGGACGGATGGGGCTCCCCGGCAAAGAAGATCGGCACGTATACGCGCGTCATCGCTCCGGAGCCCGTCCAGTTCACCGGATTCAAAATTTTCTATAAGAACGACCTGAAACCGCCCTCGACCCGCATCATGACGCCTGCGGAACTCCTGAAGCTTTCTCCGCAGCCGTCGTACATCCAATACCAGTAAGTTTCTGGATACGAGGAAAGAACCCTCCACAACTTGCCCAATAAGAAAGCTCCGTCCATACTAAATATGCATGGAAAGTCGGCAATCGGTTACCGTCCTTAGCTTCGCACTGAACGGGATTCGCGAGCGGATTAAGGCGTGGAAGAACAACGGCGGAGAACCGGACTCGCTTGAATGGAAAATCGTTAATGCAAGCCTTGCCACGACAGATCTCGGTTCGGTTATCGGTTCGGTACTTCCTTGTATTTCCATCGCTCTTATCCGGGTCACTGGAAATATCGCACCGCATAAACACCTGCTTTCCAACTCCGCGGGAGTGTTGCTCGGCGAGGCCGAAGGTTTCAGTTTTCCGCCCGATCCTATTGAAACCTTGCTTGATGACGGCTGGCACTCAGTGCATGTGGGGGATCTGTTGGTTCTTACGGCGGGCAGCCCTCATGGGTTCCGAGGCGTCTTGTCTGCGCCTCTGTTCGCGCTTTTTCTCGATAGTCCGCCGATCGACGATGCTACCGATCATATTTTAGTGGAGATATGAGCAATGATACATTCCCACTTGCGTATCAATCAGAGGAAGCAAACCGCTATTTTGAATTCGAAAAGCAACAGCATCCGGCGGATACGTTTATAGCGGATGCGCTGCGCGGTATTGGTATTCACGGTCACAAGATACTCGATTACGGATGCGGTTCCGGTCTTATGGTACCGCCGCTACTTAAACTCGGAGCTTCGCAAGTGATCGGGTGCGACCCGAGTGCAGCCATGATACGCGAGGCAAACCGCCGATTTGCCGGTGCTTCTGCCATGTCCGCTATGACTCGTTTCGATCTTCTCACGGGATTGCCACTACCATACCCGAGTTCAAGTTTCGACGGCGTGCTGCTCCGTTTCGTACTTCATTACATACCCGATACCCAATCCGCTTTCAGGGAGTTTGCCCGGATATTGAAGCCGAACGGATGGGTGGTGGCCGTTTCGAGCGATGTGTCCCTAAAGCCTGGGAGGGAGTACCTCGCAAATACAATGATGCCGCTTATCTTTCAGGATATGTTGACGGTACGGACGCTGATAAAGCAGGGAAAAGAAATCACCGAGAGCGCCGGGAATGCGGGGCTCGAAATCGAACGGTACGAGCGTATTTCCGACGCGACTCTCGCCTCGGTCGATACGACGTACGAACATGCGCGCGAAATTGAGCAATTCAGCACCGGCTTGCTGGTCGCACGAAAACCATTGGATAAGCGCAAACCTACGGTCTAGCCAGAGAGTCGCTATCTGCTATGCTTCGGGCCATGGCTGCCCGCAAACGTCCCGGTACCATAAGCTTTCTCCTCGCGGTTCTTGCGGCGGGCGTTACGCTCACCGGCGTCTATTTCGCCCTCGCTCCGGCTATCGTCCCGAACCCGGATCTTCGCGCGACCGTGATACCGACGGGCGTGCTCGCAAGAACCAACAGCGACCGCGCCGCAAACGGCCTTCCGGCGCTCCGGGGAAACTATCTGCTTGATAAAGCGGCGCAGATGAAGGCCGACGACATGGCGGAGCGCGGCTATTTCGCGCACATAAGCCCCGACGGGCAGAGCCCGCTCTACTGGCTCGACAAGGTCGGATACCAATACCTGAACGTGGGCGAGAACCTGGGGCGTAACTATCCGGACGCGCGGGCGCTTGAAACCGGCTGGATGAATTCTCCGGAGCACCGGGAGAACGTGCTCCGGCCCGAATTCACCGAAGCGGGCGTCGGGACCGCAAGCGGCATGTACAAAGGGGAAATGACGACATTCGCCGTCGAGATATTCGCGACGCCGCTTCCTTCCGCCAAGGGAAACTCTTCGGGTAGCGGTACTGAAGTTGTTCCCATTCCCGACCTTATTTCGTCCAAGCCGCTCGCCTCGACAAGCGACGAAGACGCGCTCTACCGTGCGACGCTCGGCGCGCTCATCCTCGATCTCAAGCGCCAGATAGCGGAATTGGTCGCGCGCCTTGCGCTTAAGCCGGGCTAGGCCTGCTATTATTGCCGGTATGAATCCCGACGTAGCCGAGGAAGGTATCGAGCACTTGGAGCGGATCGAAACGGAACTCGAGGAAATAAGGAAGCGCACGGGCGGCACGACCCGCGCGTTCGTAAACGGATTGTTTCAGGGCGGCGGGGCGATCATCGGCGGCGTTCTCGCGATACTCCTCATCGGCGCTATCCTCGCGTTTCTCGGGCTCATTCCGGGTCTGGGGGATGTCGCCGCATACATCCATTCCGCGGTCGAAGAGCTGCGTTACGCGCGATGACGGCAGGGAAGCGAATCGTTCGCGCTTCGCGCCATCACGTCTATATCCTCGAGTGCGCCGACGGGACGCTCTACACAGGAAGCACGAGCGACCTTGTCCGAAGGCTTCGGGAGCATAATCACGCCAAATCAGGGGCGCATTATACGAAGATCAGGAGGCCTGTCGTGCTCCGTTATGCCGAATCCGCAAAGACGCTCGGGGAGGCAAGAAGCCGGGAAGCCGCTCTTAAGCGCCTTACGAGGCAGGAGAAGCTCGCGCTTATCGGGAAATAAGTCCGGGTACATTCAAGAAGTAATTGCACCACCTCCGAAGAGTGCTAATGGTGTCTTGTACCCGAACCGCTTTCTCGGCCGCTCGTTCAGAGCCAGCTCAATCTCCCGTATCCGTGCCTCCGATACTGTTGCGAAGTCCGTGCCTTTGGGCAGGTACCATCGTATCAAGCCATTGACGTTCTCATTCGCCCCACGCTCCGATGATGTGTATGGGTGAGCGAAATACACCTGTACGCTTCTGCCGTCTTGCGGGGTATCTTCTCAATCGCCACGTACCCGCTCTTGCGCTCAAGCAGGGTGACCAAGGCAACCGATGATGCACGCGAGACGATGAGGTCGCCCTCCCAGTCGCCAAGACGACTTCGGCGATCCACTGCCTTCGGACGTGCCTCGATCGAGCGTTTGTGTGGGTTCGGGAGACGCTGATGCTTCCTGAAGCCCTTCCGGTGCCTCGTTTTGTGGCGGCGTTTGAGAAGCGAGCGCAGGTCCTCGCCACCATTCTTCCATTCATCGTATACAAACTGGTATATCGTCTCGTGCGACACGCCGCCCACGGTGCCAGCGACTTGTTCGGGCGACCACCCACGCCTCAAGCCAGCGGCAATCTTTTCTCGAAGACCGGCAGTTCGTATGCGCCCCTGTGTCTCGTGTCGTTTCGACTGTGCTCTCGCCTCCGCAAGCCGGGGCGTATATCGCCGCACTAACGCGGGCATGTTCTTGTTCACCTCGCGCGACACTGAGGACGGAGACCGTCCAAGGCTCTGGGCGATGGCCCGAATTGACCGCTTCTCCCAGAGTCCTTGCTGTATTTGCTCACGCTCTTCAATACCGAAATGCCTGTGTGCCATGCCGCTAGATTAGCGGAAGTGTTGCGTTTACTTGTTGAACTCAGGCGGTGCTAAAATTGCGCAATGCGCAATTTCTGCTTTACCGACTCCAGCGGGATATTGAGAAGCGATCGTTTCTTCGGAACCGGTCTTTTGGTGGTAAAGAACGTAGGGGACTTGGGCGACAAGCTCTATAAGAACAGCCAGCCGGCGAAGGCTCTCGCCAAGGAAGGAAAAAACCGACAGATCGAGCAGCTGCTTGCCGCCGGGAACAAAGACGAGGTCATACGGATGCTGCGGGGCAATTATCGTTTCGAGATGAAATTCGACAATGTCGGGAACCCTGCCCTGGCCCCGTATTACGACGGCATGGTTGACATCTTCTTTTCCGATTCCGACAACCGCTTCTCCGCGATGGTCGTTGACCGCCAGAACCCCCGTTTTGACCACGGCGGCATGGAAGACTCGTGGGAAACCTATACGAAATACATCGCCATGCTGGTGGTGCGGGAAATGAGTCACATGCCGGACGACGAAATCTGCCTCGTTGTCGACGAGATAACCAAGCCCCGCACGAAGGCCTTGTCTTTGGAGGATGCTATTTTGAGCAAAATTAGGGAAGAGACCGCGACCGTCGAGGGCCTCGATTTCGACAAGGTATTCGGTGCGCTTACCATCGAGTCGCATTCGAATCTCCCCATGCAGCTGTGCGATGTTCTTATGGGAGCCGTCATGTACGAGTACAAGAAGAAAAACGGTTTGAACAGTGTTCGGACAGAGGCGAGGAAAGAGCCGCTCGTGCGAAAAATACGCGCCGCGCTCGGCGAGCCGACCTTGGCGAAGGAATTCACCGCCAACTCAACGGCATACTTCAACGTTTTCGAGTGCGTATAGGAAAAAAGGAAAACGGCCCGCACGAGGCGGACCGCTTCCCTTCATGGGTCATCGACAAGAAACCGACACCCACTACTTTTGCCAGTCTATACCAGGCCGCGTGACGGGTCAATGAATATGAAGATTATACGGCCTACCTAAGCCATGCACTTTTCCCCTGCATGCATCGGTTTCCGAACGAAAAAGCAAAAAATACGGGTTGCTTGACATGACTGCCACATGGGAGTACGCTTGCCGTAATTACGGCAAGCGTACTCCCATGTGGCTTATATGTGTTATAATACATCTCTGCCGCCCGAGTTCCGAGATGCCTTGCCGAGTTGGTATACTGACAGCATGCAAGACCAACCACATTTCGGCATCGTTATCGCGATCTGCGCGGGCATCGCCGCGCTCGCCGTCCTCTTTTACGTCTGGAATGCGGGACAACCGGAAAACCCTCTCATTCCGCCACTTTCCCCTGAAGCTACGTCGACGGACGGCGTAGCTAGTACCACTTCCGAAGTCCCCGTGTATGCGCCGGAACCCGCCGCCGACCCGGTGCATGCATACGGAAGCGTGACGATCTCGCTCGGGCAGGTCGCCCGTTTCGCCGACCTCTACATCAGTCCGCTTTCGATCGAAGAGGACAGCCGCTGTCCCAAAGGGGTACAGTGCATTCAGGCGGGAACGGTACGGGTACAGCTTGAGATCGGAAGCGGACTTGGCAAGAGCACTCAAGTCACAAAGCTTGGGGATTCCGTTACTACCGAAGCCGAAACTATCACGTTCGTTGCGGCGAATCCCGAGCCTGTCGCGGGCATTACGGTCGCCCCTGCCGACTACCGCTTTACGTTCACGGTCACGAAGCGCCCGCCTGCCGCCGCGGGCGGCCCGTGCTTTGTCGGCGGTTGCTCGTCGCAGATCTGCAGCGACGAACCGGGCGCGATCTCCACGTGCGAATACCGCGACGCGTACGCCTGCTATAAGACGGCACGCTGCGAGCGGCAGCCGGGAGGCCAGTGCGGATGGACGCAGACGCCGGAACTCGCCGCGTGCCTTGCGTCGTCATAGCCCGAGCCAAGGTATTCCAATGAGCACTAACATTGTATGGGTTGACGAAAATGATGCCGTTCTTGGGGAAACCACAAGGGAAAAGGCCCATGCCGAAGGCCTCCTGCACCGTATCGCGGTCACCTATCTTGTAAATGCTGAAGGGGAGATCCTGGTGAATGAACGGGCTGACGATGGGCGTTTCGACCATTCATCAGCGGGTCATGTCGATGCGGGCGAAAGCTATGTTGAGACGGCCCGCAGAGAGCTGAAAGAGGAACTCGGAATTGACGGTATTGATATAAAGGAGATCGGCGGTTCCATATCTCAAGATTTGATAAACGATCCGGGTCAGCCGTTCATGAACGCCCGGCATATATTCAAAGTATTTCTCGGAGTCCTGCTCCGGCCGGATTTGATCCGGATTGATCCTGATGAAGTAAAAAGCGTATTTTGGGCTGATCCGAATAAAGTTATGGAAGATATGCGTAGTAATCCTTCAAGATATGCCGGAGGCTTTAAGAGCTCCCTGCCCGTATACCTGGATTCTCAAGGATAAACACATGAAAGAAAAGAAATTCATTCCGAGAAAGGGCCAAACGGACTTTACGAACATCCGCTATACGCCGGTTATCAATTGCGCCGTCCGCTATAAAGGCAGGATACTGCTCGTGAAGCGGGGTGCCGGAATGCGGTTGTATCCCGGGTATTGGAACGGGGTATCGGGGTTTCTCGATGACAAGAAGGAGCTTAAGGATAAGGTGCGCGAAGAACTCCGGGAGGAGCTTGGCCTTACGAAGAAGCAGATTGTTTCCATGAAGCTCGGCACGCTCCTGTATCAGGATGCTCCGAAGTATAAGAAGACGTGGCTCGTGCTCCCGGTATTGGTGGCTATAAATACTGACAAGGTGCGGCTTGACTGGGAGGGGGAAGAATACGGCTGGTTCAAGCCTTCCGGGATCAAGAAGCTCAGGCTTCTGCCGGGATTTAAGGAAACGCTTGAGAGCGCCCGTAAAGCCAGATACATCGTATAAATGAAGGACGATATCCTGGAAAAGTGCAGGAGATTACGCGCGGCCTATGTAGAAGGCGGTCTTGGCCAGACCATAAATGCCGGAGGATACACATCCGCAATTTGATGTCCCCGAGATAAGGCTTGCGTACTTTACGCTTCCCATGGCGCTCAACTATCAGCGTGATAGTTATAAGTTATGGGAAGCTGCGCTAAAGACGCATGAAGATGCGCAGACCAGTTTCGTTTTTAATCTTTCGGAGGTATCCAAACGATCGGAAGAAGAGCTCAGAAAAGCTCTTGTAGCCCACAAGCTTGCCTTGCAGCCGAATAAGCATATCCGGACTTGGAGGACGATCACAGATACTGTTAATCGCGAATGGGGTTCGTTTGAAGCCCTCATGCAAGCCTCAGGCGGTGATTTTCTTACGCTTAGGCACCTGGTTCAAGTCGCTCATAAACAGGGGTTTCCGTACCTCTCCGGTCCCAAAATCTTTAACTACTGGTCCTTTATTTTGAGTACTTACGGCGGCATACGTCTTAAAAATCGGCAACATATCAGTATCGCCCCAGACACGCATATCACTCAATGCTCAATTCGATTGGGAGTTATTTCTCCTGAAGAAGCGGAGACACTATCAAAAGAAGTGATTTCTGAAAGATGGCATGATTTGCTTTCTGGAAGTGATATCGACGCTATCGACATGCATCCCCCTCTTTGGTTTTGGAGTAGAAACGGCTTCATATACCGTTTATAGCCCTGATGCTATAGTTTTTATATATGAACATCACGAAACTCGGGCACGCGTGCCTGGTAGTCGAAGAGAGCGGGGTGCGGGTCCTCGTCGATCCCGGAAGCTTCACGACGGAACAAAACGAACTTTCCGGACTCGATGCGGTCGTGATAACGCACGAGCATCAGGATCATCTTAATATCGCGTCGCTCAAGAAAGTCATAGACAATAATCCCGATATAGTCATCATCGCGAACGCTTCGATCGGTGCTGTGCTCGAGAAAGAAGGAATTGCCTATGCCAGGGTAGGCGACGGAGAAAAGATCGAAGTGAAAGGGCTGGCTATCACCGGTTCCGGCAAGGATCATGCGACCATCTGCGACGGCTTCGGCCTTGTCGAGAATACCGGCTATTTCATCGGCAGCCGCTTCTTCTATCCGGGCGATGCGTTTCATAATCCGGGCATACCGGTCGGGGTGCTCGCGCTTCCGGTCGCGGGCCCGTGGATGAAAATCAGCGAAGCGGTCGACTATGTGAAAGCGGTACGCCCCGAAGTCTGCTTTCCGGTACATGACGGCATGTATAAGTCCGGCTTTAACATCGCCGATCGTATCGGCGAAGCACTCGTTACGCCTCTTGGCATCGATTATGTGCCGATGAAGGACGGCGAGAACAGGGAATTCTGATGAAAGCAGCCGTACACCGGGCTGACAGCAGGGGTGGCGCGGATCACGGCTGGCTCAAGACCCGTCACAGCTTCAGTTTCGCGAACTGGCACGATCCGGAGCGCGACGGTTTCGGCGCGCTCCGGGTGTTGAACGACGATGTCATCGCGCCCCACCAGGGCTTCGGTGCCCATCCGCACCGGGATTTCGAGATCGTTACGATTGTCACGCGCGGCGCGGTTACGCACGAGGACGGCCTCGGCACGCGCGCGAAAGTCGCCGCGGGAGAGGTGCAGGTGATGAGCGCGGGAACCGGCGTCGTGCACTCCGAAAAGAACGAGGAAGACGAACCGCTCGAGCTTTTCCAGCTTTGGATCGTTCCTAAGGAGCGGGGAGTCGCCCCGCGCTATGACCGGAAGAGGTTTGACGAAGCCAGCCGGAAGAACGCGCTCCAGCTTCTGGTCTCCGACACCGGGGAAGACGGCTCGCTCATGATCCGTCAGGATGCGCGGATATATCTGGCCGACCTTGCCGCGGGAGCGGAAATTCCGTATCAGCTGCCACCCGGGCGCGGGGCGTATGTATTCGTAGTCGAAGGCGAAGTGAAAATCGGAGAAGTCCTGCTCAAGCGCCGCGACGCCCTTGCCGTTTCGGATAGTTCCTCCTTCTCCATAACGCCTGTCACGGCCGCAAACATCCTTGTCATCGACGTGCCGGTATGAACGGCGCGCATGACGTGATCGTCGTCGGGGGCGGAGCGTCGGGGATGATGGCCGCCGCGGTCGCGGCAAGGCGCGGCAAGCGCGTGCTTCTTCTCGAGAAGAACGCGCGGCTCGGGGAGAAGCTTTCGATATCGGGCGGCGGCCGCTGCAATATCACGAACGCGGAGTTCGATACGCGCGCGTTTCTTGCCCGCTACGGCGCCGCCGCGGATTTTCTCCATTCCGCCTTCGCGCAGTTTGGCGTGCAGGACACTTTTGATTTTTTCGAGGACCTCGGTCTTCCGCTCAAAGTCGAGGCCGGGAAGCGCGCGTTTCCGGCAAGCGAGCGCGCCACGGACGTCGTGCGCGCGCTCATCGAAGCGCTTCGCGCGGGCAGGGCCGAGGTTCGCACGGGCACGGCCGTCGGGCAGATCATCGCGAAGGACGGACGTATCGAAACGATTATTGCGGGAGGGACAGAGTATCGCGCGGCTTCCTATGTTTTCTCGACCGGCGGCGTCTCGCATCCGGAGACCGGTTCGACGGGCGACGGTTTCGGATGGCTCCGGGAACTCGGGCATGCCGTAGCGGAGCCGACGCCGACCATCGTCCCTTTGGCCACCAAAGAAACGTGGGGGCGGGAGCTTTCCGGCGTCTCGATCGACGGCGTGAAAATCGCGTTCGAGCGCGAGGCGTTCCCGGGAGAAAAGCCCAAGCGCTTCTCAAGGGAAGGAAGGGTGCTTTTCACGCATTTCGGCATCTCGGGTCCGACCGTGCTTAACGCGGCGGGGAAAGTGGCGGATCTTCTCCATGAGGGCGCGGTATCCGCGAGGATCGATCTCTATCCGGCGCTCGATGCCGGGCATCTCGACCGGGAGATCACGGGCAGATTCGACGCGAACAAGAACAAATCGGCGCGAAACGCGCTCAAGGAATTCCTTCCGCCGGGCACCCCGCAGGTATTTTTGAAGCTTGCGGGCCTTGACCCGGAAAAGAAGGCGCACAGCGTGACGCGGGACGAGCGCCGGGCGCTCGCAAATCTCCTTAAATCCCTTCCGCTTACCATCGCCGGGCTCATGGGATTCGAACGCGCCGTGGTCGCCGACGGCGGCGTTCCGCTTGTCGAAATCGATATGCGTACCATGCGTTCGAAGAAGACCGGGAACCTTTTCGTCACCGGCGATCTTTTGAATATTGAGAGGCCTTCAGGCGGCTATTCGCTCCAGCTGTGCTGGACCACCGGGTACGTGGCGGGGAGCGCGGTATAATCGGTCTATGAAAAGGACCTGTATCGTGCTGTTTCTTCCTGCTCTGTTTGTTGTCGCAGCCGTCTCAAGCCCGCTTGCCGCCTCGGCCCACGTATTCAAGGAGGACGGGGCGATCGGAGCGCTCATGTATACCGACCTCGGCCATACGCCCCCCGCGGGCGTGCCGGTGAAATTCTTCCTCCAGTTCCGGGATTCGCAGGTACCGCTCCAGCTGCAGCACGATTACGAATTCACCATATCCTTTACGGATTCGGATAACGCTTCGAGCACGGTGCCGTCCGACGATTTCCGCTACGTCGCCGCAACCGAACTCGACTTCTATCATACGTTCCCCGGAAAAGGAGAATACACGCTGACCGTCTCGGGCGCGCCGCTTGCCGAAGGGCTTGCCCCTTTCACGCTTCGCTACGATCTTCCCGTTGCGGAGGCGGGGGAAGCCGTAGCGGATGATTCCCACGAAGGCATGGATAGCATGCACCACGACCACAGCCTGTTTGGCGAGCATGCCGTACACTTCATCCTCTTCGGGGGCGTTATCGTCCTCGTCGTATTCCTCATCGCCCGCGATCTGTGGCGCAGGCGGCGGGAGCCCGGAAAGCATACGGACTAGAATGTTAGAGTGAAACCCATGCAGCTGTTTGCCAAAAAAGAAAAGCCTGTACATACGAGTTTCGGCCCGCCATATGCCGTGCTCAATCTCTCCAAAGTCGGTCTGCGGTATTTCCGTTTCATGATCAAGTCGTCTCACGCTTCGAGGGATCGGCTCGTGCAGAAGTTCATAGACCATCCGAACGTCGGCTGGATATTCTCTGCGGAGGGCTGGTTCAATCTCGCCGTGGGCGTTTGGGCAAAGGACAATGCGGAAATCAACGATATCAGTTCCTCGATTCGCGCAACGTTGAATCCGGGCGACGAGATTGTGTACCAATCCGAGCTCACGAGCCTCTACGGCTTCGGGAACCGGCCAGTCGCGGGAGAGGTCCGCGCGATGGCCATAGTCGATGCCGTTTATACTCCGGTCGATCTCGACCATCTTACATTTGATTATCTTAAACTTGTCGCGCTCGACAGTTCGCTCCCGGAACGTGATGCCGCAGAAATCCTTGGAATAACGGAGGAAGCACTAACGCGGTTGCGAAGTGAGCTCGAGGCCGCGGGTGTCATAGTCGGGTACCAGGACCGGCTCAACTACACGGGTACGTATTACAAAGTATTCATCGATACGCTCCGTGCCAAGACGCCCGATGCGGTCCAGAAGCTTACCGATCGGCTCTGGGGAGATATGCGGTGCATTTACATAGAACGCGCCAACGGAAAATACGATTTCGAATTCGAACTTGTGCTTGAGCACAAGGCGGCTATATGGGAATATGTCAGGGATTTTCCGGAGCACAAAATAGCGGTCCTGACGAAGAACTTGTATACCAATCTCTACCCGCTCAATAAAATCGCGAACTTGCGGGAGATTAAGGATTCGATTCTCGCGCAAAGTGGAAGCGTTATCGATCTGCGCAACTCGAAACTCTGGTATCTGAATCCGAGAGGCGCGAACGCATATCTGAACATATATGAAAACAGGAACTATTTCGAGGCGATGGAAAAGAGCGAACTCGATCTGTTCAGCGATATAACCGCTCATATCCGGGAGAAAAGCGGTGCGGAAAGCTACAGCCTCATAGACATCGGCAGCGGGGACGGGCTCAAGGCAAGAATTTTCATAGAAAAGCTCGGAGAAGAAAAGATAAAAGCCTATTATCCGGTCGATATACAACCGATCGAACTTGCGGCCGCCCTTAAGTCGCATGCGGCCGGCGCATACGCGAAACATCCGGTGCTTCTGGATATCGAAAATCTATCGGCACGGTTTCCCTTAAAGCTTCACCCCGGCGAAGGACAGATAACCATTTTCCTTGGCGGCACATATGGAAACTTCAAGAACGAACGGATCAACGCGTATCTGAAACCGCTATTGCGCGATCCGTCTGCCGTGGTGCTCGTTTCGATGCCGATTGTGTCCGGGAAAACCGATGCCGATATGATCGAACTCTATTCGGGGAAACAGATGGAAGATATGGCCTTTGGTCCTCTGCTCCAGATAGGCTTCGCGCTTGGCGACTTCGAGGCGAATCCGGCGCATCCCGATCTGCGCATACAGCCGGTCGTCGAGGATTCCAGGCTTGTTACCACATTTACCCTTAAAAACGATAAGATAATTCTTGGAAAGCGTTTTGATAAAGGGACTGTTTTCAAGATGACCACTTCGTGGAAGCCGACGCTTGAGGAAGTTCGTGCCGCGCTCGAACGTGATTTTGTTATCGAGAAGATGTTCCACAACAGCGAGATGTCCATTTCCATTATTAGGGCAAAATGAGCAATTCAGCAGTACACGACCACATCATCATCGGCGCCGGAATAGCCGGACTCTCGGCCGCGTACCACTTCGCCAAAGACGGCCATTCCGTCGTCGTGCTCGAGGCGACTGACGGCAAGAGCGGCGCGAGCTTCGCCTCGACCGCGGAAATGAATCATGATCCGGACGCGAAGTGGGAGAAGGTCGTGGAGCGGTTCGGCATTGAAGGCGCGCGGGAAGTCTGGGAACTGTCCGACTTCGCCATGGAGAAGCTCGCGGATTTCGCGCACCGCCCCGGAGAAGAGCATTTCGGCACCGAGCGGCTTCCCGCGCACCTGTTCTCGTACAAAGACGGAGACGCGGGCATGCTTCGCGGCAAGTACGAGTTTTATAAGAGCATCGGCGCGAACGCAGAATTTACGGAAAACGGAAGCGCCCTCCATGAAAGCTTCAAAGCCGTCCTTACGATCAGGGACGAAGGCGCAACTAACAATCAGATGATACTCAAGGAACTCGCGCACGGCATGCGGGAATTGGGAGGAGAAATCCACCATCACCGCCGCGCAGTCCGTATCGAAGAAAGCGCAGACGCCGTGCGTGTTGAGACCGAAAGCGGCGAACTTGTTTCCGGAAGAAGCGTACTTATCGCCACGGGCGACGGCCGCGGGCTCGTACCCAAGGATCTTCTCATAGGGCGCATCCGCACGTTCGTCATCGCCTATGAAAAGCATGGTATGCGGGATATTTTCCGCGACTCGCTCATGTGGGATACCGACGAGCCGTTCCACTATGTCCGTCCCTTCGACCACACGCGGTTATGGGTGGGCGGGGAAGATGCGGATGAAAGCGCATACGACCCGAAAGACGAAAAAGAAAAGTATGCCGCGCTCGAGGACTATTCCAAAAACGTTCTGCATGTCGACGATGCATACAAACGGGACGGGCAGTGGAGCGGCGTCTTCTTCCCGAGCGATCGCGGCCTTCCGTATATCGGCGAGGTGCCGGGCAGCCGGATACGGCTGAGCCTCGGCTTCGGGGGCTCCGGCATCCTCACGAGCTTCATCTCCGGCTATCTGCATGCCGCATGGCTTCGGGGCGAACTCCCCGAATACCGGCGGCTGTTTGCGGTGGGGTGGTAATACGGGAAAACTTCCCGGGCACGGCGTGCCCGGGAAGTCAGCGCTATACGTCGCGCACCTTGCGGACGATAGGTATGCGGACGCGAAGCATGCTTTCGCCTCGATTGCCGTATTTCACCCGAAACCCCTGCACGCCGTCGGTAAAGGTCTTGGCGTAGATGCCCATCGCGTTGAAGTTGAGCGTATACGCCCATACGACCAGGGTGACGTGGCTCTCGATGCGCGTGTTCGTTTCTTGCGTCCACGCGATCACTTCGCGCAGACTTGCTTCGGTAAGCTTCGGGCCGAGCTTTTGGCCTTGGAACCGAGGGTCGATGCCGATCTGCTCGAGCTCGACGGCGGGTTCGGCCCGATGAAAACCGCCATGCGTTTGCCATCCCGCGTATCCGGCAACTTCGCCGTCGATTTCGATGACGAAATACTGATACAGCGGGAAGGACTTGAACCAACACGTCGCCCATTGGAGAGCGCCATCCGGCAAGTCCCGGTCGCCAAGGAATACGCCCGCATTGATCGCCGCTATACGTGGCAAGTCTTTTTCTTCGGCCCTGCGGACCGTTGCCTGTTGTTCACTCACGCTCTCTGCTCCTATAAGGTTCGCCCCATCACTGAGAACTTGTTTCCCGTATGCGAAGTTGCTTATCCAATCCCTAATGCTTTCAAAAATCCCTTGAGCGGCGGACCCTCGATCGGTCGGAACGCCCCGGACGGGAGGCTCCCGAGTGCGATGTTCATCACCTTGGTGCGTTTGAGTTCGACCGTGTCGTTATGGAGCATCGAGACCATCCGGCGTATCTGGTGCTTCTTGCCTTCGGTGAGGGTGACGGCGAAGGCCTTTTCGCCAAGCAGCTTCACCTTTGCGGGCTTGGTCACATAGCCGTCTTCGAGTTCGACGCCTTTCTCCATGTGCTCCTTAAAGCTGGGCCGCAGCTTGTCGCGCGTCTTCACGACATATTCTTTCTCGTGGTCGTGATCGGGATTCAGCAGCCGATCGGTCACGCGCCCGTCGTTCGTGAGGATGATGAGGCCGTGCGAAGCCTTATCAAGACGGCCCACGGGGAAGACATCCGCAAGCTCGGGGAAGCTGCTCAAGGCGCCTTTTATGTCTTCTTCGTCTTCTTCCTGCGGCGAGTGGGTAATGACGCCCTTGGGCTTATGGTACGCGAAATATTTGTATTCCTTGGGCTTGTGGCCCGAGCGGAGTTCTACTTTGTCGCCCTCCTCCACCTTGTCGCCAAGCACGGCGATGCGGTCGTTGAGGAGCACCTTCTTGGCTTCGATAAGCTCGTCGGCACCGCGCCTTGTCGCGTGGCCCTGGCGGGCGAGGTATTTATTGATGCGCATCGGGTATTCGGACGCGCTTTCTTTTTTCGGTGGCGGTTTTATCCCTTGACTATACCATGACTCTAATGGTATATCTAGCGCGGGTTGTTTCAGGAGTCAGATATGTCTAAGACGCTGAATGAGCATATGGATGAAGTCTTTCCACATGCTGGTGGCTTTGACCACCTCCAAAACTACATCACACGATGGGCGCAGACGCTTCCGGAAAATGGACGAGGCGGTGAAGGGAAGTTCCCGCCCGCCGCGGCCGAAAAAATCGACCAAGTCTTCGCTCTTCTTGAGGGCGACGAACTTGCTCGGGCTCTGCTCGCCCACTACCTCAAATTCGCCCAACTGAATGCCCCTGCTTATCTTTTTCTGTGCTAACGCGCCAGAGAACAAGGCCGACCCTGATTAATACTCAGGGTCGTTTTGTTTTGCCCATACTCGCGAAATGCTCGTCCGACTGATAAGGTAACCGAATCATGGCGCGCGAAGAAACCGTCGTCCGGTTCGAAGACGTTTCGTTTGAATACGGGCACAACAAGCCGATCCTCGAGGAGGTGAATTTCGGCGTGCGCACGGGTATGAAGGTCGCGGTAATGGGCCAGAACGGCGCGGGGAAGACGACGCTCTTCGAACTTATCGCGGGCACCAAGTCGCCCGAGAGCGGACGCGTGCTCCTTTCTTCCGGCGCCACCATCGCCACCGCGAAGCAGGTGATACCGCGCGGGGACCTTGATCTTAGCGTCCGCGCCTTTTTCGAGAAGTGCTTCCCGAAGAAGGTATACGACATCGACCCCAAGATTGAGACCGTACTTGATGCCGTAGGCCTCAAGGCGCCGCTTGACCGCACTCTTCGCACGTTTTCCGGCGGCCAGCAGGCGAGACTCCTCCTTGCTTACGCGCTTATCCAAAGCCCCGACATCCTCCTTCTTGACGAGCCCACGAACAATCTCGACGCGGGCGGAATCAGGCACCTGACGGAGTTCCTCACCGGATACCCGAAGACCGTGGTCGTGATCTCGCACGACGCGGAGTTCCTCAACGCCTTCACCGAAGGCGTCCTCTATCTCGACGCGTACACGCGGAAGGTCGAGCAGTATTTCGGAAACTATAACGACGTACAGCGGGACATCGAGGCCCGCATCGAGCGCGAGAACCGCAAGAACGCGCTGCTCGCCAAGGAAATACAGGCGAACAAGGACAAGGCGAACTTCTTCGCGCAGAAAGGAGGCAAGATGCGGCTTGTCGCGAAGAAGATGCGGAACCTCGTCGAGGAGATGGAGGAAGAGAAAGTCGATGTGCGAAAGGAAGACAAGACTATCCGGCCCTTCACCATTCCCGCCCAGCAGGGTCTTACCGGGGAGATTCTCAACATCAGTTCCTTCATGCGCACGAAGAATCATAAGGCGGTGAAGCACAAGGCGCGGGTGATTCTCTCCCGCGGCCAGCATCTTCTCGTTAAAGCCCCGAACGGGTACGGGAAGACGACGCTTCTTGAAGCGATCGCGTCGGGGAAGGCGGAAGGAGCGAATGTGCAGGAAGGAGTGAAGATCGGCTATTATCGGCAGGATTTCTCGACGCTCAATTTCGAACACACCGCATACGAGTCGCTTATGAAAGGAATGGGCCAGCCGGATGAGCAGAAGCTCCGGGCCGTCGCCGCAGGCTTTCTCATTACGGGCGAGGCGCTCAAAAACAAGATCGGCAGCCTCTCGGAAGGGCAGAAGGGCCTGGTCGCGTTTGCGGGGCTGGTGCTTTCCTCGCCCGGCCTCCTCATCCTCGACGAGCCGACGAACCATATCAATTTCCGGCACTTGCCGGTGATTGCAAAAGCCTTAAGCGAGTATGCGGGCGCGATGGTGCTTGTCAGCCACGCGGAAGAGTTCATGGCGCAGATACGGATAGACGAGATTCTTGATATGGAGAAATAACCCCGTCGGATTCTGTCTATAAAATGCCCCTGAATAAATGAACCGTATGGCCAACCGGAATCCCTTGATGGTAGAGCTCCGCGGCTTCTCCCGCGGAGACCTTGAAAGGAGTGAGTAGTTTCTTCACTTCCTCGCCGCTTACCTGAAAGGATGGATTCTCGATACCTGCCTGATGCAGCGCTTCTTTGCTTTCCGTATACCGATAGAAATCGAAGCTGGTACCATATGCCTCCTCAAGACGGTGATAACCCTCGAAATCTATGAGCGCTTCCGTTTGTTCCTTGAACCCCACCACCACTTCCTCCATACGGTATCCGCATGCGGCGAAGAGCTTCCGTACTTCTTCGAGCGGCATCCTGCCGCCGAGTTCCGTGATGATTGAACCCCCTTCAACAAGTATATTCTTCGCGCTTTGGAGAAAAGCATATTGCGCGCCAAGGGCCCATCCCAGGAATTCTTCCGGGGGATGATAGCCCTCGTACGTACCGACCATAAGGAACGTCCCCTTTTCCGCGCCCTTTGTCAGATCTTCTTCGCCGGTAGCGGGGAGATTCGGGATATTACCATGAACGAACTCGACTTTCTTTCCGGTCTTTTCAATAGGTTCGCAAAACGACCCGACGACAGGAGTGATCGTAAGATCTTTGTTCGTAATCGTATGGTGTAAGTTGTAGATCGTACCCTCGAGTATCCCTTCATCTATATCGGTGACGATGAGTTCTTTTACGTCTTGGTCGAAGATCCTGGCGATAGCGATTGCTTCTACCCCGCTGCAGATACCGACGATGCTAATGCGCTCCGGCTGACGTCCTTCTTGTTCGAGCATTGTCCTGAAATGCTTCATGCCTACTGCGGTGTAATAGGCCCAGTTGTCTTCGATATCGGTCTTGTAGGGATACATGCCGTCCGTCTCAACAATAGTTGTCGGAGTATCTCCGATGCCAGCCATATAAAGAAGCGGGGCTATATCCACTGACCGACCTTCAAGCGCATCAAGATTTTTCATATCCAAATATTATCCTGCCTGGTTGAGTTAATCCAGCCTTCACCTCCCGCGCGGTACAAAGGACGTATGCCAAACGCCATAAGCATCATCAAGCGGGACCATCGGGCGGTCGAGAAGGATTATAAAACCTATAAGCGGGCGAAGGACAAGGACCAGAAACGCAGGATCGCAGAGCGCATCTTCGACGCGCTCGACGCGCACGCGAAAATGGAAGAAGAGGTGTTTTATCCGGCGGTGACGGAAGCGGGAGGGCCGGAACTGCAGAAGATGATTGTCGAGGCGCTTGAGGAGCACGGCGAAATGAAGCATCTCGTCGCGCGTTTCCGCGCCCCGAACGCCGAGGAGCGGGCGGGAATGGGCATGCGCATCGACGAGCTTCTCGCGGGCGTGATGCATCACGTGAAGGAAGAGGAGAAATCGCTTCTTCCAAAATCCGCACGGGCGCTCGGAAAAGCCCGTATCACGGCGCTTGGAGAGCGGATGGAGCCAATGTCGCCGAGCGCGAAGCTTCCGAAACCCTAGCCACGCCGCCGCATACGGCGCGGTATACTGGGCATAGCCTTATCCATTATCGCCCGCCGTATGGAAAAACCCGCCTCAACGCTTTGGACCGGAGTCGTCGTGCTTGCCGTCGCGATCCTCGCCGCTTTTCTCTATGCGTACTCGATGCATCAGCCGCCGGCGTTCGTGATGCCCGGCGGAGAGAGCGTTTCGTATTCCTGCGGCGGACAGAAAGGGATCGCCGCGGCATACGCGAGTTCGACCGTTGCGCTCGCGCTTTCCGACGGGCGGAGCATAAACCTGCCGCAAGTCCCGTCGGGCTCCGGCATACGGTACGAGGGCACGGCGGAGGATGGGAGCGATATCACGTTCGTCTCAAAAGGCGACAACGCGTTTCTTGAAGAGAACGGATCGGTGACGTACTCGGACTGCCTTGCGGGTACGAGCGCCGCTTCCGCTTCGGGGACGCTTTTCACCGACGCGGGCAAGACCTTCAGCTTCGAATACGCTCCGCCGATTACGGTTTCCGGCGGGGGAGTCGGCTATTCGACGGACTGGATGGTGAACGCGACGGCTTCGGGCCTCGTGCTCGCGGTCGCGACGCTCCCGGATTCCTTCGAGCCTTCGACCAATTTCCGGGGAGCGAAACTCACCGTCGGCACGAGCGCGGATCCTTCGGCCGTCGCGACCTGCCTTACTTATGAACCGACCGGGGGACCGGCGGCAACGACCACTACCTCGCTCATCAACGGCACGTCCTACCGGGTCCTCCATACAAGCGACGCGGGCGCCGGGAATTTCTACGAGACGACGAGCTACCGCACCGTACGTGATAACCAGTGCTATGCGATCGAATACACCATCCACACTACCAACATCGGCAATTATTCGCCTGACCAGGGAATCACCGCCTATGATCAGGCGAAAGTGACGCATCTCCTCGGCGACGTGGTGCAGAGCTTCAGGTTCCTCGCGCCCGGCTCATAAGATGAGGCTCACGCTCGCGATCGTGCTCCTTGAGCTCGCCGTCGCGGCGCTTCTTTTGTGGGGTGCCGGAAGTTTCCTGTATCGCGCAAGCATTTCGCTCGGGCTTGTGCGCGCCGCAAAACCCTTCGAACTTGGCGGAACTAATTATGCCAAGACGCTTCTCGTACTTGGCGACAGCACGGGCGTCGGGGTCGGTGCCGCAAGGCCCGAAGAGACGGTCGCAGGGCTTCTTGGGAAAGGCATCGGAGCGACATACGTCGAGAATCATGCCGTATCGGGCGCGGTCTCGAAGGATCTCAAAAAGCAGATGGCACAGACGAAGCTCGGCCGCTACGACGCGATACTTCTCCAGATCGGCGCGAATGATATCATCGCCTGGCGAAGCGCCCCGGATACGGCAGCTACGCTCGCGCCCCTGCTTGAGGAGCTTTCGAAACGAGGCGGCCGCGTCTACTGGATGTCCGCGGGGAATGTGGGCGGGGCGACCATCTTTCCGTTTTTCCTTCGCCCCTTCTATACCGCACTTAACCTGAAATATCACTCGGCCTTTGCCGCGCTTGCGCAGGAAAAGGGAATTACGTACGTGAATTTATATACGCCGCCTGCCAAGGATCCGTTCGCAAAGCATCCGGAAATATATCTTGCCAAGGACGGCCTCCATCCTTCTTCCGCGGGCTATGCGCTCTTCTACCAACGCCTTAAGGAAAGCGCAGGTATACAATAGCGGCATATGGAAGCGGCGGAATACGGCGGAGGGGCGCTCTCATGGCTTCGAACATGCGCATGGTATAGCGGAGGATTGGTAGCGGTTCTGGCGCTTCTCATTCTCCTCGTTCCGATCGGAATGCGGGAGAGCACCGCGCCGTATATTTATACGTCGATCGAAGGCGCGCCGGAGGTCGAGACCGCGCTCGTGCTTGGCGCCTCGGTCATTCGCGGCGAGCCGTCGCCGATTCTTGAAGCCAGGACCGACAGCGCGATCGAGCTTTATAAGGCGGGGAAGGCGGGGAAAATCCTGGTCACGGGCGACAACGGCGCGCTCAATCACGACGAGGTGACGCCCGTCAGGAAATACCTCATCGACGCGGGGGTCGCCGCCGAAGACATCTTCCTCGACCATGCGGGATTCGACACCTACAGCAGCATGTACCGCGCGCGAAGCGTGTTTGGCGTGACTTCCGTGATCGTGGTGACGCAGGATTTCCATCTTCCGCGCGCGGTATTCATCGCGCGCGCCCTTGGCCTTCCCGCCTACGGCTTCCCCGCACGCGAGGAGCGCGGTACCTTCTATAACTATCTGAGGGAAGTTCCGGCGTCCGTAAAGGCGGCGCGGGACCTGCTTATGCGCCGCGTTCCCGAATATCTGGGCCCGGCAATTCCCATTTCGGGAGACGGTTCGACGACGTGGTATTAACTCTTCATGAACCCTTCAGGCAGGCAAGGTATACTGGAGCGCGAGTGCGTATAGATTACCGGACCTAACTCTTACTTCTACACCAACATGACCAAATACCTCAGTTCTCCGGCGCTGGCCCTCGCGCTCGCGCTTCTCGCTGTAACTCCGGCAGCAGCGGCAACCATTGACGTTGACGCTTCCGGAAGCACGGCCGCAGGAAGCGCCGTAAGCGTTTCTTCCGATTCATCGGCAGGAGCAAGCACCGATATCGTCACACCCGTTAAGGCGGACGTGCAGGTAACGACTTCGCAGGCTGTCGTGCAGCCGGGAGCCCGCGGCACGACGACCGGGAGCGGTACTATCGACACAGGCAGCGGAATGCAGGGCTCGGTTTCCGCAGACGGCGGCGTACAAGCCGGTCTCGGCATCCTGAACGTCACCCGCGCGAACGCCGACAGCATGCTGTCGGCAGGCGCGGAGGTTGGTAGCTCAGGGATGGTCAGCGACCGCCAGAGCCTCTCAACCTACGCGGCGGCTACGCTTAAGGGCGACACCGATCTCGAAGGCGTGGAGTTTTCGGGCGATCACGTGGCCGTAAGCTATAAGGAACGGGCTCATCTCTTCGGCTTCATCCCGCTGTGGGTTACGGCCCGCGCGCAGGCGAACGCCGACGGGAGCGTGAAAGTCTCGTACCCGTGGTACGGCTTCCTTATGTCGACCGCGTCCGATGACATAGAAGCGCAAGTCAAGGCTGATGCGACCGCGACGCTTTCCGGAAGCGGAGCGTCGGCAATGCTCTCTGCGACGACACAGGCCAAACTCTTCGACCAGCTCCGCCGCGCGATGAAAGCGGCGCATGACACGGAGGTAAGTGCGGATGTTGACGCAAGCGCGAGCGGCAGTGCGGCAAGCGGCTACTAAATCCCCGAAGTTCATAAAACAACACGGCGCCTTTGGCGCCGTGTTGTTTTCATAGTGGTACACTGCCTCTATGACTTCCTCCAAAGCGGCCCGGGCCCTTTTCCTTCGAAACGTGATATTCGGCGTCGAAGACAGCCTGGTCTCGACCGTGGGGCTCCTCTCCGGCATTACGCTTGGCGCGACGCCGCGTTCCATCGTCCTTCTCACGGGCCTCGTCTATGTGTTCGTCGAAGGGTTCTCGATGGCGGTGGGGAGTTTCCTGTCGGAAGAAGGCGCGCAGGAGTATGCGGGTAATAAGAAGTCGGCGCTCGGAAGCTCCATCTTCGGCGCGTTCGTGATGCTCGTCTCGTTTGTGATTGCCGGGTTCATTCCGCTTATCCCGTACATCCTCCTTGCCGACCAGAGCGCCATCTGGGTATCGGTCGCCGCTTCGATCCTCGCGCTCTTTCTTCTTGGAGTTGCGGGAGGGAAGCTCGCGGGTACGGGGATGATAAGCCGGGGGCTTCGCATGGCGCTTCTTGGAGGCTTCGCGATCGCTATCGGCGTTCTCGTATCTCATTTCTTCAGGGTATAAGGCCCCGGCCTCATTAATGGTGCTTGCGTTGAAATTAATTTTCGTTCGCAGTATAGTAAGTGCATATGGCAGTTAATGAAAAAAGACAAAGGGTCAATTTCACCGCTACAAAGATTATTTCAAAGCCTGCGGTAATTCGTTTCCAAACAAAAAATGGGCAATTGGTGACCTTCAAGGGACATAAGGACATACCCGCGCCCGTTCGTGTGAGTTTTATGAGAAAGGGAAGATAGGATATGCGCCTACGGGCATTGAAACCCGAGATTGTTCATATCGAAGGAAATGCCTTGGTTCCGGCCAAGGCCGTTTCTTATGTGCTCGATGCGAACGGGAAGATCGTCGAAACGGTTAAACCGAGAACCCATGCATTTGAGAACGAACTAAAGGCGAAAATGAGAAGTGAACTCAAAGGAATCTCTCTATTCCCTACGAAGAATAAAGTATTTGTATCGATTATATGCGGACTTAATTCCAGCCATGAATATGAGAATCTTGACTTGGACAACAGAGTGAAAACCATTCTGGATGCATTGAAAGAGGTAGTATATGAGGATGATAAGCAGGTTAAGGTCTTACTGGCCGACAAGATATTTTTAAAGCACAAGCCGGAGAGCTACTTTCAGTTCAGTATCAAAGTGTTGGACGAGAAGACCGAGCGATTGTTATACAGGCATCTGTCGAAGATAGGCAGGTAAGACACAATATTCCGATTCGAGATACTTCTTGAGAAAAAGAACCTGAGTCGGAGACGACCATGCTCCAATGTCGTCTTCCCAACTGCCACCTTCGCTTTCGCTGTTATGCAGGGTCAGCGAACGGATGCGTGCTAACTCGGGCCGTTTCTACCTGCGTGGGCAGTCCGCGCGTTCCGATGTCTTTCGCCAAGCATAGGAGTCTGCCATGGCGACTGGTTTCGCTTCCCACAGACGACCGCCCGGCGACATTTCCACCTGCTCTTAATTCCAAGGAGATTCGAAATGTCGCTATTTGTTTATAAGACGGGCGTCCATCGGATAGATGGACGCCCTGATCAGTTTCGATACTCGTCGTAGATCATGCGGTCAGATGCGCGATTTCTTCCTCAAGTTGGCGACGGCGCTCCTCGATTACTCCCTGTCGCTGTTCGAGTGGAAGGACGCCGCCTGCCATCGCCTCCCTCGTTCTCCCAACCAATTCCACAGCGTCCTCAAAACCGATGATGCGTTCGATGAGAGCCCGTTCTGGCGACGGGTTGGGGAGGAACACTTTCCACGAACCGCTCATGCGCAGCCCGTCGAGGCCGGTAATCCATTCCGGTGTGCTGTCGGCACGGAAGAGGCGGAAGTACGCTGTGGGACGCGGCTGTACTACTCTGTCTGCCGCAAAAAGCGCGTCTTTCCACGGCACGCCATCGGCGTCGACCGGCCCCATTTGGAAGGGAAGTGCAGCCAGTGCTTCATTTAGCTGCTTCTGCATCTCGTCAAGAACCTGGCCGTTGCGCACGTGCTGAAAAGGAACTTGCTCCGGGAAAGTCCACGGAAACTCGGAAAGGTCGATGATCGGATAGCTTTCCTTATTCCCCTTCATCTCGCCATGATAGGTGCTGCCCGTCCACAGGCTTTCGCCGTCGCGCACCAAATCGGTCCGCACCGACGAGCTGCTGACAGACTCTAGCTTTGCGGACAAGTGGATCGGGGCGAACGCAGGATCGCGAGTGCCGCGATTGATGAAGTGAAGGATCATTTCCTTCGAACTCGCTATGGTTGTCATGGATTGTTCTCCCTAATGGGCTGCCACCGTGGCAGGGTCACCCGACGGAACTAAAACACAATCCATCCTCTTTTGCAATCCGCAGGAGAGATGAGCGCACGGTCGGCGAGAATGCTATCCTAAGGGCATAGAAGTAACCGATACGTATGCATACCGAAGACAATGACTTCCTTAAATACCTAACGCCGATCGCCGTCGTCCTCGCAGGCGGGCTGATCGCGCTTGCGGTCTTTTACAATGGAACCGGAGCGGGCACCACTACCAATGGCCAGCCGCAGGCGGCAGCCGTAAACATCAAAGACGTGAATATTGAAAACGAGCCGTTCATCGGCGACGCGAACGCGCCCGTCACCATCGCCGAGTGGTCCGACTACCAGTGCCCGTACTGCAAGCAGTTCGAGGAGCAGACACTGCTCCAGATCATCAAGGACTATGTCGACGCGGGGAAGGTCAAGGTCGTCTTCAAGGCGTATCCGTTCCTCGGTGCCGACTCCGATACCGCCGACATGTATGCCCGCTCGGTCTGGCACCTTTATCCGGCCCAGTACTTCGCCTGGAGGAACGCCATGTTCGCCGCGCAGGACGCGGAGGACGACCAGGGATTTGGCGACGCGGCATCGATCGACAAGATGAATGCGACCGTCGCGGGCCTTGATGCCGCAAAGATCGCCGCGGACGTGAAGGCTAACGCCCCGGCCTACCAGGCCGAGATCGACGCCAACAAGGCGGAGGCGGCGAAGCTCGGCATCTCGGGCACGCCTGCCTTTATCATCGGCAAGACCCTCCTTCCGGGCGCGTATCCGTACGCGAACTTCAGGCCGCTCATCGACGCGGAGCTGAAATAACGGAAAAGGGATCGACTTCCAACCTTTCACAAGTCGCCGCTTGCGAATTGCTGACACGAGTCAGGGTGTATCCCTCAAAACCCATGAAATTATTCGGAGAATAACCAGCAAAAAGAGCAGCAGCCTCGGCTGCCGCTCTTTTGCTATACCGTTTCTTCCGGAACCGCCTTAAGTTTCTTGAATCTCGCGTGGCCTATGAAGAAGGCGATTCCCGCGACGAGAAGCACGATAGGCCAGCGGAAAACTCCGAGCCAGCCGAAGGTGAAGAAGCCGAAGAGGTAGGCGATCGTGAACAGCACCACCGACCACAGCACGTCCGAAATGAAGACGATCGGCGCGAACCGCTTCCACGGCACCCCGAAGAATCCGCAGGCGAGGAATATCGGAAGCCGGAAACCCGGAAGGAAGCGGGCCGTAAGCACGGTCGTCAGGAGTTCGTCGTGGATCCAGTTCTTGAAAGGGGCAGCGCGCTCGTGCTCGACGAAGCTCTGGAGCCAGGGATGGGTCCTGGCATAGCTTCCGATGCCGTAGAAGAGGAAGTCCGTGACCGCGACACCAAAGATTACGGCGGGCACCGCGACGAGCGGGGAGATATAGCGGTCCGCGGCCATCACCCCCGCAAAGACGACCGATACGTCCTCGAGGAGCATGCTGCCGAGGGCGATAAAGAGGGGCAGGTACCCGCTGTGCGCCCCCGCCTCGAGCATGTGGTGGATAAGGAACGAGAGATGCATTGTTTTTATATTACCTTGATATCACTGGTATATCATTCTAACGTTCTTTACAAACACCTCATTCATACCTGTTTGAAATTTTCTAGTTTTAGTAGATTCTCTTTCCGTTGAACAGAACTAGTCCCTTATAAGCGTTTGCATTCCTTATAAGGAGATAGTACACTTTAAATATGAACAAGGAAAAGATTAAAGGAGAGTCATCTAGGGATAGATTTAAGCGTTTAGCAACGCTTCGTACCAACGGAGTACTCAGTCGGCTTAAAATACTTGGAAATTGTTCCAATCGTCATGTCTATGAATACGACGAGGAAGATATAGATAAAATCTTTTTTGAAATTGAACGCAAACTTAAGGAAGTAAAGGCTAAGTTTCATTTTCCAAAGCAGCGTGATTTTAAATTATAGAAACTATGTCGCGGCCTCTAAAAAATAGAGAAGTCTTTTCGAAACTACTCAGCGCAGTTTCTTCAGAAGAGATAGCGTCTTTAATCGAAAACGAAGTCTTTTTTAAACCAGAAAATTGCAGATGGATTCCTTATGGAAGACGTGAGCTGAATGCCCCACAGATCGAGGGACAAATGAAAAGCTCAAGTAATGCGTTGGTAGAAAAAATCACCAATTCAACAGATGCTCTCCTAATGAGGCGATGCTATGAAGTCGAAGGGGTGGCACCTAATAGCGAAGACAAACGATTACCCAAGACTCTTTCTGAAGCAATTACAAAATATTTTGGAAGCGAAGAAGAAATAAATAAAAATCGAAGCGCATGGGCAAGACAGCATCTCATGGTTTTGGCTGAGGGTGATAAAAAGAGGCCAACAATTACTGTTATTGATCGAGGCGAAGGACAAACTCCCAATAGAATTCAGGATACAATCGTTGGCTTGAGCGAGAGCATAAAGGAGAAAATAAATTTTGTTTTTGGTAAATACCATCAAGGAGGGTCAGCCGCTATACGTTTTGCAGGTAGCAAAGCTAAGTGCTACCAGCTTGTCCTGTCCCGGCGCGCGGAGAGTATTGCCGATAAAGGTAAAGAAAATCCGTGGGGATTTACGTTGGTAAGGAAAAGTTTTAAAAACAGAGTTCCTTATTACGAATACTGCACAGACAAGGATGAAAACACCTTTTCTTTCCCGTACGATAAACCAATAAAAATTGATGGTCTGGAACTGGACTTTATCGATGGGTCACTTATCCGTATGTACGATTACTACTTGGATAATCCATCAAATATCACTTTCGGGTTTCATTCACTGGCCTTCGATTTTGATCAAAAGTTACAGAAACCGCCACTCCCTATCTTTCTGCAAGATAAGAGAGGATGGAAAGGAGACACTAAATATACAATTGCAGGCTTACTAAGGCGAATTGAGGATAATAAAAATATTATCAGCGATGATATTACCCTTCCTGCAGGTTTAGGAGAGATCGGAACTCGCAATATCCGCTGCATTCGCTTGAAGCATATAAGCGATGCGGAAGGAGTAAAATCCTATAAAGAATTAAATCAGAAAATATTCTACCTGGAAAACGGTTTGGCTTTGGGATATGAGACCGAATCTTTTGTGCGAACAGATTGTCAGCTTCCCGCTCTGGCCCCCTATCTCCTCTGTTATATCGATATGTCTGATATTCCAGTTGAGTTGGTAAATATCTTTCACTCTGGAAGAGAAGAATTGGCTCGAACCGAGGATTATCACATCTTAAAAGATCGCCTAAAAAAGTTCTTTGAGAATGAAGTCTTTGAGAAGTGGGATAGAGAATACCAAGAAAAAAGCTTGATCAATTCCAATGAGGATAATAAGGAACTCGATAAGCTCATTGAGAAGGCCATCGTCGATGATCCGGAACTCAAGGAGTTACTGGGTATTGGTGAAGAAATCAAGATCCCGAAGGGGAAAGAGGAGAATAAGGAGAAGTACATTGGCGAGGAACATCCAAAAATGTTTGAGCTTGTAGGGAGTCAACCAAAAGAGGTTGATAAATCTTCTTACGCCCTTATATCTTTTAAGACCGAGGCAGAAGATAAACTCTTTACTAGAAAAAAGAGCCGCTATTATATTGATTGGTCCAAAGATTCAACCATCCTTGATGTGGTGGTTCGTAGTATGAATAAAGGTATTGTGTCTTTGCGCGTGGATTGCAGGGAACATGCCAGCGTTGGCGATCAGGATAAGATTACTTTCACTCTGCTGGATTCTGAAAAAGTAAAAAAGTTTGAACAAATCGTTACATTTAACGTAATTGAAACACCGCCTTATGAAGGTTCATATTTCCCAACGTACTTTAAGCCATTGAAGAAAACGCTGAAGATTCCATCGAAAACAAACAAAAAGTTTAGTTTTGCTACAGACGTTGCAAATGATTATTTCTCCAGAGAGGATGATCCTGGATTGTTTGAATTTGAAGATCGTGATGATCTGCGTTTAAAAAAGTCCCGTTTAAATGATGGCGTTCTCGAAATTACCTTTTATGCCGCTACTGAAAAGTTGGGGAAACTACCGGATGCTAAAGTAGTAATTAGCGATACTTCAAATCATACGTTTGATATCTCTATACCCATCGAGATCGTCTCTCCCGAGGAGAGTTCCAGGCTTAACGAACCAAAGAGAAATCCTGTATATGAAAGAGACTGGCCCACTCACGGCTGGGATGAACATAGTATTGCCAGTGTTGATTCGTCCAGGACACAAGGCTTAATAGTAAATTTGAACGTAGATTCTAAGCCCTTGAAGGATTTAAAGAAAATGGTTGGCCTTGATAAAGTCGGAAGCGCAGAGAATAAATATATTGCCGATATTTACATTTATTCCCTCTATCTTTATTTTGAACTAAAAAATGATCCTGACAAGGATCGGGTTCTAGGTTCTGCAATGAAGGCTATTGGGAAGGCCCTTCCCGGAATGATAAGAAAAATCATTTAATTCTTCTCCATTACGACTATATATTCAAATTCATACGCACGAGTTTTTGAAGGATTGTCCATTCCAGTAAACTTTCCGCTTTCAGTATCACGCCACGGAGTTATCATTTTATTTGGTATTTCCCGCTTAATAAAGTCTACGTTCGTAAAACCAGCGGCCTGCATCTGTTCTGCCGCCACCTGTGCGTTCTGAATTTCTACACCCCGAAGACTTGTGTTTCCAATAATTACGCAAGCCTTCCCGCCCTTCTTAAGAATTCGATGAGCCTCGGCGAAGACTTTTTTCATATCTAGGAAGTAATTAGCAACGTCGATAGCAAGCGGGCGTTCAACTAGCATGAGATCGTCGACAATTTTCGCCCCTATGATGCTATTAAAATTGCCGGCCTTTTTGGTCTTTGAACTCGTACCAATAAAAGTTCTGCGAAAATCTATGAAACTATTACTGAAGTGATGCCATTTCTTGAAGTGTTTAGCATCGTCCCCGAACCACAGCAACGTAAGCTGATGAAGATCAGCATACTCATAGGAAGTCACATAAGGCGGAGAAGTCACTATCAAGTCGATAGATTCGGATTTAATTGGGAATGTTTTGGTCGAATCTCGACGATACATTTTTGTCGGGATGCTGATGCGTTTTGCTTCAGCTAGGTTGTTGTAAAATAAATCATTCTTTCTAATCATTGAATCCAGATGTCGAAGAAAGGACTGTTTAGGGACCGGTATGATCTTGTCTTTGTCAACTGTCGGCTTGATACTTTTCATTAACCATCGAGAGCAGTTTTTCAGGTTATGTGAGAAAGCGCACAAGAAAAATCTACGAACGTGCGGACTCTTAATTTTCTTTATTGCAAAGTAAATTCTATCGAGCTCAATAACGGTTTCCGCATCGAACCAATAAGTAATTCGAGCATGATGTGGGCGAGAGACGCTCGGAGCTGCATCATAGTATTCCAAGAATCTCTCTTTATGATTTGCAAGTGTACGCGGCTTAATCGCGGTGGTCTTTGTTTGAGTGATTAACTTCGCAACTGGATTTATATCAAAGCCGATACTCGGATGTCCTAGTAACTTTGCTTCCACCAAAGTCGTGCCACACCCACCGAATGGATCACAAACGACTTGTGTAGTATGCGGCGCGTAATCTTCAATCAATTTACGAACAATTTGCGGAATAAACTTTGCCGGGTAACGATGATAGTCGTGGGAAAAGGCAGTAGTTTGTGAGCGACCAATATCTCGAAAAGACCACTCTTCACGCGGTTGCAGGCTTAAAAAAGTATTTCGGATGTTTTCGATATCAACAGTGGCCATACTAAGAGGTAGTATAAGGGCAGGCCGGAGACGATTCAAGCACATGTCGTGTGTTCTTTGGCCCGGAGGAGCCACAGCAGATTCCGAAGTACATACAAGCGGTATCTTCGGTTTATTCGATAATTATCACCACGCGCGTATAATGGCTGCATGGCTAAACGGAAAAAGGACTCAGAGATACATATGCCCGTCGATGTCGTCGTGTACCAGGCCAAAAGCGGAGCTATCGAGCTGCGCGGCGATTTCAGCAGGGAAACGGTCTGGGCGACGCAGGCACAGATTGCAGAGGTTTTCGGCGTTGAGCGATCCGTCGTGACCAAGCACATCCGGAATATTCTCAAGGACAAGGAACTTGAGGAACGTTCAGTACGTGCAAAACTTGCACATACTGCCGGGGACGGCAAGACGTACCAAGTCGAGCATTATAACCTCGATGCCATCATTTCCGTTGGATATCGCGTGAACTCAAAGACAGCCACGGCGTTCCGCCAGTGGGCGACGAAGACCCTGCGCTCGCATATCGTCGAGGGCTATACGATCAACCGCGCCCGCGTCGCGAAGAACTACGACGCGTTCATACGCGCGGTCGGTGAGATCAAGGCGCTTTTGCCCTCCCGTGCCGCGATCGGGGACGCAGGCGTCCTTGAGCTTGTCGCATTTTTCGCAGACACCTGGCTGTCGCTCGATGCGTACGATCGCGAGCGCTTCGTCCCGGTCCGCACGACCCGCAAGAAGGTCGCGCTTACCGCCGACATCCTCATGCGGAGCGTCTCGGTCCTTAAGTCGGAACTCATCGCGCGCGGCGAAGCGTCGGAACTCTTCGCCGCCGAGCGGGAGGTGAAGGCCCTTGAAGGGATCGTCGGCAACGTCTTGCAGTCGTTTGGCGGAAAAGAGCTCTATCCGAGCGTCGAGGAGAAGGCGGCGCACCTTCTTTATTTCATCGTGAAAAACCATCCGTTCGCAGGCGGCAATAAACGCACGGGCGCATACGCGTTCGTCTGGTTCCTTGACCGTGCGAAGGTACTGGACCGGGAACGCATTACCCCGAGCGCACTCACCGCGCTCACGCTGCTCGTCGCGGAGAGCGATCCGAAGGAGAAAGAACGCATTACCGGCCTCGTGACGATGCTTCTCGGGCTCTCAAAGAAATGACGGGTATATGACGCAAGGCGAAGCGCTCAATATCCTCAAGACAGGCGCGAACGTCTTTCTCACGGGCGAGCCTGGGAGCGGCAAGACCCACACCGTAAACGAATATGTCGCATGGCTCCGTTCCCATGACATCGAGCCCGCGATCACGGCTTCGACCGGGATAGCCGCCACCCATATCCAGGGAATGACGATCCACTCATGGAGCGGCATCGGGATAGCGGAATCGCTGTCGGAAGCCGATCTCGACCGGATCGCAAGCAAGGAGCACGTCGCGCGGAGAATCGCGAAGACGCATGTTCTCATTATCGACGAGGTGTCGATGCTATCGGGCGAAGTGCTCCGGATGGCGGACCGGGTATGCCGGGAAGTGCGCAGAAGGCCGGAGCCGTTCGGCGGGCTGCAGGTGGTTCTCGTGGGCGATTTCTTCCAGCTGCCGCCCGTGACCCGGGGGGGAAAGGAAGTAAGCTTCGCCTTCGATTCGCCTTCGTGGCGGGAGCTCAACCCGATCATCTGCTATCTCACCGAACAGCACCGGCAGGACGACGCGAAGTTCACCGCCGTGCTCTCGGCGATACGCGCGGGAGACTGGGACCAGTCGCATGTTTCGGCGATCACATCCCGCGAGACCGACGGCGACGAGCTCGGGGACGAGACGCCCCGGCTCTTCACGCACAATGCGGACGTGGACCGTATCAACGGCGACAAGCTCGCGGGCATTAAAGGAAACGCGAAGACGTACGAAATGGAGTCGAGCGGATCCCCGGTCCTCATCGAGGCGCTTAAGCGCGGCTGCCTTTCGCCCGAAACTCTTACGCTTAAAGAAGGCGCGATCGTGATGTGCACTAAGAATAACCAGGCCGCGGGATACGTGAACGGGACCCTGGGAACCGTGATCGGCTTCTCGACAGGCTGGGGCGCCTCCGCGAGCCCCATAATCGAGACGAAAGACGGCCGCGAACTCACCATAGAGCCCGCGGACTGGGCGGTCGAAGAAAACGGCAAGGTACGGGCGAAAGTAACTCAGGTGCCGCTCCGCCTTGCCTGGGCGATCACGGTCCACAAAAGCCAGGGGATGAGTATGGACAGTGCGGCTATGGACCTCTCGAGGGCATTTGAATACGGGCAAGGATATGTGGCGCTCTCGCGTGTACGGTCGCTCGACGGACTCCACCTCCTTGGCTGGAGCGAGGAAGCGCTCAGGGTACATCCGGCCGTGGCCGCGAGGGATGCGGAATTCCGCGAGGCTTCGCTTGAAGCGGGCGCGGCATTTTCAGCGCTCGAAGAAGACGGGAGCCGTGAGACTATGGAGCGCAATTTCATCAAGGCCTCGGGCGGCACGCTTGAGGCGCGGGAAGCGGGGAAGCCCAAACCACCAAAGAGAAGCACGTACGAAGAAACCCTCGCGCTTATCGAAGCGGGGAAGACGATCGAGGGAGTGGCAGCCGCCCGCGCGCTCACGTTCGGCACCATCACGGACCACGTGGAGAAGCTCGTGAAGGGCGGGAAGCTCGATACGGAAGACGTGCGGCGCATTATCCCGGTCAGACTCCACGATGCGCTCCCGGATATTTTCGAGGTATTCCGGGCCGTGGGCGCAGAGAAGCTCGCGCCCGCATTCGCGCGGCTTGGGAGCGAGCACGGCTACGACGACCTGCGTCTCGCGCGGCTTCTCTATGAACGAAAGTAGCAAATCGGATTTGTTACGATATACGCATACATGTATCGCACGCTAACAAACATCGGCGTCATAGTAGTCGCCTTCGTTCTCCCGCGCATCGTCTCCGCGCACGAGATGTACGTGCTTTCCGCCGAGGAAGTACGGACGGCGCTCGCGTCTCCTTCCTTTGACATGCTCGCGGTGCTGCAAGCCGACCTCATGCATTTTATCTATTGGGCCTGCATAGGGATGGCCACGGTTATCGCCGTCTTTTTCGTTTCCGTCTCAAGGAGCCTCGAGCGCCGGTGCGATCCGTTCTTCCTGCGGGTGCGGCGCTATGCAGCGCCCGTCGCCCGCATCACCATAGGCCTGTCTTTCCTCGCCGCCGCCTATTACCAGGCGACCTACGGCCCCGAGCTTCCGCTTTCGGCCGCGTACGGCGCATACGCGTCCTTTGCGACCGCTCTTCTCGTCCTTATCGGCGTCCTCACCATTCTTGGTTTCTATGTGCGGTTTGCCGCCCTTGTTGCGCTCCTTTTCTTCGCATACGCGGCATACCGCAACGGCATCTATATGCTCACGTACGCGAACTACCTCGGCGAGATACTCGTGCTTCTCATCCTCGGAAGCCATCACGGGGCAAGCCCGAAGGTCTGGCTCAAGGGCGAGTTCGGGAAGCTCGAGCATATGTATGTGCGGTTCGCAAAAAAACTCGCGCCATATTCTTTTGCGGTGCTCCGCATCTGCTTCGGCATCTCGCTCCTCTATTCCTCGCTCTATGCGAAGATCCTCCACAACAACCTCGCGCTTACGGTCGCGAACCTGCCGCTCCCCGGCCGGGTCATAAGCGTCGCGGGAGCGCTTGGCTTCGAGCCTCATTTCCTCGTCCTTGGCGCGGCCATCATCGAGATAGTGCTCGCGCTCTTCTTCATCTTCGGCATCGAGCTCCTTTTCACCTCGTTTTTCCTTCTGTTCTGGCTTATGCTTTCGCTCCTTTATTTCGGCGAGGCGGTCTGGCCGCACATCATCCTCATCGGGCTTCCGATAGCATTCATCCTCTCCGGATACGACAAGTACAGTCTTGAGGGGAAGTTCTTCAAGAAGAAGGGCGGCTGGGAACCGGTGTTGTAGGGGGGTTGAATTCTAGCTTGAAACGCAACAACCCGTATTGAAAAGCGCATACCCGCAGGTACGCTAGGAGTGTTGAATCACCTAAGCACCAACGGGTATGCATACACACAATACGCGCGACATGCGCGTTTCGCTAGGCGCGCTCCTGCGCGCTGGTGTGAAGAAAGCTGGGATCGCGCGGCAACTGGGCGTCCACCGCTCGACCATCTCAAGGGAGTTGAAACGGAACGCGAAGAAGAACGGGCGGTATCACGCCACGCACGCGGACGTGCGTGCGAAGGCACGCCGCATGAAGAGCAAGGAGGCGGGACGCCTCCTTGCAAACAATCAGCAGTTGGCTGACCTTGTCGAGGCACTCCTTGACCCACTCGTCTCTCCAGAGGTGATCGCACACCTTCTCGACATATCGCACGAGACGATATACGCGTGGCTATATCGCACCCGTCCTGATCTGTTGGCTCGTCTGCCGCAGCGAGGAAGGAAGCGCCGCCGATATGGCTCAAAGCGTACGCAGAAACAAGGATGGACCAAGAACGTGCGTTCCATTGAGGAGCGCACAGAACCTGGCTGGGAGGGCGATACCGTCAAAGGCGCAGGTCGTGAACGCATCCTCACCCACGTGCACCAGAGCTTGTATCTCGTTGCCGACCTAATCCCGAACGGCACGGCAGATGTCGTGCATGCGGTACTGAAGTCGCATCAGAAAGTCACCGGGACCATCACGTACGACCGCGGGAGCGAGTTCGCACTCTGGCAGTTCATTGAACGTGATACCGATGCCACCGTGTACTTCGCACACGCACACCATCCGTGGGAGCGCGGGAAGAACGAGAATACCAATGGCCGCCTGCGGCGACCATTCCCCAAACGGCTGAACCTGGGTACCATATCCAAAGACGACCTTGCGGACGTGGTGGACCTCATGAACCACACGCCGCGGAAGTCTCTCTCCTGGCAGACCTCGTGCGTGCGCTTTGGGAAGGCGTGTTGCGTTTCAGATTAGAATTCAAGGGGTCCTGTTGCGAGGATAGGCTATCTGTCGTATATTCAAGAGAACGGCCCGCGGGCCATTTTATTTTCATGGAAATCCGAAACATCGCCATCATCGCGCACGTGGACCACGGCAAGACCACGCTCACTGACGCCCTCATGCGCCAGACGGGGGCCGTGTCCGACGCGACGGTGTCGATGGACAACAACGCGCTCGAGCGCGAGCGAGGGATCACCATCTACGCGAAGAACACTTCGATCGAATACAAGGGAACGAAGATCAATATCGTCGACACCCCGGGACACGCGGACTTCGGCTCGGAAGTGGAGCGCGTGCTCCGCTCGATCGACTCGGTGCTTCTCGTCGTCGACGCCCAGGAAGGGCCGATGCCCCAGACGCGCTTCGTGCTCAAGAAATCGCTTGAACTCGGCCTCAAGCCGATCGTCGTGCTTAATAAGATCGACAAACCGGCGGCTGATGCGGCGCGGGCCGAAGAGCAGGTTTTGGAACTCTTTCTTGAGCTCGGAGCCTCAGATGAACAGGCCAATTTCCCGGTCGTATACGCGATCGGCCGCGAAGGCGTCGCGATGCGCAAACTTACCGACGAGAAGAAGGACCTCAGCCCGCTTCTCGACGTCGTCCTTGAGCACGTGCCTGCGACCTCTTCAACGGAGCTTTCCACGAAACCTTTGATACTCCAGCCGTTCAACCTCGGCTATGACAACTTCCTCGGCCGCATGGCCGTGGGCCGCATATACGAAGGAACGGTGCATCCGGGCGATGCCGTATTTGTCAAGAAGCCCGACGGCGCGACCAGGAGCGGCAAGCTCACCAAGGTTTTCACCTTCGTCGGTACCGAAAAGAAGGACGTTCCCGAGGCGGTTGCGGGCGACATCGTCATGATCGCCGGACTGCCGGATATTTTCATCGGAGAAACCGTTACGACGAACGCGGATCAGGCTCCGCGTGCGGCAATCTCCATCGACGAGCCCACCATCACCCTTAACTTCCTCGTCAATAACTCGCCGTTCGCCGGGAAGGAAGGGAAGTACGTGACGAGCCGCCAGCTTCGCGAATACCTCGAGCGCGAGCTTGAGGTGAACGTCGGGCTCAAGGTCGACTTCATCTCCCCCGACAATTTCAAGGTCTCGGGCCGCGGCGAGCTCCATATCGCCATCCTCCTTGAGAACATGCGCCGCGCCGGGTATGAAATGCAGGTCTCGCAGCCGCAGGTCATCATCCGCGAAGAGAACGGCGTGAAGCTCGAGCCGTTTGAGGAAGTGATCATCGATACCCCGAGCGAATATCAGGGAGCGATCATCGAGCGCCTCGGTACCCGCGCCTTCGTCCTCCAGAACCTCGTGCAGCACGACCAGAGCGTGCGCCTCACGCTCCTTGGCCCGACGCGCGGGCTTCTCGGATACCGGAACCAGTTCGTGATCGATACGCGCGGGGAAGGCATTCTCTCTTCGAGAGTCGTCGGATTCCAGCCGTACGCGGGCGAGATCAAGAAGCGGCAGGTGGGTTCGATGATCTCCATGGCCGGGGGAAAGACGCTCGGTTACTCGCTCGCGACGCTCCAGGAGCGCGGTGTGCTGTATGTCACTCCGGCAACGGAAGTGTATGAGGGCCAGGTGATCGGCAACACCTCGAAGGGCGAGGAGATGATGGTGAACCCGACCAAGGGCAAGAACCAGTCGAACGTCCGCTCTTCGGGCACCGATGAGGCGATCAGCCTCGTGCCGCCATTCCTTATTACGATCGAGCGCGGACTCGAGATCATGGCCGAGGACGAATATCTCGAGATCACTCCCGAGAGCGTGCGCCTCCGGAAGCAATTTCTTACCGAGAACGACAGGGCCAAGGCGAAGCGGACGGATATCAAATAGATCGCTCATTTCCGGGTTTTAGAGAATCTTTATCTCCCGGTGGTATACTGTCCGACATGATTTCTGACGAAGATATCGTCAAGCTCAAGAGAGAATTCGCTCCGGTCTTCGCCGGTCGGGAAGAATTTCTTGAGGTGAAGGCCGATGTCGGAGTGCTTAAGGTCGACGTTTCCGTGCTCAAGACCGATGTTGCCGTACTTAAGACGGATGTTGCCGAGCTTAAGACTGATACCGCGACCCTCAAGACCGACGTCGCAGAACTTAAGGTCGATGTCTCTATTCTCAAAACCGACGTGGCGGACCTCAAGGTCGAAGTCGGAGAGATTGCCGATAAAATGGATACACTCCTTACGATGACGGACAAGATCGTGGGCGGACTCGAACATGAACGGATGGAGAACGCCGCGGGCAATGAAATACTGTTCCGTCATACTCGCCAGATACAGGAACTTGCGCAGAAAACAGGCACCGCTCTTTCGGAATAGTTCTTCATCATTTCTTCCTGAAGGGAGGGTACACTAGAAGGGTGTGCCACAAGACTTACCCGCATTAAATTCCTTATCCTATGCTCGTCACTATCGCAGTCGTGCTTCTCGTTCTCTGGCTTCTCGGCCTCGTTACTTCCTACACCATCGGTGGCTTCATCCATATCCTCCTCGTGGTCGCCGTCATCATGATCCTCATCCGGCTTATCCGGGGCGAAAATCCGATCGCCTAGTTGCCAAAAGGGGCCTGTCCTGCTATACTCAGGGCACAACTTGCTTCAACGGTTTTCACCCCGGAATTCCCGGGAACCAGCTAGATAGCGCTCCACACTAGGGCGCAGAGCCCGAAAACTCACGAGACGGTTGTTTATTCTCGCGTTTTCGGGCTTTTGCGTTTTCATACGCTGCCCATTGGCGCATTCACCACACACAATCATGTATCAACAGAATCCGAGCTACGGGAACTCCAGTCCCCGCCGCTCTTCGGGAGGACGCCCCCAGGGAGGCAGCCGCTTCGGCGGAAACCGCGGAGGCGCGCCAAGCCACGGCAACAGAGGCTACGGAAGCAACCGCAGCGGCGCAAGCTACGGCGGAAGGCCTTCGTTTGGCGGCCGCCCGGGCGGCTCCCGCGGCGGCAAGGGCTTCCAGGAAATGCGCGTCGACCTCTCGAAGCTCATCAACAAGGCGGTCATCACCGAGGAGGTCGAGCACTTCGTGCCCGAACACAAGTTCGCGGATTTCGACGTGGACCAGCGCCTCAAGGACAATATCGCGAAGAAGGGATACGAGCTCCCGACGCCGATCCAGGACCGCTCCATCCCGCACGTGCTTCGCGGCGAGGATATCGTCGGCATCGCAAACACCGGCACCGGAAAGACGGCGGCCTTTCTCATCCCGCTCATCGACAAGGTACTCAAATCCCGCGCGCACGGCAGAAGAAGCTCGCGCGTCCTTATCATGGTGCCGACCCGCGAGCTCGCGCTCCAGATCGACGCCGAATTCCTCGGCTTCACGAAGGGCCTCGGCCTCTATTCGGTCTGCTGCGTGGGCGGGGCGAACATCATGCCCCAGATCCGCGTGCTTAGGCGCGACCCGTCGTTTGTGATCGGCACTCCCGGACGCCTCAAAGACCTCATGGAGCGCAAGGAACTCGAGCTCCAACACTTCGGCACCGTCGTCCTCGACGAGGCGGACCGCATGCTCGACATGGGTTTCATCCAGGACATGCGCTTCATCATGGCGAAGATGGAGAAGGAGCGGCACACGCTCTTCTTCTCCGCGACGCTCTCTTCGGAGATCGAGCGACTCATCGGCGAATTCCTCAAGTCGCCCGCGCGCGTCTCCGTCAAGACCCGCGACACGTCGAAGAATATCGACCAGGATGTCGTGCGCGTCTCCGAGGGCCAGTCGAAGATCGACGTGCTCCACGAGCTCGTCGCGCAGCCGGAATTCGAGAAGGTGCTTGTCTTCGGACGCACCAAGCACGGCGTCGAGAAGCTCATGGACGAGCTTAACCGACGCGGATTCCGCGCGGTCTCGATCCACGGCAACAAGACGCACGGCAACCGCCAGCGGGCCCTTGGCGACTTCAAGAGCGGCAAGGCGCAGATTATGGTGGCGACGGATGTCGCGGCCCGCGGCCTCGATATCCCGGATGTCTCGCACGTGATCAACTTCGACCTCCCCGGCACCTACGAGGACTACGTCCACCGCATCGGCCGCACCGGACGCGCAAGCAAGAAAGGGAAGGCGCTGACCTTCATCGGGGGCGGGAAGTATTAAACTTCACTGATGTTATCAGGCGTCATAGGGTCATAATCAGACCCTTTTCGTATTTGAAAAGAATCTGATTCACATATCTTGCCTAATTGTGCTAAAGTCTTTCCGGAAGTCTCTTGCACTGGGTAGGGGGCAACAGGAGAATCGATATGATTCCGATGACAAATGCTGCGGGACAAGTGAAGCTTCCGCATGAAGTGGAACCGCTCCTTGCGCTTCCGTCCGACATTCTCCGCGCAGTCACGCTTGGTTCGTACACTCTCGAACCGCGCGCTGGCAATTCCGGCAACGTGTTTTGGGACGACGGCCTGAACGACCCGACGTCGCTCAGTGCTCTTGGCTTGCCGAATCCAGGCATCGGGGAGGCGCTACGATTCCTGCCCGACCTCATCGACAAGATTCGGGCAAGCGGTAAGCGCGTACGTGTGAACATCGCGGGTTTCGATGTCGACGAATACCATGAACTTATCAAGGCGTGCGTCGGGATCCGGGTGGACGAGATTGAAATCAATCTCGGCTGTCCGAACGTGCGAAACGAAGGCGTTCAGAAGCCCATTTTCGCCTTCGATCCGGAACGTATCGCCGAGATCCTCACCATGGCGCACCGGGTATCCGGGACGCTTGGAGAACCGGATATTGCCGTTAAGCTCTCGCCGTACAGCGATCCGTTCTTTCTCGCGAAAGTCGCCGCAGTGCTGAGAACGCATCTGCACGCATACATGAAACTCGTGACGTGCAATACGTTTCCGAATGCGTATGGTTTCATCCGGCCGATGACGCCAGCGATTGACGCGAACGACGGGTATGCAGGGCTTGCCGGTCATGCCATGAAGCACGTTGCGCTCGGGCAGGTTCGGCAATTCTCGAGGCTCTTGCCGTCATTCGATATTGTCGGTGTCGGCGGGATAAGCGGCGGACGCGATCTTCGCGAGATGGAACTCGCGGGTGCGAAAGAGGCGCAGGTGGGTACGGCGTTTTTCACGCACGGCCCAAAGGCATTCCAGCGCGTCGCGATGGAATACGCCGATCTGGTCGATTAGACCTTATGCGGCCATGTGGTGCGGCAGATCCCTCGGGATTGCCGCACCCTCTCTTTTTGTCTTTGCTTGTGATAAGGTGCATGCGGTCATAAGACCTTTTCGCAATCCAACCACAGGAGGCTCAGGTGGCTTTGCAACCGATCACTATCAGGCGTCCCGCGGACATGCACGTTGCATTTCCGCGAAGGCCGTGTCCTCACATCGGTCGTGCCGGAGACGGCGCGGCACTTCGACATTGCAGTCGCGATGCCGAACCTCGTTCCTCCGATCACCGATCCGGCAGCGGCGCGGGCATATTGCGACGGGATCCGGGCCGCGGCGCGGGATCTCAATGAGAATTTCCGTCCGCTCGGCATCGCATACCTTACGGACAATCTCCCGGCTGAGGTTCTTCGGGATGGTTTCCGCATTCATAACAACGAGGGCGATCGCAGCTGGTATGCCGCCAAGCTCTATCCCGCGAACGCGACGACCAACTCGGCACTCGGCGTCTCGGGTATCGAGAATATCTATCCGTTGCTTGAAACCATGGAAGAGATCGTCCCGTTCTACCACAGAGATCTCGGATTCGCGCCGAAGTTCCCGCGCGTGGTCGGTTACGTTCGCAATTCTGGGTTAAGGAACAAAGCGTGCGAGTGGAGCCGCCCGGCAGTCCCGGACGGCTTCTCGCTTTTAGGTTTAAAAGATTCTTTCATCCACTATACTCCGGAAAGCCTCAGCGTATCTTCATGAACATGGGGTATACTTTCCTGACAGCCCCGGGACCATGGACCAATTCCTCAAGATGGACATCTTCTTCTTCGTGACGACCGTCGTGGTCCTCGCGGCTGGCGTGCTCCTGTGCTTCGCGCTCTACTACCTCGTCCGCATTCTCCGGAACGTCGAGAAGGTCTCGGAAGAGATCGAGGAGGAAACGAGAGCGGTGCGCGAAGATATTCGCGATGCGCGGGCAAACATCAGAAACGAGGGCTTCAAGCTGAAGCACCTCACTGCGCTTGCGCGCAAGGCGGGCGAACGGCTCTTCAAAGCGAAAAAATAGGAGTGCGCTTATTTTTACTTATCTAGAACTTCCATCACCATGGCTACGAAAAAGAAGACCTCGAAGGGAATGCTTGCCGCCGAAATAGGGGCGGCGACGCTCGCGGCCGCTGCCGCTGCGGGAGCCGGCTACTATTTCTACGCAAGCAAGGACGCGAAGAAACACCGCAAGGCCGCCGTGAAGTGGGCGGAGGACCTTCGCCGCGATGTCATGAAAGAGGCGAAGAAGCTGAAGACGCTCGACGCGAAGACCATGGCGCTTATCGTCGACGAGGCGTCGCAGGCATACCAGGCTGCGCGCGGCATCGACCGTAAGGACCTCAAGCGCGCCGCGGACGAGCTCAAGGCAAACTGGCAGCGCGTCGTGCTTGCGAAGCTTCCCGCGAAAGCGAAGAAGGCTGTCCGCAAGGCGAAAAAGGCGGTCAAGAAAACAGTGAAGCGCGCAAAGAAGGCAGTGAAACGCCGATAGCCGTTTTCTTTGAAACGCGGGCGCATGCGCCCGCGTAGTACTTCCTGCGGCCCTCCATGGACGCACACCCGCTTACCGATGAAGAAGCCGCCCGCCGGTCGCTTGAGGATAAGGAGCAGTTCGCGCTCCTTATCAGGCGCTACGAGGCCCCCTTGGGACGCTACCTGGAGCGCCTTGGCGTTCGCGTACGCGAAGACCGGGAAGACCTCCTGCAGAACGCGTTTCTCAAGGCATACCGGAATCTCAACAGTTTCGACCCGACGCTCGCATTCTCTTCCTGGATGTACCGCATCGCGCATAACGAGGCTATGAGCTTCTTTAGGGCCAAGAAAGCGCGTCCGCAGGTGGTGCTGGGGGAGGAAGGGCAGCTTCTGTTGACCGAGCTCCGGGATGAACGCGCCGATACGGGGGCGCTCGCGGAAGAGCGCCTCACCGCAGGCGAGCTCGCGCAGGCGCTTGAGAAGATAGACCCGAAATACCGCGACGTACTCACGCTCCGCTTCTTCGAGGAGCGTTCGTATGCGGATATTTCCGACATCCTGGAGCTTCCGGTCGGCACGGTCGCGACCCTGATCCACCGGGCGAAGAAAGCGCTTCGCGCAGCCGTTTCCGACCGCCTTATAGCGCCATGAACCACGACTCTATGCGAGAGCAATCCGAAGACCGCGATCCCGTATCGCGCCGCGTGCTTGAGCACATCGAACGCGAACAGGTCCGGCCGCTCCCGCGCTCCCGCTTCGTGCTGCAGAACGTCGCCCTCTGGGTATTCGGCATCCTTTCCATACTTTTCGGCGCCATCGCAGCCGCCGCCGCGCTCTTCGCGCTTGCGAACGCCGGCTGGCGCTATTACGTCGCGACGCACGACACGTTCCTGACGTTTCTCATAGAAACCGCGCCGCTCCTTTGGATCGTGACGCTCGCGTTCTTCGTGCTTATCGGCTATCAGATATTCCGCCGCACCCGCCGCGGGTACCGCTATCCGTTTATCGCCGTCGCCGCGACATCGGTCGCGGCGAGCCTTTTGCTTGGCGCCGCGCTTTACGGCGCGGGATTCGGGGAAGTCATCGAGGAAGGACTCGGCGCGCACGTGCCGTTCTATCGGCCTGCGCTTCAGGCGGAGCAGGTGATCTGGGCGCATCCGGAGCGGGGCCTTCTCGCCGGAAGGGTAACGGGCCTCGCGCCCGACTTTTCGAGCTTCACGCTCCTTGGTTTCGACGGGAAGCTTTGGAATGTCGAGGGGAGCGATCTGCGGCGCTTTGACGAGGCGACGCTTGCGCATGGCGGCCTCGTACGGATTGTCGGCGTGCCGCTCGCAAGCACGACGGAAGATGCTGCATTCCACGCATGTTTTGTTTTCCCGTGGGAGATATATGGCTCCTTTGCGGAGCGCCGCGCGCCGATGCCGTTCCCGTATGCCGGAGGTGAAAGAAAGATTGCCGCGGAACGTAGTGAAGAGTGTAAGGGCGTACGACCTTACGCGCCTCTGCGGGCGCTCGAAGAACAAGGGCACGCGAGCAGCACCGAGTTCACGAACGGCTCATAGCGCCGGTCCCGGTAAGCGGGCGCTAGCGCGGTCGGTACGCGCCCGCAGGGTTTGGGAACTATTCGAAAGAGCCATGCGCGGCGTACGCCGCGCATGGCATTTATCGTTCACCCTGCCTTCACCGCGTATGCGCTAGGGTGTGCCCATGTTTCTCCGCATCCTCGCTCTCCCGTTTTTTGCCGTTGCCGTGGTCGCGGCTTCCTACACCGGCTGGCAGCACCCCGGCACCGTTTCAAACGTGCGGGCGAACGAAGGGGTCGTTCCCCCGGCCTCTATCGCTCCGGCTCCTTCGGGCGCAGCCTACTTCACGTACACAAACCGCCCGTTCGGTTTCTCCCTCACATATCCGCGCACTTTTATCCGCGATACGAGCGCGGGGCTTGGCTGGAGCTACGGCGCTGAGCGCGGAAGCGGCGCGACCGTGCTCACACTCTATCTTCCGCCGCAGACGGCGCTCGTGCGCGCGGGAGGGGAAGGAGTCCTTCGCGTGGGCGTCGCAAATGACGCGGCAAGCATGGAAACGTGCCTCTCGCCCGAGCGGCCGGGTACATACCAGGGAACCGTGACGCTCGGGAGCGAAACATTCACGCGCTACGACTATCCGGAAACCGGCATCGAAAGCTATCGCACGTTCCATGCCGGAGCCTGCTACGCCGTTGAAATAGGGGTGCGCCTTGAAGAAGGGGCGGGAACAGGCCCTACAGCGGAAGAGGCACGAACGATGCTTCGGGATGCGGCTTCGACATTCAGCTTTTCTTGAATCAGGCGGGTTGTGCACAGTTCGTCCGCAAAGATGCCCCGAAGGGTTTCAAAAAGGGTATCCTGTACCTAAGCGGCAACCGCCGCTTTTAGCAGATAACACGCGGCAATGGCTAAAACGCTCGCAATCGTGTTCGGTATCGTGTTCGTGCTCGTAGGGCTTCTCGGGTTCGTATCGAACCCGCTCGTTGGTATGGGCGCGTTCTTCGAGACTAATGCGCTCCATAACGTCGTGCACCTCCTGATCGGCCTTATTCTTCTCGCGGTCGCATTCTGGAGCCCGATGCAGTCATCGATGTGGCTCAAGATCATGGGCGTCGTGTACCTCGTGATCGCCGTTCTCGGTTTCCTTCTCGTTTCGGGCACGGGGGAACTGTTCGGCCTTGTGACGCTGAATCCCGCAGATCACTGGCTCCATGTCGTGCTCGGCGTCGTGCTTCTCGCTGCCGGCTTCATGTACGGCGACGAGCCGATGTAGCGCACGGATTTGTAAGGGCTGGTTGCCCCCTTGTGAAAAACCGCCGCGTTTTGCGCGGCGGTTTTTCATGTATGAAACAATACCGACCGCCAAAGTATTGTGCGGTCGGCGCGGAGAATTAGTGCGGTATCGAGCCTGCTACTGACGCGATTTGACCTGCGGCGGTAAAGGCAAGCTGCGCACTGTGGAGGAAGACGATTACGGTCTTCGAAAGTTCTGAAAAGATCCCGGGGACAAGGACCTCAAGGACGATGATCGTCATCCCCAATCCGATGGCTTGCAACATGGCGAGCAGCATGTCGGGGAAGACGGTTAGGTGAGATGCGTGCGACCACACATCTGACGATAATCTCGTCCTGTCCTCCCCCGAGCGCGCGCCAAGCCTTGGCCCGTCCTCGGGAGGGGTGTCCTGTCCTTCTGCCCTCTATAACCTGATCCTCTCGGAGGAGGTTTCAATACGGCAAGCATTTTGGTGATACAATTCCCCCATATTAAATAACACCAGCACCATATGGCAACCGCGACCGTTCAAGCCGTAGAGAATCTGAAGCGTGAGATCGACAAGGAAAACAGGGCGCTTCTGGTCGCTGCGCGCGAGCGCATAGCTGTGCTCGCCGAAGTGGCAAGGAAAAAGCAAGTCATTCAAAAACTGGAAGCAGAGCTGGCCAAAGCGGAAAAAGAACTCGGAAAGGCTGAAGAGGAGGCAAAAGCCGCAGAACGGGAAGTCGATACGCTTCAAAGGGGCCGGGGAGACCACGAAAGAGAACTTATCAAAATGGCGGCTGAGCTTAAAAGGGCCGCATAGAAAGGACTTGTCGGAGCCGCCTCTCGGATTCGAACCGAGGACCCACACTTTACAAAAGTGTTGCTCTACCAACTGAGCTAAGGCGGCGTGTGCGCACTATACCAGAATGTGCTAGGCTTTTCCCGAAACGAACCTTACGGGGGCTTGCATGTTTGGAATGATTCTCGCAGCGCTTTTCTTCGTGCTCAATGCGGCGGCGTTCGTCCTAGTCTTTGCCGCGGTGCTCGTGGCTCTGTTTTTGGCATGGTTTGCGCTGCGGCTCCGTTTCAGCGAGCCGCGGGACGAAGTCCGGCGGATCGGAAGGAGGCGTCTCGAAGACGCATTCTTCAAGGGATGGTGGAGCTTTTCCGAAGGATAAGCGACACGACGAAGCGATGCGGCGGCCATAATCGGCCGCCGCTTCCTATTGCTTCCGTGTCGTCGAAGCCGTGGCAGCCGTGGGGCTCGCCTCCTCGTCAAGAAGACGCTTCGGAAGATAGCTCTTCAGCGTGGCAAGGGAGTCGAAGCCATAGTGCGTCTCGCCGTCGATCACGAACACGGGCGGCGCGGGCTTTATCTTGAGAAGCGAAATAAGGGTTTCGAGCGCGCCGAGCGGGAGGTTATAGTCGAAGGAATAGACGCGAAGCGACGGAAACTCCTGGCGGAGCGCGTCGAGCGCGTAGCCCGCATCGGTGCAGTCGCTGCAGTCGCCCTGGTTCGAATAAAAATAGAGGACCGAAACCGGGGCTTTCCCCTCGCCGCAGCGTTCCTTCACGCGCTCGGTGATGAGATAATCCTTGATCTCAAGGAGCGAATACTGCTCCTTGAGCTGTATCACGCGCTCGTTGTCGGCCCCGAGCGACTGCTCGGCGCTTCCGAGGCGGCTCGCGAGCGTGTTGATTTCGCTCGGGAGCACGGCATGGCTTTCAAGCGCCGAGCACGCGACATCGCTTATAAGGTCGAACTGGGTCTCAAGCGAGATGATGTCGATCGATATCTTGTCCGCCGTGTTCTGGATGCTCTCGACCCGCGCGCGGTCGAACAACGTGCTTACATAAAATGCGGTCGCGAAAATGGCCGCGGTAATGATGAACGCGAACGCATATTTCATCCAGTCGGGTCGCTCTCTCATACGCTATTCGGGGCCTTTGCGGCGCTCGTCGATTTCCTGCCGCCAGCTCTTCTGCCTCGCGGACGCGACGTTATACACCGCCCGCCCGAGCCACCACGGCGCGAACACGCCGTAGAGGGCGAGGTAGAGGAAAAGGTTGATGCCGAGATTTTTCTCCGCCACGAGGCGCGAACCCATAATGATGATGGCGATGGTGCAAAGGAACAGGAGCCAGCTGAGGAAGAGAAACGGGTGCGTATCGAAATAGAAAAGGTCGAATGACGGCATATGGAACGACGAGAAACCGACGACGCGGAGGCGGTCCGCGGCCTTAAGCGCGTCAGATCCCGCATAGGCTATGGAAACGGCGGTGAAGTAAATAGCGGGGAAGATGGTGAAAAGGCCCATAGGGAGGAGAAACATGCCGAGCGTGCCGTATTTGCGGTTGAAGAACATGAAGCGATAGTCTTTGGCGTTTCGCATGAACCCGTACGACCAGCGCACCCGCTGCTTGAAAAGCGCCTTATAGGAGCGCGGCGTCTTGGTGTACACGTGGGCGGTCGGGGCGTTCTCGATCTTCATGTTATGCGACTGCATGCGAAGCGCGATCTCCATATCTTCCGTCATGTACGCCTCCTTATACGGCCCGAGCTGGAGGAATACCTCCCGGCGGAATATGGAGAATGGGCCGGGCGTGATGAAGAGCGCGTCAAGCCAGGCGAACGTGCGGCGGATAAATGCAGACAGCGCATACTCCGCCTGCTGCACCCTTTGCACGATGCTCGCGGGCTTTGAAACCTTGATGCCGGGCGTGACCGCCATAACGCTTTTGTCCGCGAAATACCGCGCGATCTCCCGGAGCGCATCGGGGGCGACGGTCGAGTCGGCGTCGAGGCAGCCGACGAGCTCGCTCGTCGCGTGCGAAAGGCCGAGATTGAGGGCGGAGAATTTTCCGCCGCCGTTCTCTTTCGTGAAGACGCGCACGCGCGGCTCGCCCGCGTAGCGCGCGAGCGCGTCGGCCGTCCCGTCGGTCGAACCGTCGTTTATGGCGAAGATGTTGAGCTTGTCATGCGGATAGTCGAGCGCGAGAAGCGAGTCGAGCGTCCTCGCGACCGTCTTCTCCTCGTTATAGCAGGGGATGAATATGGTAGACGTCGGAAGGTCCTCATCCGCCACCGCCCCGGGCTCCTTTTTCGTGCGCTTGCCTTCGAGGAAGGACAAAAGGAGAAACACCTCGAAGAAGAGGGAAACGAAAAGCACCGGATATATGAATACCATCCCGCTCACAGCTCCAGTATAGCAAATATGAAGGAGAACCGTATACTGGCCCTATGGAAGGGAGGTTGCATCCGATAAGCGTCGCGTCGCGGGAGATCGCCGATATTTTCGGCCGCATGGGGTTTGGCATCGCGTATGGCCCCGAACTTGAGACTGAACACTACAATTTCGATGCGCTTAATATGCCCGCGACGCATCCGGCACGCGACATGCAGGATACGTTTTGGACGAAAGAGAATCCTCCCCGCGTTCCCCGCACCCAAACGTCGCCGGTGCAGGTCAGGTATATGGAAGAGCAGATGAAACGGGGAATGCTCCCCCCATACCGCATCATCGCCCCGGGAAAGGTGTACAGGAACGAGGCTACGGACGCCACGCACGAAGCGCAGTTCTATCAGAACGAGGGGCTGGCGATAGGCGAGGATATCACGCTCGCGCATCTCAAGGGAACGCTCGAACGGTTTTTCAAGGAGTATCTTGATGAGAACGCGAAAGTGCGGTTTCGTCCCTCGTTTTTCCCATTCGTCGAGCCAGCGGTCGAAGTCGACGTGTGGTTCGATGTAAAAGGGCAGTGGCTTGAGGTTATGGGCGCAGGCATGGTGCACCCGAAGGTTCTCGAGAACTCCGGAGTGGACCCGAAAAAATATCAAGGGTTCGCATTCGGCGGCGGGCTCGAGCGCCTTATCATGGTGAAATACGGCGTGCCGGATGTGCGCCTCTTCCATTCGGGCGATACGCGTTTCGTGCACGGCTTCGCGGAAATCGAGCCATGAACTGTGTCTTTTGTTCCGTCGTCGAGAAGAACGAACCGCACCATGAGATTGTGTGGTCGGATAAGCGCCATATCGCATTCCTCAATATAAAACCGGCACAACCCGGCCATGTGCTCGTGATACCCCGGAAGCATGTTGACGACGGATTCGATCTTTCATCCGAAGAGTTCGGCGCGCTTATGGAGGCGAGCCGGCGTCTTGCGGTGCCGCTTAAAGCAGTCCTCAACCCTTCCCGCGTCGCACTGGCCCTTGAAGGTTTTCATGTGCCGCATGCGCATGTTCACCTGATTCCAGTGAATAAAAGCGGCGATATGATGAACGAAACCAAAGAACCGGTGCCAAGCGAAGAACTTGTGCCAATAGCTGAAGCGTTGCGGGCCGCTATCGCATCAACATTATGAAAATCTCCCGCTCCTGGCTTCAGAAGTATTTCGAAGCGCCGCTCCCGAGCACGGCGGAGATCGCCGAAGCCTTCACCTTCCACGCGTTCGAGATAGAAGAGGCGAACGGCGATCTCCTCGACGTGAAGGTGCTTCCGAACCGTGCGGCCGACTGCCTCTCGCACCGCGGGCTTGCGAAGGAACTTTCCGCGATACTCAATCTGTCGCTTAAGAGCGACCCGCTTCGGGAACCGCTTCCTCTTTGGCCCGGAACGGATACGCTCAAAATTACTATCGATGATCCGAAGAAAAGCGCCCGGCAGATGGGCGCATTGGTACGCGGTGTGAAAGTCGGGCCTTCGCCCGTCTGGCTCCGTGAAGCTCTTGAAGCGGTGGGGCAGCGGTCCATCAATAACATAGTTGATGCGACCAACTACGTGACCCTCGACATGGGCCAGCCGCTCCATGCGTTCGACGCGAAAAAGATCGAGTGGCACGACGGCACCCTCTCGATCCGCATCCGGGGAACAGCAGCCGGAGAGAACATCACCGTCCTTACGGGCGAAGATTACGTACTTCCCGAGAACACCACCGTCATCGCGGAAGGGACGGCAGGCACGGTGCTCGACATCGCGGGAATCAAAGGCGGCATGGCATCGGCCATTTCCGAAGACACGACCGATCTCTACGTATCCGTCGCGCACTTCGACCCTGTATCGGTGCGCAAGACCGCCCAGGCCCTGAAGCTTTTTACCGACGCGTCGGCGAGGTTCCAAAATAATCCGTCTCCGGAACTCGCGGCGTACGGGATGCGCGCCGTGCTCGATCTTATAGAACAGGTTGCGGGCGGCGAGCTCGTCGGCGTCGTCGATATCTATCCGAATCCGCAGACGCAACTCCCCGTGCAAGTTTCTCTTGCGCGGATCAACGGCCGTCTCGGTTCTTCCTTTACGCTCGCGGAAGTGAAGAATGCTTTTGACCGACTCGGCCTTGCTTGTATCGAAGCCGGAGAAATGCTCACTGTCACGCCGCCCTTTGAGCGCCGCGATCTCCTGCTCCCCGAAGACCTCGCGGAGGAGGCGGGGCAGGTCCTCGGATACGACCGGGTGCCCGCGGTCGAGCTTCCGGCACTTCCGGGAGCGCCCGATCAGGCGAGGTTCCGCGGCATTTCGAGGATCAAGGATATTCTTGCCGAGCATGGCTATACGGAGATAAGCACGCAGAGCTTTACGCCCACGGGCGATGTGTATCTTGCGAATCCTTTGGACACTACGAAGCCCGTGCTTCGCCCTGGTCTCATCGAAAATATGCAGGACGCGCTCAAGCGCGCCGCGGTTGCGGCTCCGAGGGTGCTGGGGCCTGCCGACAAGCTGAAACTTTTCGAGATCGGCGCGGTATTTACGAAAGATACCGAGCATCTGTCGCTCGCGCTTGGGTATGCGCAGCTTTCGGGAAAGAAGTCCGATGCCGTGCTTCCCGGCGCGCTTGATGCGCTCGGTGAACTCCTTGGCGCCATCCCGGAAAGCGCGGTCAAAAGGGAGGACGGTGCTATCGAAGTCGATCTCTCGGGCTTCGACCTTGCCGCGCTTGGCAAGGACTATGCACCCCGGCCCGTGGGGCTCGGAACATACCGCCCGTTTTCAATCTATCCGTTCGCGCTTCGCGATATCGCCGTATGGACGCCGCTTGGAACCGAGCAGGACGAAGTCGAGCAGGCGATATTCAAGGAGGCGGGAAGCGAGCTCGCGCGCCTCGACCTTTTCGACCGGTTCGAAAAAGACGGGAAGCTCTCCTATGCCTTCCGTCTTGTCTTCGAGGCGTTCGACCGCACGCTCACCGACGTCGAGCTCGTCGAGGCGATGGATCGCGTATCAAAAGCGCTTAACGCAAAGGAGGGGTTTTCGGTGCGCTAATCAGGAAAGACAAAAGCCGCCCGTGAGAGCGAGACGAGCAACCTTTGCCCGTCGCCTCTCCGGCGGCTACGTTTCTTCGGGATAGTAATGAAGCCAGACGAGCACGAGCGCGACGGTGACTTCTTCGACCTCGAACCCGCGGAGCGTGTTCCTCGGAATCTCGATCAGATCGTTCGGTCCATAAGGCGTTCTGGTTGTTCCGGAAAGCACCCATCCCCGTCCCTCGAGAATTCGATATTCCGAGCATGGGTTCATAGAACCACATTTCCGGTAGATTCCTGTCCCAAACTTGGCCATCTCCATGATCGAACCGTTGGCATATGGACCGCCGATCTCGCATGCCCAGAAGACCGCGCCATCCTTAGCGACGAGTGATTGCCACGGCAGCCCGACGAAAATATCTTTCACGTCCACGGATAGAACTCCTCGCCTTTTTGGATTATTGCCGGATTTCGGAAGCGCGGCTCCGGCGAAGTTCCGCCTTGAGGCGTTTGATCCGTCTCCGGTCGGTTTCATCGAGCCGCCGTATTGCCACGACCCGAGGGACATCCGCGGGGATATCGCCCCGCTCGTATGCTGCCGTGACGAGTTGTTCGATGTCGTCATTAAGCCGCGAGCGCGGCGTACCCTTTTTCATTGATATTCTCCTGTTGGGTTCAAAGCCTATCTTAGACATTACCTGTTTATATACATAAGTCAAGTGTTACGGAAGCGGCGGAACAAACATTTTACCTACAAACAAGTCTTCACTTCGTGATACAATAAGCCTAAGAATCATGGCGAAGGCAGAGGCAAAAACACCCGCAAAAGCGAAGGCGTACGATGCGTCGGCCATTACCGTGCTCGAGGGCCTCGAGCCGGTCCGGAAGCGCCCGGGAATGTACATCGGGACCACGGGTCCCGACGGCCTCCACCACCTCATCTGGGAGATTTTCGACAACTCCCGCGACGAGGCCATGGGCGGGCACGCGAACGACATCGAAGTCGCTCTTCTTCCGGACGGCTATGTGCGCGTAGCGGACAACGGACGCGGCATCCCGGTAGGGATACACCCAAAGACGAAGGTCTCGGCGCTTGAAACCATCATGACGACGCTCCATGCCGGAGGAAAGTTCGGCGGGGACGACAGCGGGTACAAGGTCTCGGGCGGGCTTCACGGCGTGGGCGCCTCCGTCGTAAACGCGCTTTCGGTGCATACGATGGCAACCGTGCACCAGGACGGCGGTATCCACATGCAGGAGTACGCGATCGGAAAGCCCAAGGGGAAGGTAAAGCAAATCGGGAAGACCAAGGAGCGCGGCACGATCATCAAATTCAAGGCCGACGATACGATATTCAAGGACGGCATCAACTGGAACTGGGACAAGATCGTCGCGCACCTGCGCCAGCAGGCATATCTCGTGAAGGCGGTGCGCATCTCGATCATCGACGCGCGCGGGGCGGGGAAGATCGACGACGAAAGCGTCTTCTATCTCCGGGATCTCAAGCTCGAAGTTCCGTCGATGTCCTTCTATTTCGAGGGAGGCCTTAAGTCGCTCGTCGCTTTCTATAACAAGCACCAGAAGCCGGTGCATCCTCATATTTTCTACGCAGAGCACGAAGCGGACGGGGTCGCGGTCGAAGTCGCGCTCCAGTACGTCGACGACATCACCCCGCGGCTTACCGCATTCGCGAACAATACGTACAACGCCGAAGGCGGTACGCACGTGACGGGCTTTAAGACCGCGCTTACGCGTACCCTCAACTCATACGGCCGCACCGCGGGCATTCTCAAGGAAAGCGAGGAGAACTTCACGGGCGACGATGCGCTTGAAGGAATCACGGCAGTGATTTCGGTGAAGCTGCCGGAAATCCAGTTCGAGGGTCAGACGAAGGGCAAGCTCGGCTCGGTCGAGGCGCAGGGCGCGGTCGCAAGCGTATTCGGCTCCGCTTTTTCAACCTATCTTGAAGAGAATCCCGACGACGGGCGGGCGATCGTAAACAAGGTGCTGCTGGCACTCAAGGCCCGCAAGGCCGCGAAAGCCGCCAAAGACTCGGTGCTCCGCAAAGGCGCGCTTGAAGGCATGACGCTTCCGGGGAAGCTCTCGGACTGCCAGGTGAAGGACCCGGCGGAAGCCGAGCTCTTCATCGTCGAGGGAGATTCGGCAGGCGGCTCGGCGAAGATGGGCAGGGACCGCAGGACCCAGGCGATCCTCCCGCTTCGCGGCAAGATCCTCAACGTCGAGCGCCGCATCGACCGCATGCTCGAGTCGGACTCCATCCGCTCCATCGTCATCGCGCTTGGTGCCGCGATCGGCGACGTGTTCGACCTTTCGAAGCTCCGCTACCACAAGATCATCGTCGCGACCGATGCGGACGTCGACGGCGCCCATATCCGCACGCTCCTCCTCACTCTCTTTTATCGCCATTTCCGTCCGGTGATCGACGGCGGCTTCATCTACATCGCCCAGCCCCCGCTTTATAAGATCAAGAGGGGAAAGGAAGTATTTTATGCGTATTCGGACGAGGAAAAGAATAAGATTCTCGGGAAGGATGCCGCGCTCGCGGAAGAAATACAGGACGTAAGCGGAGAGGAGGACAGCGCGGGAGAGGAGGCAAGTGCTAAGAGGACCCCGAAGATTTCCATACAGCGCTATAAGGGCCTTGGCGAAATGAATCCCGAGGAGCTCAAAGAAACGACGATGGATGCCGGGAAGCGGGTCCTCAAGCAGGTCATGGTCGAGGACGCGCAGGAAGCGGACCGCATCTTCGATATTCTTATGGGCAAGGACGTTGCGAGCCGTAAGTCCTTCATACAGTCGAACGCGAAGCTCGCGAATCTGGATATATAAAGACAAATGCCGGGCGTTGCCACCCGGCATTTAACTCCCCGCTTTGAACCTAGAGACTGAGGAAGATCTCCTTGCTCAGGCGAATGAGTTCCGCGTCCGGTTGCCGAAGCGTGTTTCTGTAAAATGCGGTAAGTTCTTCCCGGGTGAGATTTCGTCCCGGAGAACGACGTGTCAGCGCATTCGCGCACTGCCAACCGTCTTTTGGGTGCACGCCATTTCCCTCGTGACAGAAAAGGATCACGCTTTCAAGTGCCCATTTCGAGAGCTCGAAATACGTTCCAATTCCCGCGATTCGCGCAGCGGCGCACCTTGCTCCCGGACGAAAGTGTTGCTGAGCATATCCAGACCATTCGGTGAGGTTCCTGCCAATGACGGAGTCGATGTCGGGGGGATCGAATTTGTTTATGTTCCCGAATACAAGCATTGCCCGAATGCATTCCTCCATGACGTGTGCCCATATGTCCGTTCCGGGCTCTTCTGGACCGACGCTGGTGAGGAAATCTTCAAGAGCAGTTTTCTGTTCCGGCCATGTATGTTCGGCGCGGAAATACTCCAGCAAAGCGGACGCATTTTTGCAGTCAGACATTTTCTCTCTCCGTGCGTTGGGTTGTCAGGATATTGATGGAACCAGATAACTATTTGCATCGTACATTCGGCAACCGGGAAAAACAAGAGAACCGCCCGCAATCCTTGCTTGCGGGCGGCGCCTTTCTTGTGAAATCTTAATCTCTGATCTCAATCGAAGCCGAAGCGTAGTTATTGCTTTCGTCGGACTCGCTCACGTCCTTGTCGGGGTCGAGCGTGACCGAGAAGCTCTGGTCGCCGGTCTTCGCTTCGCCATCGTCGAGATGGAGCATGAAGTCGATATGGTCGCCGGGATTGAGGGAAACCTGGGTAGGGGAGCTGAAGGTATAGCTCTGCTTGGTCGGGAGCTTGGCTTCGAAGTCCCAGGTGCCGGAGACATTCGTGCCGCGGTTAACGACCGAGAACTTGACCGCGAAGCGGCGGTTATCCGGAACGCTCGAACTCAGGACGAACGCCGCGTCGCTGCTGTCGTTACTGGGAAGGTAGCCGACGACGAGATTCGTGACCGTGAGGTCAGGGAGGCCTGTGAACGAGCCGCTGCGGACCGCGGTGCCCGTGCCCGGTATTACGTATGCGTTATTCGCAGGCGCGCCCGCGGACGGGGTCGGCGCGACGGTCGCCGTAACCGAAGAGGTCGTCGTGGTCGTTGCGGGGATCACGACCGTGGTATTTACGGTCGTGGTGCTTGCAGCAGGGGTTCCAAACGGAACGACGGTGCCGGAGTTCACGACCTCAAGCGTGCTTTCCTTGGCGGGAACGAATACGGAAGAGAGCGAAACGGCCGCCTGGCCGATGCCGGAAATCGCGGCAGGGATATAGCGCGCCGTATAGACGGCGAGCGTCATGCCGATAAAGAGAAGCGCGATGAAGCCGACGACGGCGAGGGCCCGAATGGCCGCCTGGCGGTTGTGGATCTGGGTTTCAGTATTCATAGGGATATGGATATATCTAACATGGCCCATTTTATTTGTCAATAGCCTCTTGTCAAGTTTTGTTCTTTGGGGCCTTATGCGACCTCTTGACAGGATCATTCTTATAGTGTAAATATGAGCAAGACTATATGAACGCAGTCGATAACGCAGTGCGGCTCGCGAGGGCCGCCAAAAGGGCGTACGCACGAAAGTGGGCCTTCGGAGGCCTGACTTTTATTGCATTCCTTCTTTCCGTTACGACGCTTGCGCATCTTGACCTCTTGCCTGAAGCGGCCGCGCCGCAGACGGCATCCGCCGGATCGGCGCCCGCAGTCGCCATGGATGTTTCGGGCGTTGTTTCCGCTCCGACTATACCGCAGTCCGCTGAGCTTCCCGTGAAGATCGAGGTGCCGTCGATCAGGCTGTCCGCGAAGATCGCGAATCCGTCTTCGACCGATATCGAAACGCTCGACCATGCGCTTCTTGGCGGAGCGGTCAGGTACCCGACGTCGGCGAAGCTTGGCGAAGCCGGGAACGTGATACTCTTCGGCCACTCAAGCTATCTGCCGGTCGTGAGCAACCAGGCGTTCAAGACGTTCGACGGCATACAGAACCTTGAGAAAGGAGACCGCATCATCGTATCTTCAGGCACGAGGGCGTACGCCTATGCGGTAGCAGGCGTGTCGAAGCAGAGCGCGGCATCCGACGCCGGAATCGCCCTGACCTCGACCGGCCATACGCTTACGCTCGCCACGTGCGACTCGTTCGGAGAAAAGACCGACCGGTTCGTCGTGACCGCAGAACTTGTCGAGAGCTATCCGCTCGTCCCCTAGGGGGCGGCCGGATAGCTCTCTGCAAACTTTCCGCAAGGGAAGCGCAGAGGCGAAGAAATTCGTTCTTTGTAACCGTGAGTCAGTAATAACCCTAGAGCCGCGTGAGCGCGGCAGATCGGAGAACAGGCGATGCGTAGAATTCTCATCGCCGGTGTCGTGCTCGCCCTCTTGGCGATTATCGGCATCGGTCTCTACAACTTCTTCTCGGCGAGTTCGGCCTCTCCGGCGAAGTCGCCGGTGTGCGCTGTGACGCTTAGCGAGCGTCACAGCATGGGATGGAAATATCCTGGCGCTGACCCGTTGGTCGAGCGCAAGGGAACCCATTCCGAGCGGCTTGCGAAGGCTCGCACCTTTGACCGTTGTTCGATGGAGCGCGCCGGAATCCCTGCGAAGGTGATCGACGCGTTCCTGAAGGCAATGGCGAAGCCTGGCGTGCATAAGTCCATCAAGGACGGCGTGCGCTACGATTTCGTCTCAAGCCGCGGCCCTACAGTCACGAAGAATGTCACGACGCGGTTCGGCCGCGGCGTTCCTCTCAAAAGTGAGAAGCGCTCCGCTACCGAATATGTCGTGGTCGTCGACGGGGTAACCTGGATCGCCGACCGTTTTGACTGGTGCATGAATCTCGGCGTGCGCCATGTGCGCAAGCCGAAGAAGCATCATCCGCCGAAGCGTCACCAGCCCCCTCCGCCCGTAAAGGTCACGGAAGAGCGCTGCTACCGCATGCCGTACGACTATCGGACGACGACGGGCGAAAACGGGAAACCTCTTCCCGCGATCGACGTCTCGGACGGCTTCGTGCATCATCAGATCTACGTCAAGGATCTGACGAGCGAGGTTATGGCCGAGCTCATCAGCGATCCGTGCACGTACATGCACGACGAAACCGGCGACTACCGGCTCGAGCTCGGCTGCGACTGCGCCCGCGGCGGCTATCCGTCGCCCGAAGTGGCCGAGAGGAACGATCTCCCGGCGCAAAGGCCCGAAGCGGTGGCGCACGTGAAAGGGAGGGGCTTGGTCGGCTACTACTCGTATCCGATCGACTTCAACCGCTCCACGCTCTACTGCGTGCGGACCAACGGGTACCATCTCGAGACCCGGGGGTTCGAAGCGTTCATGGCGTTCTCGCGTTTTGAGATCGTGTCCAGGACCGCGGTGGCTGAAACCCGGCAGGCGGGCCAGCTCAGCTGGGCCGTCACCGGTTCCGGAAAGACCCTCTGACCCAAAGCCGTACGCTTGACAACAAGGCGACGGCAGTGTAATCTTTTGAGAGCGGGGAATCGTGCCACGGCACATCCCCGCCCTCTTTGTACGGGAATCAATCATGACCACCGAAACCACAACCATTTCACAAAACAAAAAGAACATGAGCCCGCTCGTCACCGGGCTCTTGAGCGTGGTCGCGGTGCTCTCGATCGGCTTCAGTCTCGGCATCGTGACCGGGGTCGTGAACGTCCCTTTCACCGAAGCCTGCTGCGTTCTACCGCCTCCACCGATCGTCATCCCTCCACCGATCGTCATCCCTCCACCGATCATCCTTATCCCGAGCTGTTCGCTCGAAGTGGAACCGTCTTCCATACATCCCGGCGAAACCGCGACGCTTTCGTGGACTACCGTGAACGTAACGGGCGCGGAAATCGATCATGACATCGGCGAGGTCGATCTCGACGGCACGTACGACGTATCTCCCTCGGAGACGACCGAATACACCATGACGGGCATGGGTCCCGGAGGCGAGACGATATGTACCGCAACCGTCGAGGTCATACCGCCTCCTCCCCCCGCTCCTACTTGTACGCTCACCGCATCCCCGGCCTCCTTTACGGGCAGTGGCGTATCGACGCTCACATGGACCACCTCGAATGCTACCTCGTTCACCATTAACCACGGCGTCGGTTCGGTAACTCCGGTTGCCAGCGGATCGAAAGTCGCTCCCGCCATAAGCGCGAATACTACGTATACCGGTACGGTAGAGGGGCCGGACGGGCAGCAGGATACCTGCACCGCAAGCGTCACCGTGACGCCCGTATCGCCTGGCACCCCGGCCTGTACGCTCACGGCCTCTCCGGCAAGTTTTACCGGCACGAGCGTGCAGCCAACCCTTACCTGGACCACCTCGAACGCAACCTCGTTCACTATTGACCATACGATCGGTTCCGTAACGCCGGTGGGAAGCGGCTCGGTCTTGGCTCCCGCCATTACGACCACCACTACCTACACCGGTATCGCTACAGGTCTCGGCGGCACTTCGCAGCCGTGTACGGCGACCGTCACGATAACCCTGCCGGGTGCGCCTGCATGTACGCTCACCGCATCCCCGGCCTCCTTTACGGGCAGTGGCGTATCGACGCTCACATGGACCACCTCGAATGCTACCTCGTTCACTATTGATCATGCGATCGGCTCGCTTACTCCGGTCGCGGGCGGTTCCACGACGACGCCCAACCTTACGGCTACCATCACCTACACCGGTATCGCTACCGGTCCTGCAGGCACGTCGCTGCCCTGCACTGTAACTATTACCGTCACGCCATCCACGCCGGGGCTCGCGTGTACCCTCACCGCAGATCCGACCTCTCTCCCGGAGGGCGGCGGCACTTCGACCCTCACCTGGACTACGACCGGCGCTACGTCTTTCTCTATCGACAATACTATCGGTGCGGTATCTCCTCTGTCCGGCGGTTCCACGACGACGCCGAAGATCACGGACGACACGACGTTCACCGGCACGGTAACCGGTCCTGCCGGAACCAATAGTTGTACCGCGCAAATCACGGTCGCCGCCAAACCGAGCTGTACGAGCGGTTGCGGAGGGGGCGGAGGAGGAGGGGGCGGCGGCGGTCGCCGTGTCAGCCGTCCGCACGTGACGCTTGATGTCCTCAAGCAGCCGGATGTCGAACCGCTCGCCTTCGTCTATCTTTCGCAAATTCCCTATACCGGCCTCGATCTCGGGCCTGTCGGCACCGTCGCATACTGGGTCGCGCTCGTCGCATGGAGCCTCGCGGTCGCGTATCTTGCGCTCTTCATCCTCCTGCCGTATCTCAGGCGCCGCATGCAGCGGTTTGCGGAGGCCGTAACCGAGACGCTGAACGCCGAGCAGCTTGCACCCGAAACCGCCCCGGCATATCGTCCGGAGCCCGCCAAAGCCCCGGTCATGCGCGCGTCCGCAGCGCAGAACGCCGCTCGCGGGTACTCCACGTACGACGGATTCCGTTCGTTCGCGAAGTCCGGCAGCCTCTCGATCGACGATATCGTGAAGGGTCTTGCGCGCGAGTCCGCGCCCGACGACGCGGTCGTACATTCCGAGCGCATCGTGGCCCGCGCCCAGAAGACGGAGCCGATCTATGAGAGCGTCGAGCCTATCTATGGAAATGTCGAACCGGTGCATTCGAGCGCGGCACCCGCTCGCCAGGCACCGCAGGCAAACGCGGCCCCGGTGCATCCTGAGGTGCCGGGCTTCATCGAAGCCCTTCTTAAGGGCGAGCGGGAAGTGGTATTCGGCGCCGTCCGCGCTACGGTCCGCGCCGGGGGAGACGCCGAAGCGTTCCTCACCCAGGTCGTCTGCGCGCTTGATGACGCGTACCGCGCGCGTACGGAAGGCACGCCGGTGCATCCGGAGGTGGCGCGCATCACGAACGATTGCGCGACCTCCTTCCTCGAACGCCTCGTGACCTCGCTTTCGACTGCAGTCGACTCAAGCTACTCGCAGGGCATCACGGGCGCGAAGCTCGCGCTCACCAGGGCGCTTGCCGTTACGGGAGCGTAATCGGATTTAATAAAAAGAAGAACACCGGCGGACGAAATCCGCCGGTGTTCTTCTTTTGCGCGTTTAAGAACGCGTTTTGATTTCCCTGAGCGCTTTCGCGGCAAAATCTGCCTGCTGCATCGCGTCGAGCTTGCCGTGGTCCCGGCTTTCAACAGAAACCGTACCAGATTCTTGTTCTTTGTCGCCGACGACAAGTACGTACGGAACCTTCTCGAGTTTTGCCGCGCGCACTTTCTTGCCGAGGGACTCGTTCGACGAATCTGCCTCCGCGCGGATATCGGCTGCCTTGAGCGTTGCCAGAACCTCTCTGGCATATCCGTCATGCTTCTCCGAAACCGGAAGCACCTTCACCTGCACGGGCGAGAGCCAGAGCGGAAAAGCTCCGCCGAAATGCTCGATCAGGAAACCGAAGACACGCTCCAAGCTGCCGATCGTAGAACGATGGATCATGACCGGTCGTTTCTTTTGTCCGTCCGCGTCTATGTATTCGATATCGAATTTTTGGGGAAGCAGGAAATCCATCTGGGCAGTAAAAAGAGTATCCTCTTTGCCGTTCACGTTTTTTGCCTGCACGTCGAGCTTCGGGCCGTAAAAAGCGGCCTCGTCTTCCGCCTCGACATACGGAAGCCCGAGTTCATCGAGCGCTTCTTTCATAAGTCCCTCTGCAAGATTCCAGAGATCGTCGTCGGGATAATATTTTTCCTTGTTATCAGCATCCCGCTTCGAGAAGCGATATGAGACGACATCGATAAGACCAAGGCCTTTCATTCCCTCGACGATCATCGTGCATACGCTCTTGAATTCCTCCTTGAGCCCTTCCCGGGTTACGAAAATATGTCCGTCGGTAAGCTGGAACTTGCGGACACGGATCATGCCCATGAGCTCTCCCGATTTCTCATATCGGTTATAGTCGGCTATTTCCGCGTAACGCACGGGCAGATCCTTATAGCTCCACTGTTTTCTCTGGAACATCCGAATATGATGGGGGCACGCCATCGGGCGCAGGTAGAACTTGTCCCCGTCCATGTCGATAGGCGCATACATATTGTGCGCGTAATGGTCGAGGTGTCCTGAAATACGATACAGCTCCTCGCCTCCGAGATATGGCGTCGACACATGCTCATAGCCATATTTGCGTTCGAGTTCCCGTGCGAAGTTCTCCATTTCGAATTTCACCGCAGTGCCCTTCGGCGTCCACAAAGGAAGGCCTTTGCCGACTTTTTCATCGATCAAAAAGAGGTCCAGCTCGCGGCCAAGCCTCTTATGATCGCGCTTCTCCGCCTCCTCTCTTCGCATACGATAGGCCTCCAAGTCCTCTTTAGTCTCAAACGCGAGCCCGTAGATGCGGGTCAGCTGCGCGTTCTTCTCGCTACCGCGCCAGTACGCGCCTGCAATACGGTCGAGGGCGAACGACTCGGGGGCGATCTCCTGTGCCGGGTTATCTGCCTGACCGCCACGGCAAAGATCCGAATACGCGCCGGAAGTATAAAATGAAACCTTCTGTCCGTCGGCGGTAAATTCGTCGATCAGTTCCTGTTTATAGGGATTCCCCGGGTACTGCGCCTTCGCTTCCTCGGCCGAAAGTTCCGAACGCGTGAATGAGGTCCAGGTCGGAAGCAGTCTGCGCATGACTTTCTCGATCTCGGGAAAATCCTTCTCCGATATCGGTTTCGAAAATTCGAAATCGAAATAGAAGCCGGTATCGATCGCAGGGCCGATAGTCCGCTTGGTGTCCGGCCACAGTTCCATGACCGCGGCGGCCAGGAGATGCGCAAGCGTATGCCGTTTTTCTTCAAGCGTTGCCATAGGATATAGAGAATAGCACACCTAGAGCGCCTTCAGGTTCTCGATCGCGAGCGTGGTCTCGCCGTTTCTGAGGGACACCTTTGCTTTTATAAGAACGCATTTGCCGGGAACGATGAGCCCCTGGTGTTCCTTGAAAAGCTTCGGGAAGACGACCGATTCGATCGAGGCGGTCTTGTCGGCAAGCTTCACGAACGACATCTTGTCGCCGTTTTTCGTGAGCATCGTCTTTATCTCTTCGATAAGGGCCGGAAGGATGACCGGAAGGCCTTGCTGTGGGTTTTCCTTGAGCGATCCGATCGTGAACTTGGCCTGGCCGAGCTTCTCGTCGTGCGCGTCAAGCGGATGGCCCGAGACGTAGATACCGAGCAGTTCTTTTTCCCATTCGAGCTTTTGTGCGACCGAGACATCCTCGGCTGGCTTAAGGACGAGCGCGGCGGAGTTTGCAAGCGAAGCGCCGAAGAGCGAATCCTGCGGCGCTGCGGCAGTCGCATCGCGGTGAAAGAGCAGCAGGTGCTCTATATTCGCGAGAAGCTCTCCGCGGCTGCCGAATCGGTCGAGCGCGCCGCAGCGTATAAGCGACTCGAGAGACTTGCGGTTAAGGTTTCTCGAGCCGACGCGGGAGAGAAAGCCGGTGAGGTCCTTGAACGGTCCGTGCGCGTTCCGCTCGTCAAGAATCGCTCCGGCTATGCCGTCACCGAAATTTTTGATTGATGAGAGGCCGAAGCGGATGCTGTCTTTCGCGCCGCCCACGACCGTAAAGGTGGTGCCGCTTTCGTTTATGTCCGGCGGAAGGACGGGTATCTTCATGCGCTCGCATTCGGCGGCGAGTATCGCGATCTGCTCGGTGTCGCCCGCGTCGGCGGTCAAAAGCGCCGCCATGTATTCGACGGGGTAGTTCGCTTTCATGTACGAGGTCTGGTACGCGACCTTGCCGTAGCTTGCCGCATGCGCCTTGCCGAAGCCGTAGGCGGCGAACGGCTCGATGAGCTTCCAGAGCTTTTCCGCCTTCGCTTCCGTGAGCTTGCCGAACTCCTGGAACCCCTTGGTGAGCTTCTCCTTCTCCTTCTCCATGATTTCCGGAATCTTCTTGCCCATCGCCTTGCGGAGCGCGTCGGCCGTAAGCCAGGAGTAGCCGCCGAGCTTTATCGCCGTCAGAAGCACGTCGTCCTGGTACACCAGGAGCCCGTACGACGCATCCAGGTATTCCTTCATGCGCTCGTCAAGGTACGTGATCATTTTCGGATTGCTCTTGCGCTCGATATAGGAGGGGATGGATTCCATCGGTCCCGGGCGGTAGAGCGCGACCATGGCGTTGATGTCGTGGATGGTAGTCGGCTTGAGCTCCTTCAAATAGCGCGTCATACCCGAGCCGTTCAATTGGAACGTGCCTTCGGTCTCGCCGCGGGCGAGCATGGCGAAGGTCTTCGGGTCGTCAAGCGGCACCGCCTCGATGTCGATATAGATGCCTTTGCTTTCCCGCACGCGCTCGACGGAGTCCGCGAGGATGGCGAGGTTCTTGATGCCGAGGAAGTCGAACTTCAAAAGCCCCGCGTCCTCGATGGAATGCATGTCGTACTGCGTGATCAGCTTGCCGCCCTTGGGGTCGAACTGGAGCGCGGTCCATTCGGTAAGCGGAGTGGGTGCGATCACGACGCCCGCCGCGTGCACGCCGGTATGCCGCACGCAGCCTTCGATCCGGCGGGCGAGATCGAGTATTTCGTGCGAGTCCTCGTCTTCCTCGTAGAGGCTCTTGAGGTCGGGCTCGAGCTCGAACGCCCGGTCGATCGTCATGGGGAATCCTTGCGAGCCGATCGGGATGAGTTTCGCGATGCGGTCACCGGTGCCGTATGCATGTCCGAGCGCGCGCGCGACATCGCGGACCGCGGCGCGGGCCATCATGGTGCCGAAGGTGCCGATCTGCGCGACGCGGTCGTCGCCATATTTTGATTTCGCATACGCGATCATCTCGTCGCGTCGATTGTCGGCGAAGTCCATGTCGATGTCCGGCGCGGACGGGCGCTCGGGATTGAGAAAGCGCTCGAAGGGGATTTTGTAGGCGAGCGCGTCCACGTTCGTGATCCCGGCAAGGTACGTCACCATCGATCCCGCGACCGATCCGCGGATCGTCGTCAGGATGCTGTTCTTATGGGCGAAATCCAGGAGGTCGGATACGACGAGGAAGTACGGCGCGTATCCCTTGTCGCCGATGATCTTGAGCTCGTATTCGACGCGTTCAAGGAGCTCCGGCGTGGCCGTAAGCCCTCTTCTTGGTATTCCGGCGAACGTCTTCGCGCGCAGCTCCTCATCGTGCGTTTTGAACCCCTCGCCGACCGCAAGGTCGGGGAACACCCATTTGCCGAGCTCGAAAACGACATTGCAGCGGTCCGCGATTTCCTTCGACCGGTCGACCGCCTCGGGCATGTCCTTGAAGTACGCGAGCGCCTGCTTTTCGCTTATGAAAGAGAAGTCCTCGACTTCATTGCTCCGGTTGCCGCCCCCGCCGTGCTGGATCCTCCGCATCACCTCGCACGCTTCCCGGTCGTCGGGGGAGAGATAATACACGTCGTGCTGCGCGACGACCGGCACGCCGGAGGATTTCGAGAGTTCGACGATCCGCTTCATCTTTTCCTGGTGTCCGGCGGCCTTGGGGTGGTACGTGACTTCGAGGAAGACGTTGTCCTTGCCGAACATGCTCACGTATTCGGCAAGCGTCGCGGCCGCCGCCTCCGTCTGTCCCGCGCCAAGGAGCTTCGCGACGTCTCCGGCAAATGAGGGAATGATGGCGATAAGCCCGCCCGGGTGCTTTTTAAGAAGCTCCTTGTCCATGCGGGGCCGTTCGTTGAAGCCTTCGGTGAAGGACTTGGTGACGAGCTTGAGGAGATTCTTATAGCCGTCGTTATTTTCCGCGAGGAGCACGAGCCGGGAGCGGTGTTCGTTTTGCCCCTTATCAAAGCGCGAACCGTGCGCAAGGTATGCGTCGACGCCGATAATGGGTTTCAGCTCCGCTTTTTTCGCCTCCTTATAGAATTCGATCGCGCCGTGGAGATTTCCCGAGTCGGTGAGCGCGAGCGCTTCCATGCCTTCCTTTTTCGCGGCACCCACAAGCTCGTCGATCTTCGGGAGTGCCTGGAGGAAGGAGTAGTGGCTGTGGGCGTGGAGATGGATAAAGCGACTCATGACGTACAGCATACCAAGCTGCTATGCTTCGTGCATGCAAACGATTCTCGGCGTCGACGAGGCGGGACGCGGCCCGCTCGCGGGCCCGGTGGCAGTCGGCGTGGTGGCGATAGCGGAAGGATTCGACCTTGTGGCGGCGTTCCCGGGATTGAACGATTCCAAAAAGCTAAGCGAGAAGAACCGCGAGCGGATTTTCGCATTGCTCGAGAAGACCGCGGAAGTGCGCTATGCGGTCGAGTTTGCGGATGCGCGCGTGATAGATGCGGAAGGCATAAGCAAGGCGATACGGGATGCCCTCTCGCGCGGAGTACGGGCTCTCGTTCCTGATCCGTCCGATGTCTCTGTCTTTCTCGACGGTTCTCTCAAAGCGCCAGCGGAATATGCGCAAGAAACCGTTATCGGAGGAGACGGAACGATACCCGCCATTATGCTCGCTTCGGTCGCAGCGAAGGTGGCGCGCGACCGGCTGATGCGCGAGCTTGCGAAGAAGTATCCGTCGTACGGTTTCGAGAAGCATAAGGGGTACGGGACGGCCGCCCACTATGCGGCGCTTCGTACACACGGCCCCTGCGAAATCCACCGCCATACTTTTCTGCACCTTGATCGGGCGAGCGGTACCAGGTATGGTTAACAATTGTCCGGGCATCTGCGTCCGGACTCGACAATTTGCACCTTCAGGGAGTTGAACCATGGGCGCACAGCCATGGAGTGGAGAGACGAGTGTTCAACAAGAAAACGGCTCATTGACGTTCCGTTTGGAGTTGGCGAGTTTTCATGTGTGCAGCGTCTGTACCTGCGCGCGCGAGTTATTCGCATCGGACGGAATCAATGAACCTGCCGTCGACTGCGCCAAAAGGAAACAGAGGGTTCCGCGAAGCATCGCGAATCTGTGTCCGGGGCCTCTCGAGGCCGTAGCGGTATAAGCCGCCTTCGCAAAGCGAACTGATGCCGCCGAAAGCCCCCAGGGGTTCTCGGCGGTGTTTGCTTTTTATACCGATTCTGGTAGCTTGAAGCGCATGTCGATACGAATGCGCCACACCAGTTCGCACACCAAAAACCGCCGGAGCCACCATGCGCTCAAGACCCTTACCGTCCTTAAGGACAAGGAGACGGGCGCGCTTCGCCTTCCGCACCGCGTCGACGAAGCGACGGGCATGTACCGCGGCAAGCAGATTTTCGCCGCGAAAGTGAAGGCGGTTAAGACGGACAAGACCGCAAAGAAAACCGACCATCCGAAGGACCACGTGCACGACAGCGAGGCGGCGAAGCAGACCAAGACTTCGGTACTCGAAAAGTTTTCGGTTTCCCGACCGCGCTCGAGAAGCGGAATGGGCGGAGGAGCGTAAGCTCCGCATTGTGCACAGGAGAAACCGCCGCGCCCTTGCGCGGCGGTTTGCGCTTGCTACGATACCTGTGTTGTTCATTCGATATGGCTAACCGACATCTTGCGCGCTCTGTCGTCCTCCAAACGCTCTTTGAGTGGGATACTACAGCTGCCTCAAGTGAAAGCGCGCACGAGACGCTCAAGAGAAATGTCGAAGAATTCGGCGGAGACGATGCCGATGCGCCGTTCATGTCGAAACTCCTCGACGGGGTGCTCGCCAAGCGGGACGACCTCGACCTCATCATCGCCAAGGCCGCTCCCGAATGGCCCCTCGAAAAGATCGCTCCCGTGGACCGTAACATTTTACGCCTCGGGCTTTTCGAGCTTCTCTTCGCCGACCGCACCCAGGTCCCGGCCAAGGTGGCCATAAACGAGGCGATAGAGCTCGCGAAGACGTTTGGAGGAGATTCCTCCGGGCGGTTCGTGAACGGGGTGCTCGGCGCCGTATACAAGGAGATAGGAGAGCCGGGCAAGGACGAAGTCAGCAAGAAAAAGCAGGTAAAATACGAAGATATTCCGCTCCAGCGGCTGGGCGGCGCGGTCGTCTATGCAAAGCACGAGGGCGAGTACTATCTCGCCCTCGTGCATGACGTGTTCGGGCATTGGACCCTTTCGAAGGGCAAGATCGGCGATACGCCGGAAACCGCGAATGAAACGACCGAAGAAGGCACGGCGCGGAAAGTACGGGCGGAGATCGGCCTCGACGTAACGATCGAGGAGCAGGTCGGCGAGAACGAATACGTCGCGACGCATCCGGAGAATGGCAAGCTCCGAAAGCGCGTCACCTATTTCCTCGCGCGCGCGCAGTTCGAACCCCTCCAGCTTGAAGCGAACAAAGGGGGACTCGACGACGTCAAATGGTTCCGCCTCTCGGACATTCTTGACCTCAATTTCTACGATGATATGCTCCCCATCGTCACGAACGCCGTCCAGAAACTCCTCGACCGCGCCCGCGCCACTACTGTAAATGCCTGATTTCGCCTCCTTCGCCGCAAAACTCGGACTCAAATTCGAAAACCAGGCGCTTCTCATCGAAGCGCTGACGCACCGCTCGTACCTCAATGAAAATCGGGGAACGGTCTCGAAGCATAACGAACGGCTCGAATTCCTCGGCGACGCGGTCCTCGAGCTCGCCGTCACGCATTTCCTCTATTTTCAATACCCGAACAAGCAGGAAGGCGAGCTCACGGCCTATCGCGCGGCGCTCGTGAACACGGTGTCGCTTGCAAGCCTCGCCGAGAAGCTTGGCGTGAACGACTACCTGCTGCTCTCGAAAGGCGAAGCCAAAGATACCGGCCGCGCTCGCGCAATCATTCTTGCAAACGCGTTCGAAGCGCTCCTTGGCGCGGTGTATCTCGACCAGGGATACGAAGCGGCGGAGAAGTTCCTCGCGCTTAACCTCTATCCGCGCCTTGCGGGAGTGCTCGAGCAGGGAACCTGGCAGGACGCGAAGAGCCGCTTCCAGGAGGCTTCCCAGGAGCATAGGGGCGTCACGCCGACGTACCGGACCATTTCCGAAACGGGTCCCGACCACGCCCGCTCCTTCACGGTCGGCGTCTTTTTGCATGCTGAAGAGATAGGGCGCGGGGAAGGGAAATCAAAACAGGAGGCCGAGCAGGCCGCGGCGCAAAACGGCATTGACAAGATGGGGTGGTAGAAGTATTATCCAGACAGGCCAAAGGAGATTGAGCAGATGGCAGGAACAGGCGTTTCTTCCGAGAATCCGGGATTTATCCCGGATCAGAACTACACATTCGAACCGCCGGTGAAGACGAGATGCATCTCGACCGCTGGCGGCAGCGGCTGGACCGAAAAGGTTTTCGCCGAAGGGTGGTGCCTGAAGTTCGATCCGAGCACGAAGATAGGCACCTTCCAGGGAATGCCTGTCGGAGAAGATGTCGAACACTTCTTCACCATCGAATTCGGCCCTGGGAGCGTGGCGAAAGAAGTCTCGCCGCCCCATCTCACGGTCGTGAAATAGGACGGGCTCCTGTATATCCGTCCTCACACAGCACTCGCGCCATGCGCGGGTGCTGTATACTTTTTATATGCTCAAGCGGCTCGAAATCGCCGGGTTCAAATCGTTCGCACGGAAGACCGTGCTCGATTTCTCGTCCTCGGTGACGTCGATCGTGGGGCCGAATGGATCTGGGAAGTGCGTGACGGGCGATACGCTCCTTGCGCGCCGGACGGCTTCGGGGGAAGCGGAAGACGTCGCGATCAAAGACATCCGTCGCGGCGACGAGGTACTCGCGCTTGACGAGGCGACGGGCGCTTTCGTGAGCGCCCGCGTGAACGCGCTCCTCGATTCGGGCACCAAAGACGTGTGTGAGCTTGTCACGGAAAGCGGCAAGCGCATTCGTACGACCGCGGAGCACCCTTATCTCGCCGCTCCGGAGGCCCGGCCAGTTCCCGAGCGTCCGCGCATCGGCGTGTTTATTGATAACTCGAATCTCTATCATGGGGCGCGAAAGGCCGGGTGGCAGATCGATTTTGGCAAGCTCCGCGCGCTGCTTGAAGCAAGCGCCGACCTTCGCATCATGCGCTATCACGTCGCGGTTCCGGAAGCCGGGGATCCCGCGCATGAAGCCGCGCGCAAGCATCTGCGGGCGGTCGCCCCGTACGTGACGGTGCTCGAAAAGCCGCTCAAGTATATTGCCGGAAGCAACGGATCGGTCGTAAAGAAGGGAGATATCGACATCGACCTCGCCCTGGATGTCGTGCGGCATCTGCCGCTTCTCGACGTCGCGATAATCGTGAGCGGGGACAGCGACTATCTGGGGCTTGAGCAGTACGTGCAGCGGCAAGGGAAAGCGGCCCTATTCCTCTCATTCAAGCGGTCGATGGCGTGGGAGTTGCGCTTGAAGCCGCATATCTTTGCGGAGCGCATCCGCCCGTGGATCGAGCGCAGAGGAACGCAAAACCCCGAGCTTTCGCTCGGGGCAGTGTTGGTAGCGCCAATTATACAGGCATCGCTCAAGCGCGCAAGCCCCGGGCGCGAGACCCGTGTGGATACTATCGGTTCATGGACTCGCGTCATGCATCTTGCTATCGGTTCGCGCATCGCGACGCTCTCTGCCTCCGGAGCGCTCACGTTTGAAGCAGTTGCGTCGATATCCGTTCTTCCCGCTGAACGGGTATATGACATTGAGGTGGAAGGAGTTCATAACTTCGTGGGAAACGGTATCGTCGCGCACAACAGCAACGTTGCCGAAGCTTTCCGCTTCGCGCTCGGGGAACAGTCGATGAAGTCGATGCGCGGGAAACGAAGCGAAGACCTCATCTTTTCGGGCTCGCACACCGCACAGCGCTCAAACCGTGCCGCGGTCGCGGTCGTTTTCGATAATTCCCGCAAGCAATTCAAGCTCGACTTTAACGAGGTGGTGATCGAGCGCGCGGTATTTCGCGACGGGACGAGCGAATACTCGATCAACGGGTCGAAAGCGCGCCTTCGCGACATCCAGGAGCTTCTTGCAGGCGCCAATATCGGCGAGACCGGGCACCACATCATCTCCCAGGGCGAGGCCGATCGGATACTCGCGGCTTCAAGCGCCGACCGGCGCGAAATGCTTGAGGAAGCGCTCGGGCTCAAGATTTTCGAATTCAAGAAGCAGGAGAGCGAGAAGAAACTCCAGAAGACCGAGGAGAATATCGGACAGGTGGAGGCGCTCCGGAGGGAACTCGCGCCGCACTTGAAGTTCCTCGGGAAGCAGGTCGAGAAGCTCGAACGCGCGGAGGAAATGCGGCGCGAGCTCGGAGCCGCGGCGAGGACGTACCTCGCGATCGAGGATGCCTATCTTCGGGAAGAAAAGAAGCGTGCCGAAAGCGCGAAAGTCTCCGCGGCGGAGCGCCTTGCGAAAGCGTCCGCGGAACTTGCCGCGGTCACCGACCTCACGGCAAGCGACAGCGAAGCCCTGAAGCGCTTCGAAGCCGTACGGCAGTCGGAAGCTCTTGCCGAGCGGATTACCTCCTCGCGGGCCGAACTTGCGCGCGAGCTCGGGAAGACGGAAGGTGCGCTTGAGGGAGCAAAAAGGCGAAGCGCCGCAGTCGCCCGCGACCCGTACGCGAAGATACCGCGGGAAGACCTGACGGCTCTTCGGGACGAGGTTGAGCGGCAGGCCGAAGGCGCGGGAGAAGGTGTCGAGTCGCTGCGCGCCGCACTCGCCGCGATACGCTCGGCAACGCGCGCTTTCTTCGAGCGCTTCGCGGTTTCGGGTGCCGCGTACCTTGCGGAGGAGGAGCGCGAGACGTTCGCGCTTGAGGAAGAGCAGAAAAGGCTCGTCGCGAAAGACGCGGAGCTCGCTGCCGAGCTTGAAAAAGCGCGGGCGGCGCTTGCCCGAGCCCGCGAAGAAGCCCGCGCCCGCGAAGAGGCGGGGCGCGAAAGCCAGCACCGCACGCTGCAGGTCGCGGAGGCAAAGGCTTCCGCGGAGGCGGAGACGGAACGGTTCGGCGCGCGCCTTCGCGAGCTTGCCTTCCTTGCCGAAGAGCTCCAGAGGGACACGGCCGAAGTACTCGCGCTTGCGGGTGCCGAGGCCGTCTCGTACGCGCCCCTGTCGGAGCTTCCGCGGGAAGAGCGCCGGGCGCAGGAAGACCGCAAGCGCGCGCTTGAGCGCCTCAAGATACGGCTTGAGGAAGCGGGCGGCGGCGGGGAACAAATACGCAGCGAATACAAGGAGGTCTCGGAGCGAGAGAGTTTCCTTGCGCGGGAGCTTGAGGATCTTGCGAAGTCGGCCGCAGGGCTTCGGGAACTCATAACCGAGCTCGATACGGAACTCGGCAAGAGTTTCGCGGAGGGGCTTCAGAAGGTTAACGCGTCGTTCGGGGAATTCTTCGCGCTCATGTTCGGGGGCGGAAGCGCCCGGCTTGTGCTTGAAGAGCCCGAAGACGATGAAGAGGAAGACGAGGAACGCGAAACAAGCACGCCACGCAGGGAAATGCGTCCGGGGATCGAGATATCGGTTGCCCTCCCGAAAAAGCGCGTGCAGTCGCTCATGCAGCTTTCAGGCGGCGAGCGGGCGCTCACGTCGATCGCGCTCATCTTTGCCATGAGCCAGGTGAATCCGCCGCCGTTTTTGATACTTGACGAGACGGACGCGGCCTTGGACGAGGCCAACAGCCGCCGCTACGGCGACATGATCGAGAACCTCTCGAAGAAATCCCAGCTTATCGTCATCACGCATAACCGCGAGACCATGAGCAGGGCGGGCATCCTCTACGGCGTGACAATGTCGGGCGACGGCGTCTCGAAGCTCCTTTCGGTCAAATTCGACGAGGCGGTTGCGGTGGCGAAGTAATCGTCTTCTAATCAACACCTTGGCACCACCTCCTTGAGTACTTGTGCCGGGGTCAGGAGATTCAGGCCGAAATGGTGCCGCTCCCGGTTGTACCAGGGGATGTATTTCTTCAGAGCCGCATTGAACGCTTCCGGACTTCTGCGCGCATGGTCGAGGCACTCCTCCTGAAGCGTGCGGTTGAATCGCTCGATATGCGCATTGTCGTTGGGTTTCCCGATGCGGGAATACCGGTGCTTCCTCCGGATGCGCTCGACGAACCACGCCCCGAACTCGGGACCATGGTCGCTCTGGAGCATTTCGAAGCGGAAGGACGCTCTCCGCTGCGCCTCCTCGACGAAGCGCACGGCGGTCGCGGCATCCATGCGCGCATAGGTCTTCGCGTACGCGGTGCGGGAATGCACGTCGATGAGGGTGAAGGTATACATCCGCTTCTTCAAATCGAGCATGGTGTGAATGGTGTCGATCTGGACGAGGGAACCGGGTTTCTCCGGCAGGGGGCGGTCGACCTGTGGGTGGTATCGCTTGTACGGGCTCCTCTTCTTGAGGAGGCCCATGCGGTCAAGCGTTCGCTTGATGGTGGAGAGTGAAATCACCACCCCTTCCTCCTCCAGTATGCGCTGAATGACTTCCGCGCTTCGCTTCGACTTGAGCCGGGTATGGAAGATCTTCCAGCGGAGTTCGTCTGAGAGCTGCCGGGGATGGCGCTTCGGACGCGACGAGCGCGTCGGTATCGGGTGGTATCCGATGCGTTCGGCCCTTCGCACCCATTTCATGACGGCGGTGTGATGGTACCCGAGATGCCGCCCGATCTTGCGCGCGCTCCAGCCTTGGCGGAAGAGATCCGCCGCTTCGCGGCGGATGCGGGGCATACGGGGGTTGGTGGTGTATGGCATGCGACTTGGCTTAGTGGTGCCAAGGTATTGAACCATTACGAGTAATTTGACACGTTTCCTCTTATAGAGTATTGTGCGCATAACGCATAGACGAAAAGGAGATTCGAATGCGTAGCACATTCAAAGCGATAGTGGCAGCCGCGCTCATGCTTGCGCCTGTTGCTGCCGGGGCGGAGCCGGATTTCGCATATAACGAGAGAAGCCCGAGCGAGAAATGGCGAGACGAACACATCACCTTCGCCTACTTCGGGCGGGAAATCAAAGGCACCGACTGGCTCGTCATCGGCCTCCATCCCGGAGACCGGAAGGTAACCGTCTCGCACCGGCATAAGATCTATCGCGACTGGGGCTATGCGGAAGTGTTTTCGCTATCAGTAGGCGACTCAATCTTCCTCGAGCCGTCTACTGCATATCCATTTGGTCAAAAGGCGAAGCTCGTAGAGTTCGATGGCTACACCAGCATGTTCTGGATCCATTGAGTTTCACCCCGTGAAGGGAGGTGCCCGGCACAGAAGGCCGGGCACTTTTCATTTTGCGAGGCGGTCTCTTTCCTCGCGCTGCAGGCGGAAACGCTCCTTGCAGCTTTCGCAGCCTTCCGGTCCCTGCATCCCGAATATATGTCCGTACGCTTCTTCGAGCGCTGTTTCAAGAATGTCGCGTGGAAACTCGTCGCAGCACATAACGGTAGCGATCAGTATGCCCATATCGGGCTTAAGTTCCGGATGGGATTCGGCAAACGCTACGCGTCCAAGACGCCTGTCTTCCGGTGTCATATTGTATTTCTCCTTCAGTTCCTTACTCTATAACGCCGACAAAGAGACCTAAGATGTCATGTCGTTCATCGTTCCAACAGGAGCGCATGTTATACTTCCTCCATGCTTACGGCCGTATACAAGAAAGTCAGGAGCGGATACGTTGCCTGGATCGAGGAGGTGCCTGGCGTGCTGACGCAGGGAAAGTCGCGCGTCGAGGCGCGCGCGAATCTTGCTGATGCGCTTCGTGAATTCATCGCGGCGCGGCGTGACGCTACACGACGAAGCTCCGTACGTGGAAGCGCTCCCCTCAAGCGCGAGCGCATGGCGCTCGCATAGCTTTCCCCGATGAAGCGCCGGGACCTGGAGCGGCATCTTTATGCGCAAGGTTGCCGTCTTGTACGGGAGGGCGCGAAGCATTCCGTATTTGAGAATCCTCCGCTTGGCGCGATGGCGACGGTACCGCGGCACGCCGAAGTCGACCCGTATCTCGCGCGAAAAATCTGCAAGGAGCTCGGCATTAAGGCACCACAAGGGCGTTAATTTATTTCTTCTCCGAGAGCGTGAAATCGAGCTCGCGCTCCGGAATACGCGCGGCAAGGAGCTTCACGCGCACCGGGTCGCCGAGCGTATAGCTTTTCTTGAGCCGATTGCCGATAAGGCGGTAGCGGGCCTGGTCGAAGGTGTAATAGTCGTCGCCGATCGAGGAGAGTCGGATCATGCCTTCCGCGTGCGTTTCCGTAAGTTCGACGTACATCCCGCGCTCGGTGACGCCCGAGATGACGGCGTCGAATTCCTGTCCGATCTTGTCCGCCATGAACTCGACGAGCTTCATCTTGATCGAGTCGCGCTCGGCTTCCGTCGCCGATATTTCGCGCTCGTTGCAGTGGATCGCCATCTCCTCGAGATGATCCATATCCTCGCGGTCGAGCTCATCCCCGTTCTCATAGTGCTTGAGGATACGATGCGTGATCAGGTCGGGATAACGGCGGATGGGGGAGGTGAAATGGGTATAGGAATCGAACGCGAGCCCGAAGTGTCCGATGTTTTTGGTCGCGTACGCGGCCCTCGCCATGGAGCGCAAGCTCGCGGTCTTTATGAGGTATTCCTCCGGCGTTCCCGTGACCTGCGAGAGAAGCGCGTTGATATCGGTTCCTTTGACTTTCCCCGCCTGGTTCTTGAGCTCGTACCCGAGCGCATGGAGGAACTGCGCGAGATTCTCGATGCGGTCCATATCCGGCGCGTCGTGCACGCGATATATCTGCGAGAGCCTGTCGCCCTTTTTCTTCGATGTCTCGGCAAGATGCTCGGCCACGGCCACGTTCGCAAGGAGCATGAAGTCCTCGATGAGCATGTTGGTATCGCGCCGCTCTTTGAGATGCACGGCGACCGGCTTCCCGCTCCCGTCGAGCTCGATCTTCACTTCCGCGGTATCGAAGGCGATGGCGCCGTTGTCGGTCCGGCGCTTCCTGAGCTTGTCGGCAAGGCGCTTTAGGGTATTGAGTTCCGCAAGCATGGGACCGTTCTGGGTATCAAGCACCTCCTGGGCGCCTTCGTAGGCGAAGCGCTTGTCGGAGTGGATGACGGTTTCGCCGAACCATCGTTCAAGGACGTTCGCGTCGCTGTCGAGCACGAAGACCGCGGAAACGGCGAGGCGGTCTATGTGTTCATTCAGGGAGCACAGGTTGTTTGAAAGCACGTGCGGAAGCATAGGAATAGTGCGGTCAACAAGATAGACCGAAGTCGCGCGGTGCCTTGCCTCGCGGTCGAAGTCGGTGCCTGGCCGTACGAAATACGAAACGTCGGCGATATGAATGCCGACCTCGGTCTTTCCGTCCCCGAGGTCCCTGACCGAAAGCGCGTCGTCGAAGTCCTTGGCGTCCGCGGGGTCTATGGTAAAAGTCGGGGTGCCGCGGAAGTCCCGGCGCTTGGTTTCTCCCCGTGCGGCCTTTGCCGCTTCTTCGTCGATCATCGCCTGTCCGGTCGCCTCGAGCTTCTCCGCTTCTTTGATCACCCCCGGAGGGAATTCGCTGTGGAAGCCCTGGGAGAGCGCCAAGGCGCGCATCTCGGTCTCGTGGACGCCTGCGGGCCCGATGATCTCCTCAAGGCGGGCGGAAGGGAACTGCTGGCCCTTGTCCCAGCCCGTGAGGCGGACGAGCACTTTGTTTCCGAGCGGAAGATTGTCGCCCGTGACGATAAAGGGCGTGTACATGCGCTTCCAGTCGGGCGCAAGGAGCGTCTCCCCGCGCTCGCCTTTGATGAGCGTCCCGACGAAATGCTCCCGGTTTCGCTTCACTATCTCAAGTACCTTTGCGGCTTTCCGGTTATCGACGATGCCCGCGGGCGCGATCTTGACCGTATCGCCGTGGAAAGCGCCCATGATCCACTCGCGGGGAATCATGAGATCCTCCTGTTTATCTTTCGAACTTTTAGAGACGCCTGGGTCCAGGCTGAAGAAACCGATTCCCCTGCCGGTGACGGAAATGATTCCCTCGTATGATTTTTCCTCGGGCTTCAAGTTATAAACACTGTATCAATACAGGGCGATTTATGCTATTGTCTGAACACACGGCATGCGTCCTTCAGGAGCATCGCGGTGGCCCTTCCCGGGCGTTTCCTCCCTGAACTTGCGGCACCCCTGGTGCCGCCCTTTTTTGCAAATTGACTCGCAAGCCTTCTTTTGGTACCCTGCTTCATACATGTTGATGATCCGTTTCCAGCGCATCGGCCGGACCAATGATCCGGCATTTCGCATTGTCGTCCTCGAAAAGGCGCGGAGCCCCAAGGCTGGAAGTCCTTTGGAGCTTGTCGGCACTTATAACCCGAAGACCAAGGCGGTTACCCTTAAGGAAGACCGCATTACGTATTGGATAAGCAAGGGCGCCCAGGTCTCGCCGTCGCTCCATAACCTCCTTCTTAATAAAGGCGTAGTTACGGGCAAAAAGATAAACGTGCTTCCGAAGAAAACCTATACGAAGCCGGAAGAGCCGGTAGCCGAAGCCGTCGCAGCTCCGGCAGAGTCTGCGCCGGAAGCGCCGACTGAAGCGGAAGTCGCCGCAGAAGCGGAGCCTGCTGCGGAGGAAACCCCGGCAGCCGAAGAGGCAGCCGCTCCCGCGGCCTAGCACTCCGGAGCCTCAGGCTCCTTATCCCTACTATCCCGCACCGATACCTATGGAAAACGACCAGCTGTTTCTTGAGACCGTCGTCAAAGCTCTTGTCGACAACCCGGACGCCGTCGTCACGACGCGCGGCGTCGACGAGATGGGCGTCCTCCTCACCCTCACGGTGCATCCTGACGACATGGGCAAGATCATCGGCAAGGACGGGAATACCGCGAAGGCGCTTCGCACCCTCCTTCGCGTCGTCGGCATGAAGCACAATGCGCGCGCGAACCTGAAGATCAATGAACCGGTCGGCGGCAAGCGCGAGCAGGAGATGAAGACCGTCGACCAGGTGGTAGAGGAGATTTCGCTATAGTGTTGCGCTTCCACCTCGTCACTCTTTTCAAAGAAGCTTGCGAGCCGTACCTTTCGGCGTCGATACTCGGGCGCGCGCGCAAAAACAAGCGTATCGGCGTTTCATATCAAAACCCGCGGGATTTCGTTGATAACCGATGGGGGAAAGTGGACGAGCGGCCGTACGGCGGCGGGCCCGGGATGGTTATGACCGCGCTCCCGGTCGCGAAAGCGGTCGCGAAAGCTCTGGGCGCCAAGAAGAGTGCTGCCAAAACAGCGGAGATAATCTGGTTTTCTCCCTCGGGCAAACCATTTACGAACAAGGACGCGGACAAACTCGCGAAAGCGGGCGACGTGGTCTTGGTGTGCGGCCGGTACGAAGGTATCGACGAGCGCGCCTTTAAGATTTTGAAAACGATGGGGAGGGTGAAAGTATTTTCCGTCGGCTCCGCAACGCTTACGGGAGGCGAGGTGCCAGCGCTCGCGATCATCGACGCCGTCACGAGGCGCATCCCGGGAGTCCTGGGGAAGGATGAGTCGGTCGAGGAACGCCGGGTTGCCTCAAGCGAGGTATACACGCGGCCAGAATCCTTGCAGTGGAAAGGAAAGAAATACCGCGTTCCGAAAGTGCTCCAGAGCGGGCATCAGGCGAAAATTGATGAGTGGAGGGTAAAGAGGGGAAAGTGAGTTGAAAAAAGAACCGTTCCTGATACTATCGCTTCCAGCGTTAACAGCGCCGTACCAAGGGGAGGAAATCATGAGCGACGCATCAACGCCGCGCCCGAACGAAGCTTTGCCTGCCGTGAGGAACCTGCCGCTACTCGCGCTTGCGGTTATTCTCTTCATGCTTACCGACGCTGTTTTGATCTTCATGCCGATGAAACCCGAGCCGTTCTGGCAAATGGTTTCTCTCGCCCTGCTTCTCGCGGTATTTGCGGGAGGCCTCGGATTCAGCGTCATCCGGAACCTGCTTTATCGCGCGAGGCGTTCTGGCCAGTAAAGCGCGTTACGGTATCGGATTAGAACGGGCGGCCCCACCAGGGCCGTCCGTTTGCTTTATGTCATTTAGTATTGTATAAACCTCCAATCTCCTGTCCGCCTTAGACAGGAGTGAGCGATGAAAGCTGCTTTGTCGGACTATGAGACGACGCAGCGGGGTACTGACACCCCCTTTGCTTGGTCAGGGATGGCCGCAACGATAAGGCGGAAGGTCTTTCACACCATGTCGTATTCAGTTAACGAACTGCTTGTCGCAGACAAGGTTTCCACGTATCTGACCGATAAGTGGGAGGAGCAGACAGGGATCAACCCGAACATCATTGCAGCAAAAGTGCTTCACAACGAACAAGTCGTGAAGCTCGTAAGCTCGTGGATGCGTCCGATCGGAATGGGCTCCCTCGCCTTCGCCATTCTGTTTTTATGTGCCACCTTTGCGTTCGCACTCACAGATCTTCTTGGGAGCTCCACTGTCGGTTATGTAGCGGCTGCCGTCGGCGTCGTCTGTGGCACGATCGACATGACTGTCTCGTTCGTGTACAAGACTCGGGAATACGAGTTATTTCCCACTGATGCATGCGGTTTCAGCTCGAGGTATCGCCAGCTGGCCGAGTGGAGCGGCTCGGTGTCCGGGGAGCTTCCTTTAGCTCCAGGGTCACTCAGGCTGATGGCCGAGAAAATCCTTTCTGGGTCCGCTGCCAACGCCATCCGTGCGCAAGTTTGGGCACAGGCGATGAAGTTGAGCGACGATGACGAGTTAAGGCTTCGTGAAGCGGAACTGGCTTGGCGCAAGGAAACCAGGAAGCGCTACACAAAACTCCTCGAATGGGATCTTGTTCCGGCGCTCGGTGTCTCCGGTTATTTCAAGGGAGCGGGAAAATATGTAGCACAAAATCCGCTCTGGGATTACTAAAGCAGCAATGGCGCGGGCGGCCCCAAAGGCCGCCCTTTCGCTATCCCCAGGTTCGCTTGACGGCTTTTAGGCGGGGGAGTACATTGAGGACACCAGAACTGATTGAGTGGCGGGGGCCTCTGGGGGCGGGGGAGACAAGATTTCAAATATTTTAACAGCGTCTCGGAAAACGAGGGCGCCGCTCGCACGTATGTGCGAGCTCTTACGCGTCTTCGCCTTCCGAAACATCGTTTGATGGCTAATTCAACACGACATGGCGCATACTAAGGCGATAGTGCAGAAGACGTTCGGCGCGTTCCGGGCTCCGCGCGTGGAATTTCCGGACCTGGTCGCGCACCAGCGGGCATCGTTTGACTGGCTCATGAAGAACGGGCTCGGGGAACTCTTCAAGGAGTTTTCCCCTATTTCAGACTACTCGGGCAAGAAGTTCGAGATGCGCTTCGAGGGCTTCGAAGTCGGCGAGCCGAAGGAGGACGAGGAGTCCGCGCGCGAGAACATGCGCACGTACGAAGCGCCGGTGAAGATATCGGTGCGCCTCATCAACAAGACCTTCGGTTCTGAGAAAACGCAGGACATTTTCCTCGCGGATATCCCGATGATGACCCCGCACGGGAGTTTTATCGTTTCCGGCGTCGAGCGCGCGATCATCCCCCAGCTCGCCCGCTCCTTCGGCGCGTTCTTCGTCTCCGAGCAGATCCGCGGCAAGAACTATTTCGGCGCGAAGATCCTTCCGGCGCGCGGCGTCTGGATCGAGATCGATTCCGAAGCCGACGGCGCGATCATGGTGAAGATCGACCGCAAGAGGAAGTTCCCCGTGAGCCACCTGCTTGCTGTCTTTGGCGGGGGGCAGAAGGAAGAGCTTCTCAGGCATTTCAAAGGCAATGATGTCGCGCTTGCTGCCATGCAGGCCACGCTCGCGCACGACCAGGCCGCAACGCTCGAAGACGCGTTCGTCGAAATACACCGCCGCATGCGCGACGGCGACCTCGCGACCGCGCAGAACGCCAAGGACTATGTCCAGGCGCTCTTCAAGGCCGACCGCTACGACCTCCACCGCGTGGGCCGCTACCGTCTCAACCAGCGCTTCGGCCTTCCGGTCGACGACAAGCATCTTGCGGACCATTCGCTTTCCCTTGCCGACCTTATCCGCATCGTCGCCGAGATCGCGCGTCTCAACGTCACTCCTGACGCGGTGCCTGACGACATCGACCACTTGGGCTTCCGCCGCGTGCGTTTCGTCGGCGAGCTTCTCCAGGCGCGCATGCGCGTCGGCATGAGCCGCATGAAGCGCAATATCCAGGACCGCATGTCGACGATCGAAACCGAGACGTCGCTCCCGATGCAGTTCGTGAACCCGCGGCCGTTCCAGGCTTCGGTCCGCGAGTTCTTCACGGCCAACCAGCTTTCGCAGTTCCTCGAGCAGCAGAACGTGCTTGCGGAGCTCGAGCACATGCGGACGCTCTCGGCGCTCGGCCCCGGCGGCCTCACGCGAGAGAGAGCGGGCTTCGAGGTCCGCGACGTGCACGCCTCCCACTACGGACGCCTCTGCCCGATACAGACGCCGGAAGGCCAGAACATCGGCCTTATCCTTCGCATGGCGACCCACGCCCGCACGAACGAGTACGGCATCCTCGAGACGCCGTACGCGAAAGTGAAGGGAGGGAAGGTGACCGAAGACATTTCGTATCTCAACGCGCTTGACGAAGAACAGCACGTGATCGCGCACGGCGCGACGCCGGTCGACGAGAAGGGGCGCATTGTCCCGGAGACGTTTGAAGCCCGCAAGAACGGGCACCCGGCCGTGGTGTCGCGCGACGAGGTCGACTATATCGACGTTTCCATGTACCAAATGTTTTCCATCGCGACCGCAATGATTCCGTTCGTCCATAACGACGACGCGAACCGGGCGCTCATGGGTTCGAACATGCAGAAGCAGGCGACGCCATGCCTCATTCCCGAGGCTCCGCTCGTCGCGACCGGCATCGAAGAGCACGCCGCCCGCAACACCGGCCGCCTTGTCGTCGCCGAGTCCGCAGGCACTGTCTCCTATGCCGACGCGCGCAGGATCGTTATCGAGCCGTCGGGAGCCGGAAAGCCCAAGGAGTACCGCCTCCAGGGCCTCACGCAGACCAACCAGAATTCCGCGTTCTCGCAGCGGCCGAGCGTGTCGACGGGAGACAAGGTAAAGAAAGGAGACGTTCTTGCGGATGCTTCCTCGACCGTACAAGGCCAAATGGCGCTCGGACAGAACGTCCGCGTGGCGTTCATGAGCTGGTCGGGAGCTAACTATGAAGACGCCATCATCATCTCGGAGCGCCTCGTCGAGGACGCAAAGTTCACGACCGTCCACATCGAGGACTTCGAATGCGCGGTGCGCGACACCAAGCTCGGCCCCGAAGTCACGACGCACGACATTCCGAACGTGGGCGAGATGCGCCTCAAGAACCTCGACGAGGAAGGAGTCGTGCGCATCGGCGCCGAAGTGCGCCCCGGCGACATTCTCGTCGGCAAGGTGACGCCCAAGGGCGAGACCCAGCTCACGCCCGAGGAGCGCCTCCTTCGTTCTATCTTCGGCGATAAGGCCAAGGACGTGAAGGACACGTCGCTTCGCATGGACGGCGGCAAGCGCGGCCGCATCATCGGCGTCCGGGTATTTTCCAGGGAAAAGGGCGACCAGCTTGAAACCGGCATCATAAAGAAAATCGTCGTCACGGTAGCCCAGGTGCGAAACGTATCGGTGGGCGACAAGCTCGCCGGTCGCCACGGAAACAAGGGCGTTATTTCCCGCGTGCTTCCGGTAGAAGACATGCCGTACGACAAGGACGGCAATCCGGTGGATCTCATTCTCACCCCTCTTGGTATTCCGTCCCGTATGAACCTCGGCCAGGTGCTCGAAATGCATCTCGGGCTTGCGGCGAACACGCTCGGATACCAGGCCGTCGTGCCTCCGTTCGCGGGCGCCACGTCCGACGAGATCAAGGACGAGCTCGAGAAGGCAGGCTTCGCAAGAAGCGGCAAAGTGAAGCTCTACGACGGACGCACCGGAGAGAGCTTCGCCCAGGACATCGCCGTCGGATACATGTACGTGCTGAAGCTCCATCACATGGTGGAGGACAAGATCCACATGCGCTCCATCGGCCCGTACAGCCTCATCACGCAGCAGCCGCTCGGAGGGAAGGCCCAGAACGGCGGGCAGCGCTTCGGGGAAATGGAAGTGTGGGCGCTTCTCGGTTACGGCGCCGCGTACACGCTCCGCGAGATGCTCACCATCAAGTCAGACGACATCCAGGGCCGCTCCGCCGCCTTCGACGCGATCGTCAAGGGCGAGGCGATCAGCCATTCGGGCACCCCGGCATCGTTCGCCGTCCTTACCAACCAGATCCGTGGCCTTGGGCTCGATGTTGATCTCATCGAGGGCGAGTCCCCGCGTGATATTTAATCCCCTACATATCACCACTATGGCTACTTTCAACCCAACGTCCCGCAAGATCGCTCCCCGGATCAACTGGAGCGCGATACGCCTCTCGCTCGCGTCCCCCGAGCGCATTCTCTCGTGGTCCAAGGGAGAGATCACCAAGCCGGAGACCATCAACTACCGCACCCAGCGCTCGGAAAAGCACGGTCTCTTCGACGAGAAGATCTTCGGTCCCGAGAAGGACTACGAATGCTACTGCGGCAAGTACAAGGGCATCCGCTACAAGGGCATCACGTGCGACAAGTGCGGCGTCGAGATCACGCGTTCGATCGTGCGCCGCGAACGCATGGGCCACATCGAGCTCTGCACCCCGGTCGCGCACATCTGGTTCCTCCGCTCCGTGCCGTCGCGCATGGCGCTTCTTCTTGGCATCCCGTCAGCAGACCTCGAGAAGGTCGTCTATTTCGCGGGATACATCGTGACCAAGGTCGCGGAAGACACCAAGAAGCGGCTCGTCGGCGAGCTCGAGTCGGAATACAAGACCAAGTTCAAGGCGGCGGATACCGATGCCGCGCGCGACGCGCTTAAGGAGAAGATGACGCTTACGAAAACCGAGATCGACGGTATCGCCGTCGGCCGCGTCCTTGACGAAATGGAGTACCACCGCTACTCGGTGAAATACGGAACGCTTTTCGAGGCCAAGATCGGCGCGGAAGCCATCTACGCGCTTCTTAAAGCGATCGACCTTGAGGCGCTTAAGGCGAAGCTTGAGGAGCGCTATAAGTCCGCAGGGGCCGCCGAGCGCGAGAAGCTCGCGAAGCGCATTTCGCTCATCGCGGGCATGATCGCGTCGGGAGTCCGCCCGGAATGGATGTTCCTTACGAAAATCCCGGTCATCCCTCCGGCGCTCCGCCCGATGGTCGCGCTTGAGGGCGGCCGCCACGCGACCTCCGATGTGAACGACCTCTACCGCCGCGTTATCAACCGCAACAACCGCTTGAAGAAGCTCCTCGACATCCATGCGCCGGAAGTGATCCTCCGAAACGAAAAGCGCATCCTCCAGGAAGCGGTCGACGCGCTTCTCGACAACTCCATCCGCAAGGGCGGAGCGTCCGCAGGCGCGCTCACGCCCGCCCAGCGCCGCCCGCTCAAGTCTCTTGCCGATTATTTGAAGGGCAAGCAGGGCTATTTCCGCCAGAATCTTCTCGGCAAGCGCGTTGACTATTCGGGCCGTTCCGTGATCGTCGTTGGCCCTGACCTCGAGCTTGACGAGTGCGGACTCCCGAAGCACATGGCCCTCGAGCTTTTCCGCCCGTTCGTGATCGCCGGGCTTCTTGAGCGCGAACTCGCCTTCAACATCCGCGGCGCGGGACGCCTCATCGAGGACGGCGTGCCGGAAGTCTGGGAAATTCTCGAAGAGAAGATCCGCGGCAAGTACGTGCTTCTCAACCGTGCGCCGACGCTCCACCGCCAGGGTATCCAGGCGTTCCGCCCGAGACTCATCGAAGGCGACGCCATCCAGCTCCATCCGCTCGTCTGCCACGCGTTCAACGCGGACTTCGACGGCGACCAGATGGCGGTCCACGTGCCGCTCTCGGAAGAGGCGCAGTGGGAGGCGAGGGAAGTGATGAGCGCGAACAAGAACATCCTGAAGCCGGGCAACGGCGAGATGACCGTACTTGTCGGAAAACCTCAGGACATTATTCTCGGCGTCTATTGGCTCACGAAAAACGTGGCGAAGGCGAAAGGCGAAGGCACGTACTTCCAGTCCCCGAACGCCGCGATCCTCGCGTACGAGTACGGCGCGATTGATCTTCGCGCGAGCGTGCACATCCTTCCGGTCGCCGGAAAGGAGAAATACGCGGGCTTCGAAGGAAAACTGTTTGAGACGACCGTCGGACGCCTCCTCTTCAACACTGTGCTTCCGTCGGACTATCCCTATATCAACGACGTCATCACGAAGAAGGGCCTCGGCGCGATCATCGACGACTGCGCGAAACGCTACGGCTTCGACCGCATCCCGGGCATCGTCGACAAGGTGAAGAAATTCGGCTTCCAGTACGCGACCGAAGCGGGTATCACCTGGGGCATCGAGGACGTTTCCGTCTCGACCGGGAAGGAAGCGGTTATCACGGCCGCGCGCGAGAAGGTGCAGAAGATCGAGAGCGACTACAAGGACGGCCTTCTCTCGGGCGACGAGAAGCACCGGATGGTGATCGAGATCTGGCACGGCGCGAAGCAGGAAGTTGAGAACCTCGTCGAGAAGGACCTTGATCCGACGGGTTCCGTAAACGACATGATCAAGTCGGGAGCCCGCGGTACGCTCGGCAACCTCACCCAGATGGTCGGTATGAAGGGCCTCATCCAGTCGACCGACGGCGAGACGATCGAAGTGCCGATCATCTCGTCCATGGCCGAGGGCCTCAATCCGGTCGAGTACTTCATGAGCACACACGGCTCGAGAAAGGGTCTCGCCGACACGGCGCTCGGTACCGCGCGCGCGGGCTATCTCACGCGCCGCCTCTTTGACGTGGCGCAGGACTCGATCATCACCGAGATCGATTGCGGCACCAAGCGCGGCATCGCGATCAACCGCACGTCGGCATCCGGCATCAAGATCGACTACGCGTACGCGGTCCGGGGCCGCACGCTCTCGGCGGACGCGGTTTCCAAAGACGGCACCGTGCTCTTCAAGAAGAACCACTACCTCACCGCCGAAGACGCGAAGACGATCAACTCGGCGGATATCGAGACCGTCTCGGTGCGCTCGGCGATGAGCTGCGAGACGCGCTTTGGCATCTGCCAGAAGTGCTACGGCATGGATCTCACGACCCAGGAACCGGTCGACCTTGGCGAGGCGGTCGGCACCGTCGCCGCGCAGGCTATCGGCGAGCCGGGAACCCAGCTCACGATGCGTACCTTCCACCAGGGCGGGACGGCTTCCGTTGGCGGTGACATCACGTCGGGCCTTCCGCGCGTCGAGGAAGTCTTCGAGAAGCGCTCGCCGAAGAACTCGGCCATCGTCTCGAAGATCGACGGGCTCGTGACCGACATCAAGGAGGCGGGCCGCGAGCGCATCATCGTGGTCGCGCCGGAAGCGGGACAAGGGAAGAAGGACGGCTCGGCTTCGGAGTACCTCGCGGTCTATCCGCGCCAGGTGCTCGTCAAGATCGGCGACCAGGTGAAGAAGGGCCAGATCCTCACCGACGGCTCGGCGGACCTCGACGAACTCTTCGAGCACGCCGGACGCGCCCTCGTCCAGGAGTACATCATCGCGGAAGCGTCGAAAATCTACGAGCTCCAGGGCGCGAGCGTGTCGCGCAAGCACCTCGAGGTTATCGTGAAGCAGATGTTCTCGCGCGTGAAGGTCACGGATGCGGGCGACGGCGACTACTCCGTCGGCGACGTGCTCGAGGACTGGGAATTCGCGGAGGCCGTGAAGGAAGCGGAGGACGCGGGCAAGATGCCGCCCAAGGCAAAGGAGATCGTGCTTGGCATCAAGGAGTCGGCGCTTTCCCGCCGTTCCTTCCTCTCGGCGGCGTCGTTTGAGCAGACGACCAAAGTGCTCATTAACGCCGCGCTCAAGGGCAGCGTCGACAACCTGAAGGGCCTTAAGGAAAACGTGATTCTCGGGCGGCTCATTCCTTCGGGAACGGGCTTCCCGGGAAGCCAGAAGGCTGAGCACATCAAGAAGCTTCAGGCGTCGCAATCCGCTCCCGCTCCGCGCGAGATTCCGGGAGCAAGCATCCGCGTACCGTCGAGGACGGGTTCCTAGCCCTTCATCGGCGCTCGGTGCGCGTGATACACTGTTCCTTACATGAATTCGATAACGGCGAAATCAAGGAAATCGGACGTGCGCCTCAGGGCGTACGTGGCCGAGATGGTGCGCGAGGTGCTTGACGATCCCGACTTCGGACTCGAGCTTTCAGGTTATGCCCGCCGACGGCTTGCAAAGGCGAAAAAAACCCGTGCCAAGGGTATTCCGCTCTCCGCGATCCTGAAGAAGTATTCCTGACATGGAGTGGAGCGTCGATTTCACTCCGGACGCGGAGCGGGATTTGAAATCGCTTCCGAAAGCCGTCCGGGCCCGGGTATTGGCACGGGTCGTATGGCTTGCGGCCAACTTCGACCTGATCGCGCCGCTTCCGCTTCGCGCAGAGTGGCGCGGGTACTACAAGCTGCGGGCGGGCGATTACCGCGCGGTATACGCGGCCGATTATGGCGCCCGTGTTATCCGCATCGAGTATATCGACCACCGGAGCAGGGTCTACAAGCGCCGGAAGCCGAAATAGCAAAAAGCGGCGAAGGTGATGTTCCTCCGCCGCCTCGCGCAATGCTTGCCGTCGCGTCAACAACAACTGTTCAGGTATGTGGCGATCTGCAGCAAGAACTGGAATCGCTCAGAACGATTTAGCCCGAACCACTGCAGTTCCAGGTCGACGCGTTCTTCGTTGAGCCTCGACAGCTGCGCACTGCTCAGCATCGCGTCGTCGTTCACGAGTCCTCCCAGATCTTCGTAGAACCGGGTTCGGTTAATCGGACTCAGCCCCAAGGGTTTTTCGAGATTGCTCTTGAGCCATTCGGCAACGTTTGTCTTCATGGCATTCTCCTTAAGTACGGCCATGTACGGCCGGATTAGGGTGGAAACAGGTCGCGGGAGCAACTGTACCTGACAATAAGCATTGTTGGTAATATTGTCAAGTATTCAAACGGGCCAGCGGTAAGTATGTACAAGCGTTAGAATGGCACTATTATGGCGACCGATACCGTACAACGCGTCAAAGCGAAGCTCTCGATCATCGACGTCGTCACGCCGTACGTGAAGCTTACGAGAGCAGGGCGGCACTATCGGGGCCTCTCTCCCTTCAACAAGGAGAAGACGCCGTCGTTCTTCGTCTCTCCCGACCGCGGCACGTACTACTGCTTCTCGAGTAACCAGGGCGGCGACATCTTTACCTTCATCGAAAAGATGGAAGGCGTCGATTTCAAGGGCGCTCTCAAGATCCTCGCGGAGAAAGCGGGCGTCGAGATCGTCTACGAAGGGAATTCGGGCGCCGATCGCTCGCGTTCGGAGCGGCTTCGCGAAGCGATGGCAAAGGCATCGGAGTTCTATATGCGCGGGCTTTCCGAAGGAACACCCGCGTACGACTACGCGCTTTCGCGGGGGCTCTCCAAAGAAACGATTACGGGCTGGCAGCTCGGGTTCGCGCCTCCGGAATGGCGGATGCTCCTCGAAACGCTTTCGGGACAGGGCTTCACGCTCGACGAGCTCAAAGGCGCGGGGCTCGTCAAGGAGGCGGACGGAAAGCCCGGCACGTACTACGACCGCTTCCGCAACCGCCTCATGTTCCCGATACGCGACAGCGCGGGACGCACCGCCGCCTTCACGGGCCGATCGCTTGACCTAAACGACCAGGCGAAATACCTCAACAGTCCGGAGACCGAGCTGTACAGGAAATCGGAGATCCTCTTTGGCATGGACCGGGCGAAGGATGCGATACGCACGAGAGGGTTCGCGATACTCGTCGAGGGGCAGATGGATCTTCTCCATGCGCACCAGGCCGGATTCACCAATTCCGTCGCGCTCTCGGGCACCGCGCTCAGCCCCGAGCACCTCGCGCTCATCAGGCGCTATGCGGACAATCTGATGCTCGCCTTGGACGGCGACCGCGCGGGCCTCGCGGCAAGCGCCAAGAGCGCGGTCGCGGCGCTCTCGGCAGGCCTTCGGGTGAAGGCGGTACGGCTTCCGAAGGGAGAAGACCCGGCGGATCTCATCAGCCGCGATCCGAAGGAGTTCAAGCAGCGGGTCGCGGACGCCGCGAGCATCATCGAGTTCTTCCTCTCGGTGCTTGCGGAAGCGGAGAAAGACAAGCACCGGCTGGTGATGGCGGCTGAGAAGATCGTGCTTCCGCTTCTGGCGGCGGTCAGGAGTCCTCTCGAGCGCGAGCACTTCGTCGGCATCGTCGCGCGAACGCTTGAGACGACGCCGGAGGCGGTGCGCGCCGCGCTCCCGCGACAGAGCGTTTCGGTCGCCGCGCGAAAGTCGATGACCTATGCCGTCGGCTCTCCTCGGCAAGTACTTAAGGATTCCCAGGCGCTCCAGCTTCGCGCAGCCGCTGCGTGCTACGCCGAAAGCCTGCTCGCGAAGCGCGTGAAAGCGGAGTACGAGCGCATCGCGGGCATACCGCTCCCGGGCGAGGCGCCGGACGAGCGCGCGATCTTCGAGATAGGGCAGGCGCTTGGCGAATCTCCCGAAGAAGGCGCCGCCGACGATCTTATCAGGGCGTTCGAACTGAGCATCGTGCGCGAAGCGCTCGCCGAAGCGACCGCGGCGCTTCGCAAGGCGGAAGCCGCGGGCGATAAGGACGCCGCGGACGCCGCGATGAAGCGGTCGCAGGAATTAAGTGTGCGTTTGGCCTCGCTTTCCTGAATTTTTAACCTACTATTACCAGTACTACTCTCTATATGGCTACCGCACGCAAAAAGGCGAAGATGAAGAAAACGGGAAGCAAGAAGCCCGCGAAACGTATCGCGAAGAAAAAGCTGGCGCCTAAGCGCAAAACGGTTTCTTCCCGCGCCAAGGCGGTCGTCCGTAAGGCGGTGATCGGCGTGAAGGCGAAGGCGCAAAACGAGAAAGCGGCGAAAGCCGAGGCGCTTATCGTCAAAGGCCGCGAGCGCGGGTACATCACCTACAGCGAAATTTTAAAGGCCTTCCCGACGATCGAGGAAGACGTCTCGTTCCTCGACTCCCTTTATGAGCGTTTCGCGACGATCGGCATCGATATCCTCGAAGGCGGCATGCTCGAAGACCATGCGGACGAATACCTCGCGACGAGGAACATCAAGCAGCGGGGGGATTCGACCGGCTACGACTCGATCCAGATATACCTTCGCGAGATCGGCCAGTATCCGCTTCTGACCGCGGCCGAAGAGCGCGAACTCGCCCAGAGGATCGAGAAAGGGGACGACGAGGCGCGGAACATCCTCGCCCGTTCGAACCTGCGGCTTGTGGTATCGATCGCGAAGAAGTACGTGGGCCGTTCGCCCGACCTCACCCTTCTTGACCTCATCCAGGAAGGGAACCTGGGGCTTTTCAAAGCAGTTGATAAGTTCGACTGGAAGAAGGGATATAAGTTTTCCACCTACGCCACATGGTGGATCCGCCAGGCGATCACGCGTGCCCTTGCCGACCAGTCGCGCACTATCCGCATTCCGGTCCATATGGTCGAGACCATCGCCAAGTACAAACAGGTATCGCGCCGCCTCTCGCAGGCCCTCGGACGCGATCCGCAGCCGGAGGAAATAGCGGTCGAGATGGGCGTCGAGCCGGAGAAGATATACCAGATCGAGAAGATCAATCAGGACACGCTCTCGCTTGAGAATCCCGTCGGGGACGGGGATGATGGCGGAAGCTCGACCCTGGGCGATTTCATTGCCGACGACAAGGTCCCGAGTCCCGTGCAGGAATCTTCCGAGCGTATCCTCGGAGAGCAGGTCCGCGACATCCTCGGCGACCTCTCCCCGAAAGAGCGCAAAATCCTTGAGATGCGCCACGGGCTTCTCGACGGCATCTATCATACGCTTGAAGAGGTGGGGAAGGAATTTGGCGTGACGCGCGAGCGCATCCGGCAGATCGAGGCAAAGGCGCTCGAGAAGATCAGGACGCATGACAAGTCGAGGAGACTGAAGAGCTACTAAAAACCGGTCTAACTCGGCCTTCTGCTAAGTCTATGGTATAAGTGTCCATAGGAGGTGCCCCATGCGGACTATTACCATGCTCTTCTCGCCCGACGGCCGCTATGCCCAAGGCGAGATGAATTTCTCAAGCGCGGTCACTGCCGCCTTGCTGTTTCTCGGCGCCGTCGCCTACCGGCTGTGCTGACTCCCGCGTTCCCGATCGGCCCCCGCAAAGGGGCCGATTGTCTTGTACCGGAAGTACCGTGCGTGCTATCGTATGCGGACTATGTCGGCACAAGGAACATTCGCGACCGCGCTCAACTGCATGGATGGACGCTGCCAGGAGAAGGCATACATGTTCGCACAGCAGGCATCCGGCGCGGACTTTATAGATATGATCACCGAGCCCGGCATCGACGGGCTTCTCTCCGGGACGCATTCAGTGGTTTCTGCGGAGGATATTCCCGGAAAGATCTCTTGGATACGGGCCAAGGCCGAAATCTCGGCGAAAGGGCACGGGTCAAAGCAGTGCGTCATTTTCGGACACTGCGGTTGCGCGGGCAACCAAGTTACGTTTGAAGAACACAGGGCGCACCTTCTCGCGGCTCTTGAGAAAGTTCGCGGATGGGGGCTTTTTGATGAAGTAAGAGCAGCGGCATTCACCGAAGACTGGACCCTTGAAGAGGTTCGCAGCGCCTAAGGGAACGTAAAAGCAAAAGGGCGCCTCGTGCGAGGCGCCCCTTCTGGTGCGGGGATCTTTCGGATCACCGCGCAAGCGTGGCGTAGCGGCCGAAATCGAGAACGTAGCTTCCGCGGTTGCGCCACGGGAACGGATGCCAGCGGCCCCAGTCGATGTGCACGAGATGGTATAGCTTCTCGAGCCCGGGCACGCCGTCGCGGATGATCGCTTTCGTGCTTATGAGCGCGGCGACCATGCCATTGAAGTCGAATCCTGAGCTGAGCGCCTGTCCGCACGGCCAGTGTCCGTATGCGGCGATCGTGGTGATGTTCTTCATGCCGATCGCGTTGGCGGCATCCTTGAGAAGGACCTTGTCCGCGCCGCCCGAGAGTTCAGGGGCGATGCGCAGCGCGCCGCCGTTCAGCATCAGAGGGTGATGGCGGCCGCGGGAATTTCGAAATCCACGGTCATGTCGCCTTCTGAGGTCGGGCTCCTGATCGCAGTCCCCGCACGCCATCAGGATGGTTCCCTTGGGCGCCGAAAGGACCGCCCTTTCGAGGGGCACGAGCACTCCTTTGCGCGCGAGGCTCATTGCGGCCACCCGGTCTTGTCCGGTGATCTGTAGCATATGTGATATTCCCCCTGTTAGGTCCAGACTGTGCGTACTATACCACGGGTGCTGATCTGATGCAACTTCGCTATACTTAGACTATGCGGCCGGATGCATCATTTGAAAAGTCATATAAGCAACTCAATGCGGAGCAGAAACTCGCGGTCGACACCGTCGAGGGGCCGGTGATGGTGATCGCGGGACCCGGGACCGGGAAGACCCATATCCTCACGCTCCGCATCGCGAACATCCTCAAGGAAACCCAGGCGAACCCCGGAAACATTCTCGCCCTCACGTTCACCGATTCCGCGGCGCGCACGATGAAGAGGCGTCTCGCGGAAATTATCGGAGAAGAATCTGCGCGCGGCGTCGCCATCGATACGTTCCACGGATTTGCGGGCAGGGTGCTGGAGCGCTTTCCGGACCATTTCGGCGGCTACGGAACAAGACGGCTCATGGGAGACGTCGAACAAGTCCTTCTCATGCGCGAGGCGATAGAGACGGCGGACATAGAGGAGATCCGGCCTCCGAAAGCGCCCTATACCTATCTCGACGAACTCCGAACTCTCTATGACACGCTTACCCGCGAAGCGGTCCCGCTCGACACGTACCTTGCCTGGGGAACGGAGGAGCGGGCGCGCATACAAAGCGACCCCTCGCTCGCGTACAAGCGCGGCACGAATACGGGCGAACTCACAAAAGCGGGCCAGGAGCGCCTTGCGCGGATCGGCAAGGTCGACGAGGCGGTGCGCGCGCTTATACGGTATGAGGAGCTAAAAACGGAAAAGGGAAAGTACGACTTTTCGGATGTTTTGAGGGTGGTCATAGGGCGCATCGGGGAAGACGCGACGCTTCGCGCGGAACTCCAGGAACAATATCAGTATGTCCTTGCGGATGAGCACCAGGATGCCAATGCGCTCCAGCACAAGCTGCTTTCGCTGTTCGCGATTGACGATTTCCCGAACATCTTCATCGTCGGGGACGAGAAGCAGGCTATCTATCGCTTCCAGGGGGCGGAAGCGGGAGGCTTCGGCGATTTCCTCGCGCAATTCCCGCGAACCAAAGTCATTACCCTTGTCTCATCCTTCCGCTCATACCAGGACGTGCTCGACCGGGCGCATGCGGTCATAGAGCCGACAGGCCCTCATACGCGTCTCATCGCCACCCGCGGCGAGGCAGGCGAGCGCGTATCGCTCATCGTCGGCGCGGATCCTCTTGAGGAGCGTTCCAAAGTCTGCCGAAAGATAGCGGAACTCATAGAAAGCGGCGTCCCGCCGCACCATATAGCGGTCATAAGCCGGAAAAACGAGATCGCTAATCTTGTCGCGGCGGAGCTTGCCGGTATCGGCGTCCCGGTCCTTCGGGCGGGAGATATATCGCTTTCCTCGCGCCCGCTCATCCGTGCCTTTCTCGCGCTCATGACATACGCTGCCGATCCGCTCCGCACTGACGCGCTTCGCGAGGCGCTTCTTGCGCCATGGTGGGAGCCCCCCTTCATCGAGCGCCTGCAGCTTCTGCGCACGACTTCCGATTCGGAACTTCCCCGCACTCTCGCGAAGCGGTATCCGGAGGTTGGCGCGATATTTGAAGAGGGGATCCGCCGGGGCGCGTCCCATACGCCGCTCGAATGCTTTTCGGCGCTCATGACTCTTTCCGGTGCCCGCGACTACTTCCTCGCGCATGCTGACGCGCTCGAGGACCTGCCGCTCATGCGCCATCTTTCAATGCATCTTGAAGAGGCGGCGAGCCTCGAGCCGGAGGCGAGCTTCGCCGAGGTAATGGCACGGCTTATACGAGCCAGGGAGCATGATCTGAGTCCGCTTAAGGCCGCGGAGACCGAGCGGGAAGGTTCGGTCACGGTCATCACGGCTCATAAGGCCAAGGGCATGGAATTCGCGCAGGTGTTCATTCCCGACGCGACCGAGCAGGGATGGGAGCGCGGCGGGAAAAGCGCCATGATCCCGAGTCCGTTCGAGAATAAGCAGGACGAGGGCGATTCGCGAAGGCTCCTCTATGTCGCGCTCACGAGAGCGAAAGACCGTGCGTATCTTTCCTATGCGAGAGAAACCAAAGACGGCAAAGAGCGTTCCCTCTCCGCGCTTCTGCCGCCCGGCCTCTCGGAAGAGAAAGTCGAAGCTTCGCCGCTCCCGACGCTTCATAGGACAATTGCCGTATCGGACCTCGTGCGGCAGCTCGCGCGCGATTATCTCGTGAATGATGGCCTTGCGCCGACGGCGCTCAACCAGTATCTGCATTCACCCGCGGAATTCTTCGCTTCCCGTGTTCTTCGCATCAAGGAGCCGCCAAACGGCCCGACGATCCTTGGGAGCGCGGTGCATACGGCCGTTGCCGCTTTCCTTGAAGGGAAAGGTGAAGCGGCTGCGTATGCCGCGCTCGCACGCGCATTCGCGACTTCGCTCCTGCCGCGCGATGCGGTCTTCAGCGTGCTTGAGCGCGAGGCCCGCGAGATATTCGCCGCATACCTTTTGAGGCCGCTTCCTACTGGCACTCCACGACTCATCGAGGAGTCGTTCGACACGATTCGCGAAGTCGCGGGCGTCTTGGTCCGCATGAAGGGAAATATCGACGCGGTATTCGATACGCCGGAAGGGGCGTGCATCGTCGACTTCAAGACCGGAAGCAGCGTCTCCGCGAAGAACCAGGAATATGTGCGTCAGCTTATGTATTATGTGCATCTCCTTGAAAAAAACGGCGAAGTTCCTACGCGCGCTTCCCTTGTGGCGCTTACGGCAAGCGCCGTCAAGGAACTTCCCGTTCCGGTCACGGAAGAATCAAAGCGCGAGATGCTTGCCGAGTTTGATGCTGTAGCTACCGAGCTTCTGTCCGGGAAATGGCGAGCGGGGGAGCCGTCGCAGTACGATGCGCTCCTTCGGCTTTTTAATGCCTGATGGCCGGGATCGTGTCTACGTGCCTGTAAAACGGCTTATACTAGGGAGGATTTTAGTGCGATTCCTTGACAGATCTGTAGAGTCATGTATACTACGCTCAGTACCGAGGGCATGAGCCTGGTCCAATTGAAGGAGGTCATTCATATGCGTATAACTATGATTCTGGCCGTTATCGGCCTGGCATTCACTCTCACGGCGTGCGATGACGCCGTCGGTGAGAGCGCCTGCCAGAAGCGCTACACGTCCGCGGAGTGCGTCATGCACACCGACGCGGTTGCGATCTCGAAGGCGCTCGGTGCAGGCGTCTGGACCCGCGTGAATGACGTCTATATCGCGAACGCCTCCGAGCGCTACCGCGTTCTCGCGGCCCGCGCGGACGGCAAGATCACGGTCACGGTCCAGGTCAGGGACGACCTGCCGCTCTGGCGCGCCTACGACCTCGATGCCCGCGGCAATCTGATCGCGGTGCGCGGCCAGATCGCGCACTATCCCGAAGGCGCCGATCCGAAGGACTGGGCCGAGGTCCATCGCGCCGCCACCGAGTTCTTCTTAAACCATAAAGCCCAGGAGGGCTAGCGCATCCCGAGAACCCATCCTCGCACGGAAACGTGCGGGGATGTTCTATTTCACCGCCGCAAGCGCGGCTTCGACCTTCTGCTTCATCGTATCGTACGGGAATGCGCCGTTTATGAGAACGGGTTCCGATCCCCGGACGAGGATGACGCTATAGGGCGTACCGTTCGCGCCTGCCGCCTTTGCATTATCGGAGTCGGCCGCGACGCGGTCCTTGGCGGTGCCAGCCGAAAGGCAGGCGGTGACGGCGTCTCCGGAGACCCCTGCTTGCGTTGCAAGGCTCGGATACGTCGACGGGTCGGCGGGCTGGTTCGCGAACAGGAGATCGCTGAATTTCCAGTATGCTTCGTTCCCGCCGAGATTCGCGACGCATTCGGAAGCTTCCGCGGCACTTTGTGCGTTCGGATGCAGCTCGGTCAGGGGGAAATTGCGGAATATCCAGGCAACCTGCCCGTTTGCTCCATACTCGTTCACGATCCGGTGGAGGGTGTCGTTGAAAGATTTGCAGAACGGACAGTCGAAGTCGGAATATTCGACAATGATGACCGGCGCGGCGGGATTCCCGAGGATATGGTCGTCCGAGCCTGGCGGCCGCACCAAGGAAAGGTCACTTGTCGCTCCCGCAGTATCGGTGACGTTTTTCGAACTTACGTAATACACGGCGCTTGCGACAATGAGGCCGGAAACGATGAGTACGGCCGGGATGAGGATGTTTTGGGACATGGAAGAAGTATAAAGGGGAGAGAGGGAAGCGCAAGGCATTTTATCCCGTCCTTATTTTCCTTCGGTACAGTATCAGCATGAAGAAGGATTTTGACGGATGGAACGACCAGAAGAAGTCGATTGACGAGCGTGCCCACGCGCCGCTCTATCATGAAGGTGAAGTTCGGTGGTGCCGCCTAGGCACGAACATCGGATTCGAGCAGGATGGTACCGGAAACGGCCGAGCGCGTCCGGTGCTTATCCTCAAAGGATTCAGCAGGCAAGTGTGCCTAGTCGTTCCGCTTACCAGTTCGCAAAAGAAGAATCCATACCATGTTTCTGCTGGAAGGATAGGAGGGCGTGATGCCTTCGCGATTATTTCCCAAGTGCGGCTTATCGATACGAAACGATTGGATCAGCCTCTCGTCTATCTCGAGCACGCAGTATTTGAACGTATCAGAAAAGCCGTCAGAAACTTGTTCTGACGGCTTTCCCCGTTCTCCCCTTGCGGGGCAGGCCTAAGGCATTTGTCCAGAAAGTGTATTCCTTTCTGCCGCACTGTCAATACTTAAAAAGGCAGCGTGTGGGTAAGGGAAGGGGCTTCGGGAAGTTCTCCCCATTTCGACGTGTCGAGCTTGATATCGCGGATTTCGCGCAAATCCTTATACTTCAGCGTCTTGTTTTTGAGGGCATAGTCGTAGAGCTCGCGGGTAAGCCGCACGTCCTCGATGCAGTAGGCGCGAACCTTGTCATAGAGTCCCTCCCGCCACCACTCCATCGCCTTGAGTCCCTCTCCGGTTTTCCCGCGCCCAAGCGTCGCCTGCGCGAGATTGTCGAGGCGGATACGCCGCCCGAGCGCTCCGTACACCTCGGAAAGAAGATCGAGGCTCTTGATCTTCCCGAGGTCGCCCGGATAGTAGCGGTTGAGGAGCGGTATGTCGAACGAATCGGAGTTGAATCCGACGAGCATGTCCGTTCGCTCAAGGACGGACCACAGCGCCGGAAGTTCTTCCACGGTATATGACGTATACGCACCGGTGTCCGAATCGTGGATGCCGACGACGGTCAGCTGCTGCTCGGTCACATCAACCCGGCCGAGAACGGCCGAGTCCGAAATGCTTTCGATGTCGAACGTGACGACGCGCATGCTAGCGGTTTTTCGCTATCCAGAGGGCGACCGCCGCCGCGTCGACAAGCGTCGTGGTCTCGAATTGCGGCAGGTCCTTAAGCGCGGGCGCTTTGCCGCCCGCCTCGTCTTTGCCGTACGCGAGGAAGTAGCGGATGCCGCGCTTTTCGGCCTCCTTCGCCTGGTCGCCAAGCGCCTTGTCCCGAAGATTCGTGAACGCACGGACTCCTTTCATGCGCAATTCGTCGGCGAACGTCTCCGCGGCGCGCACGCCGTCTTTTTCCGTCCCGATATAGATCTCGGGAGACGAGGAGCGCCTCGGCAGGTATCCGTGCGTCTCAAGAAAGTCCGCAAAGCTCACGTCGCCGACCGCAAAGCCGACTGCGGGAAGCGGGTCGCCGCCAAATAGCGCTACCAGTTCGTCGTAGCGTCCGCCGCCAAATAGCGCGCGGGGGTTCGCAGGATCGGTATCGAAGACTTCGAATACGAGATCGGTGTAGTAATCGAAGCCGCGGACAAGCGCGGGATCGAACAGAGCGTTCCCGATACCCTCCTCGTGGAGCGCTTCGACGAACGCCAGAATGCGGTCTTTCTCCCGCCGTACCCCCTCGTTCGTCGCGGACTCGATCTCGTCGAGCGGATCTTTCTGTGAAAGCGCCCGCGCGGCAGCTTCCCACTCGGCAGGCGGCATCTTTTCCTTCTTGTCCAAAAGGCGCGTGTACGCGCGCATCGCTTCGGGATCAAGTCCTGCGGCCAGGGCCGCGCAGGACAGGAGCTTCCTCGAATTGATGCGGATTACGTACTCTTCGCGTTTCGCGCCGAACGCTTTCATGATCCGGCTCGCGACGGTAACGATTTCCCGGTCCGCTTCTCCCGCGGGGAGTCCCACCAGATCGACGTCGATCTGATAGAACTCGCGAAGACGGCCTTTCTGCGGCCGTTCATATCGGAAGCGGCTGCCGATCGAAAACCACCGAAGCGGGAACGCGAGCTCCCGGCGCTTCCCGGCGATCATGCGCGCGAGCGTCGGCGTCATCTCGGGGCGCAGCGTGACGCTTCTGCCCCCGCGGTCAGTGAATGTGTAGGTTTGCTCGTTGATAATCTCCTCGTTGCCCTTGCTGAGGTACAGCTCCGAGCGCTCCATCGGAGAGGCGTTGTATTCTTCGTATCCCCAGAGCTCAAGCACGTTCCGCGCCGTACTGAAAATGCCCGTGAGCTGCGCCCAGTCTTCGGGATAGAAATCGCGCACTCCTTTGTAAGGCTCGGTATCGAGCTTTCCGCGCTCCGTCATGCGCTGTAGTGTAGCAGATGCAGGGATGCCAGGGAACTAGGATTCTAGTTTCTGCCCTTCCCGCAAATGCAAATCGGCTATTTCGTGCATGATGAGATCCCGAAGTCCTTGCGGGTCCCGTATGCCGTGCATCAGAAACAGCTCGTCATGCCCCGCGGTCTCGACATGAATGGTGCCGAATCCGAAGAGGGTCGGGAGGATACCGTTCACGTTGGTCGTGACGTCCTGTATGTGCGCGAGCAGGAAGCTCGACACTTCGCGCCGGAAGAAGCCGAACTGATGGATGTCGACGACGCGCTCTGTCGTGATTACCCACACGTCGAGGAAATAGCGGGTGAAGACATTAAATGCGCCGATCCAGAGGAAAAACCACCACACGCCAAGGCCGAACCTCGCCCACGGCCCTTCAAAGCCCGCTGTCTGCGTGAGAAAGTGAGCTCCGGCAGGCTGTACCGACGCGATAAGGTTGATGGCCTCCGGGATAAGGAGCGGCGCGAGCGCGAGGAGCGCGTAGGGGATAAGCTCGATCGCGAATACGATCCAGTGCTTTCGTACCGAAAGAGTGATTCGTTCGCCCGGTTCGAGTTCGAATTCTTCCATATTTTAATGAAAGCCGCTGAGGGCGTATGCCGCTATCGACGCGGAGACGAATACGTGCGCCGCAAGGGCCGGAATGGCGACGGCTGAACTGTGGCCGTACCGGAGCCAGTGATATGCCGCCACGAGCGTATAGACGGCCCAGAGTCCGAAGAGAACGGCGACGATGACCGGCAGAAAATGTTCCAGGTCGACAGTGCCAAGATAGGAGGCGAGCGGGAACTGGACCGGGGGAAGCGTCTCTCCTTGCATCGCTAATAGTATGCCATGACAAGCCGGGGGCGGCCATAGTGGTCGTTGCGCAACCCGGCGCGCATAGCGCCGTTCTTCGTGAAAAGAGCGAGCGCTTCCGGGCCGCGCCCGCTATCGACTTCGCACCAAAGCTCGCCGCCAGGATTCATATGCGCCGGCGCGGTTTTAGCGATTTCGCGGATAAGAGACAGTCCGTCGCTTCCGGCAAACAGCGCCAGCCGCGGTTCCCACGCGGCTACGTCCGCGTCGAGCGCCCGGCCTTCGGGAATATAGGGCGGATTGGCTGCGATCACGTCAAAGGTCTCATCGCCAAACGGTTTGAAGAGATCCCCCGTCCTCACCCGGCAGCGCCGCTCGTCAAGCCCGTTCGAGCGCATGTTGTTCCCGATCTGCGCGGCGTGTTCCGGAACAAGTTCCCCGAAGGATACTTCCGCATCCGGTATGTGCTTAAGCACGGCAAGACCGATCGCGCCCGATCCCGCACACATATCGAGAAAGCGAAAGTTCCGCGTTCCGAATCGCGACCTCAGATGCGCGATCATGTTTTCCGTCCACCATTCCGTTTCGGGGCGGGGGATAAGCGGCCGGGAGCCGAGTCCTATCCTAAGTCCGAGAAAGGGTATCCAGCCGATCACGTATGCGAGCGGTTCGCCGCTTGCAAGGCGCGCCCGGTCGCGTTCGAACTCTTCGCATGCTCTGCCGGCGTATTTTTCATCGAGAAGCTGCCGCTCTTCTTTGGTAAGCACGGTCATCGGCCGCATGCTACCATTAAAACCATGCGCATACATTTCTGGAATACGGTTTTCGGGCTTCTTTTTATCCTCCTCGTTATTTCCGGAACCCACTGGCTTGCCGCGCAGGGGAAGCTTCCATCTTCCGTTTCCCTCGGCGCATTCATGCTCATGGCTCTCGCTATTTTCCGGCTCGTGCGCCTCTTTACGTACGACAACATCACCGCCTTCGTGCGCGGCTGGTTCGAGGGCTGTCGTCCGGGCTCGTGCGCCGGTACGCTCGGCACTCTTATCAACTGCCCGTGGTGCACGGGGCTCTGGTTCGCCTTCTTCGTACCCTTCTTTTACTACGCGACCCCGTATGCCTGGTTCCCCATCCTCATTCTCGCCCTGGCCGCGGTCGGTTCCTTTTTCCAGATCGTCTCGAATCTTGCGGGCTGGTATGCCGAAGGAAAGAAGCTGGAAGTACGGGGCCGTTAGCTATCCACATTGCGTTTATGTACCCGAAGCATATACTCGCCCATTAGATAGAGGGGCTAATCAAGGTCTTTCTATAGAACCCGAAGGGGGTCAACAATGAGCAATCAGGATACTACCACCGGTGGCCCTCCAAAGGATACTGGATGGGATGCCGCATGGTCTGGCGCGCGCGAGCGCCTCCGGAAAGAACTCGGCGATGCCACGTTCAACGCATGGATCGGCCCACTCAGGCTCGTCAGCGCCGATAGGGACAATATCCAGATCGGCGCGGCAAAGCCGTTCGCACGCAATTGGGTGGCCAACCATTACGTTACCCGCATCGACCGCGCGCTTCGGGCGGAAGGCAAAGCTCCCGACTCGCTCTCGATCGTGCTTTGCACCTCGGTACCGCCGCCGAACACCGGGGCGGTTACCAGCGGCACTCCGGTCGAGCTTCCTCCGTCAGCCTATCCGGCGTCAGCGCTCATGCGTAACGGCGAAAAGCCTGCGGCAGAGCCGAGAAACCTCTGGAACAGGCCGCTTCATCCGAGCCAGACCTTCGGCAGTTTCGTCGCGGGCTCGGAGAACGAGTTCGGATACCGCGCGGCGGAAAGCTTCGCGGATGGCAGCACCGAAAGCGGGCTGCTCTATATCCACGGCGGCTTCGGCTACGGCAAGACGCATCTTCTGAACGCGACCGCGCTCGAAGCGCGCAAACGCGGGAAGAGGGCGCTGTTTCTCGGCGCGGAGGATTTCATGCGCCAGTTCCTCGGTGCGCTGCACCGGCGGGACACGCTTTCCTTCAAGGACGAGCTTCGGGCTGCCGACATGCTGCTGATCGACGATCTACAGCACATCTGCCGCTCGCACACGACCGTGTCGGAATTCCTCCATACCGTGAATGCCTTCGCCGATTCGCGCCGGAAACTCATCGTCGCTGCCGATCGCGCGCCGGCGGCCCTCGAAACGCTGAGCGCTGATGTCAGGTCGCGCCTTACGGGCGGCCTTACGATCGGGCTCGATAAGCCGGGCCGGGACACGCGTTTGGCGATTCTCAAGTCGCGCGCGAACGAGTTCACCCGCGCAAGGCCGCACGCGGTGCTTCCCGAAGAAGTGCTCGAGCGCATCGCCGATATGCCGGACGCGAGTCCGCGCGATCTCCTCGGCGTGTTCACGAAGCTTGCCACCTACGCCGACCTCACCAAGAAGCCGGTCACGCTTGATGTCGCCGAAGAGGCCGTCGGCCAGCGCTCCGCGCCCGGCCGCAAGATCTCGATCGAGGACATCCAGCGCAAGACCGCCGAGTTCTACAAGCTCGACATCCGCGACTTCCAGTCGCCGCAGCGCACCCGCAGGGTGGCCCGGCCAAGGCAAGTGGCGATGTTCCTCGCGCGCGAGCTCACGATGCGTTCGCTTCCCGAAATCGGGCGGCGGTTCGGCGGGCGGGACCATACCACGGTCCTGCATGCCTGCCGTCGCATCGCGGAACTTTGCGAAGAAGACAGGGACTTCAAGGACGAAGTCGGGTTCCTTCGGGACATGCTTACGCGTCGCGGCCTTTAGGCGCGACGCGGAGTTTCAAGGGCGGCGCGCTACGGCGGCCGCCCTTTTTTCTAATCAACACGACTTTATTTCCCGTTAATATTTCTATGCTTTACTTATCCCGGACGAGTAGTTCGGATGTTCAAGGAGCAAGGACAATGGCCTGGACACATGCAAGGAAGATGCAGCTCAAATCTCTCTGGACGGAAGGGCTTCCCGCGAGCAAGATCGCGAAGGAGCTTGGCATCACGCGCAATGCCGTGATCGGCAAGGCGCACTATCTTGATCTCCCAAGGCGCGATGACCCTTCGCTGCCGCGCACCAAAAAACCGCCGCGCGCGACGGTGAAAATCGACCGCAGCAAGTCGACCTATCCAGTATAGAAAGGACACGTCTTCTGCCGTTGCAAAATAAAACGGCCCGCAACACGCGGGCCGTTTTATTTTTGGAAATGTTAGTAGTTTCCGCCGGACGAGTAGCCTCCGCGGCCACCGCCGTATCCGCCACCGTTTCCTCCGCGGTTACCACCGCCGAAACCTCCGCGGTCGCCTCCTGCCGGGCGCTCGCCCTGCGGGCGCGCGAACGATACGGAGAGCGTGCGGCCGCCGAAGTCCTTGCCGTCCCAGCGGTCGATTGCCGCCTGGGCCTGCGCTTCATCCGCCATCTCGACGAAGCCGAAGCCGCGCGAGCGACCCGTCATGCGGTCGGAGATAATGCTGACCGACGTGACCGTGCCTGCTTCCTCGAAAGCGGCGCGGATTTCGTCTTCAGTTGATCGGTAGGGGAGACCTCCGATGTAGAGCTTATTTGTAGCCATGCTATGCGTTAACTGTATAAGCTCGCCGATACCGAACACTTTCTGGCTCACGCCGCGAAGCTCTGGAAAACTGCGAGTTGCACCCAGTATGCTACACCCTTGCCCAAAGCGCAAGGGAGGTGTGTATAACGCCTATTGTACCGGATTCGCCGGAATCGTCCGGACATTCGTGATGATTCCGGGATCCCGAGTTGTCGCGTCGGACGCGATCGTCCTCATAAGGACGGTCGGGACAAGGAACGTGAGCATGCTGAGCCCGAGAAGGGCGACGAGGATTATGACGAATGTTTTCTTCATCGGCCGGATTGTAGCACGGGCCGGAGCTCGAGGGAATCCGCCGTAAGGCTGCCGTCGCTGTTTGCGGTTCCCGACACCGACACGTTCTCCCCGGCTGCCACATCAGCAAGGCTTCCCGGGGCGCTTTTGGCGACCGTGGTCGAAGCGCTCGTAAGGACGATCCGGGTGCTTCCGTTCATCATCCGGATCGTGATGCTGCCCGCGTCCTTCGAAAGGACGGTACCGGAAACAAGGCCGCTTCGTCCGGCAAATCCGCCGCGCATGCCGCCCGCGAAATTCCCGGGAGCCATTCCTCCGCGCGCGGGCCCGTGCCCTCCCGCGTATGCGATACCCGAATAAAAGCCGATGCCAAGCGCGATAACCGCGATGCCGATACCGTAGAGTACGTTCTTCCGCATATGGTTTATAAAGCTGGTATGGGTACTACTACGCATTCTTTCGGGTACTCATTCATACCGGAGCGCGTCTATCGGATTGAGCGCTCCGGCGCGCCGGGCAGGGTAATACCCGAAGACGATGCCGATCCCCGCGGAAACGCAAAACGCGAGGAGTACGGATGAAACCGATACGCTCGTCGAGACGAGCCCCGAATAATTGACGCCAATCGAGACGAGCCACCCGAGCGCCACGCTGATGACGCCCCCGATGAAGGTGAGCGCGACGGCCTCGGCAAGGAACTGGATGTTAATGTCGCGGCGTTTCGCGCCAATGGCTTTGCGAAGCCCGATCTCCCGCGTGCGCTCGGTCACGGTCGTGAGCATCATGTTCATGATCCCGATGCCGCCCACAAGAAGCGAGATGCCAGCCACCGCGCCAAGGAGGATGGTGAATGTGCCGGTTATCGATGAGGCGGTCGAGAGGATATCCGCCTGGTTAAGCACGCTGAAATCGGCCATAGCCGGATCGCTTATCTTGTGCCGTTCGAGAAGGAGAGCAGTGATGTCCTGCTGCACCTGCGCCATCGTGTCCGCATCGGTCGCTTGCACGTCGATCGTCGTCAGATAATCGCTTCCGGAGAGATAGCGCGCGGCGCTCCCGGTCGGCACATAAACGATGTCATCGGCATTCGTGAACCCGCTCCCGCCTTTCGCAAGCGTGACCCCGATTATCTTGAACTGGATATTCTTGATGCGCACGGTCTGCCCGACAGCGTCCTCGGGGAGAGCATCCTCGCCGAAGAGGTCGGTAAGCGCAGTCGGTCCGAGAACGGCGACCTTATCGCCCGAGTCGTTCTGGCTTTCGGAAATGAAGGAGCCTTGGCCGATTTCCACGTTCCTGATATCCGCATAGCTCGGACTCACGCCGTTGACCGTCGTGTTGGTATTCGTCCCTTTGGCCGTGACCTGATAGCGGCCGGAGATTTCCGTCGCTACGGACCGCACCGAATCCGCCTGCGCCGCTATCGCCGCCGCATCGTCTTTCGTGAGCGTTCGCGCCCCGCCGCGCCCTGCGCTCACCTGGAACCCCGGGCCCCGCTGCGCCCCCGGCGTTATGACAAGCAGGTTCGAACCGAGCGATTCGATGCTCGCCGTGACCGAGTTCTTCGCTCCGGTGCCGATCGAGACGAGCGCGATGACGGACGCGATGCCGATGATGATGCCGAGCATCGTAAGGCCGCTTCGCGCTTTGTTGGCCGAAAGCGCGGTATAGGTCTCCTCGAAAAGATCGCGCGTGGTCATGGGTGCAGTATCAGTTTCTGCGCACGATTCTTCTCGTCGGAAACGATGCGTCCGTCGCGTATCGTGATGATGCGCCCGGCATGCTGCGCGACTTCCGGTTCGTGCGTGATGAGGACGATGGTTCGTCCGTGCTCGCGGTTGAGCTTCTGGAACGTGCCAAGGACCAGGAGGCCGGTCGCGGTGTCGAGATTTCCCGTCGGCTCGTCCGCGAGGATGAGCGCCGGGTCGTTCACGAGAGCCCTCGCTATCGCGACGCGCTGTATCTGCCCGCCCGAGAGCTGATTCGAGAGGTGGCCGAAATGCGACTCGGGGAGTCCCGCCGCAAGAAGCGCTTCTTTCGCACGCTTCCGCCGCTCGTCTTCGTTGACTCCCGCATAGACGAGCGGCAGCATCACGTTCCGCAGCACGCTCGTCCGCGCGAGCAGATTGAACGACTGGAAGACGAAGCCAATGCGATCCTTGCGCACGTCCGCAAGCTCGTCGTCGTTCATTTTCGACACATCGCGCCCGTCGAGCACGTACGTGCCGCTCGTCGGCGTATCGAGGCAGCCGAGGATATGCATCAGGGTCGATTTGCCGGAACCCGACGGACCCATGACTGCGACGAACTCTCCGGCGTCAATACCGAAACTCACGCCCCTAAGCGCCTCGAACAGGTTGTCGCCCTCGCCATAGGCTTTGGTGATGTTCGCGACCTCGATCATGCTAGAAGCCGCCGAAGCCCGCGCGCCGCGTCGCCCCCGAGGTTGCCGTGGTTTTCGCCGTCCCGTTGTTCGCGCGCACCACGACCTGGTCGCCTTCGCCAAGGCCCGAAAGAATCTGCGTGCTGGTATCGTCCGAGATGCCCGTTTCGACGGGAACGTTCTTCGGCGCCGCCGGCGAGGGAGTGCCCGCGCTTCCGGTATTCGCTTCAGCGAGCGGGGGATCGAATACCTGCACGTAGCTTGCGCCGTTCATAGTCTTTATGGCGCCCGAAGGCACCGAAAGCGCGTTTGGCGCGGTCGCGGTGATGATTGAGGCCGAGACGGTCATGCCCGGCTTCACGCGCTCGTCCCCCGCGTCGAGGCTTATGGTCACGCTATACGTCACGACGCCCTGGGAGACCGTGCCGACCGCGTCGATGCCGCTCACGGTACCCGTGAGCATGAGACCGTCTATCGCATCGAACGTGAGTGTCGCTTTTTGTCCGAGTTTAATCTTCGCTGCGTCGACCTCGTCAAGCGAAAGTACGGCGCTCTTTTCCTCGCCGATCATCGTGACGGCCGGGCTCCCTGCGGCGGTGCCCACCGTCGCGTCGAGCGCCGATACCGTCCCGGCGAAGGGCGCATAGAGGTAATAGTCCGCGAGGTTGTCCTTCGCGTCCTGCAGGGCGTTTTTCGCTTTCGTAAGCGAGAGTTCCGCCGACCGCACGGCAAGCGGTGTGCCGCTTCCGGAGAGCGTCGCGGTCGCGTTCTGAAGCGTCGTCAGCGCGGAAAGGGAGCTCGCGCTGTCGCCCTGGGCCTTGCCCGCATACGCGGCGGCCGAGGTGATCTGAGCGGCAAGACCCGCGGGAGGCGTAAGCAGGTTATGAGCGTCGACGGTCGACTGCACCAGGTTGAGAAACGCGAGCGTATCCTTGGCCGCCTGGTTCGCCGCTGAAGTGGCCTCGTTCGTGTGCTCCAGGAGCGCAAGAATGTCTTCGGCCGAAGAGTCGCGGTTCGCGGTCTGATACAGGCTGAAATACTTGTCATAAAGGTTTTTCGCTGCCCGGTATGAAGCCTCGGCCTTGTCGGCAGCCGCGCGCGCGGCAGGTTCGTTCTCTTCGATGAGATCTTCGTATGCGTTCGCATTCGTCCTGCCCCCGTATGTTGCCGTCCGTTCGTGGAGAATAGTATCGAGTCCGGAAAGGATGCCCGGCAGGTCGCTCCACGCCGTTGCGGCGCTATCGAAGCCGCTCCCGCGCGCGCTCGTGATGCTGTTCCCCGACGAGCTTATGGCCTGCTGGTATGAAATCTCGGCGCTCGCAAGGTTTGCCCCGGCGTCCCGTACCGACTTCTCCGCGGAGGTCGTATCGAGTTTCAGAAGGAGGGTTCCGGCCCCGACCTTCTGGCCCGCTTTAACTCCGACGTATGTAACGGTGCCCGAGCCCTCGGGCTTGAGCGCCGCTTCGGTCGTCGCGGATACTTGGCCGCTTCCGGTGACGGAAGAAACGATCGTCGACACCTTCGCATTCGCGGTCACATATGTCGTCGGAGCAGCGTTCGTCGCGAGCGCCGAATAGGCCCAATAGCCTGCGGCAAGAACCGCGATGATAATGATTCCTGTGATGGCGGTATGAGCCTTGGTATACGCAAGGGCGCGGGAGGGAAGCGAACGGGCGGAACCTGCGAGCGTGTCTATGGGCATGGCCGGGATATATGAGGATATTCCCTTAGTACGCGCCACACCGTCATTTCATGCATTGTCTAATGTCTATATGGCTACTCTCAACCTCTAACTGCCCGCATATGATACCACGTATGTATACCCACCTAACGTTCGAGGAACGAGAATGCATTGGTCTTATGCGTGCAGCCTACTTCTGGCCAGTCGAAATCGCACGCGAGCTCAATCGCGATCCTAAAACCATCAGACGAGAGCTCAGACGCTCGAAACCGTTGTTTGAAGGATACCGACCAAGCCGGGCACACAAAGATGCACGAAAGAAAAAGAAAATCCCGAGACGCGGGAAGAAGCTCAACTACGCGCCTCTTCAGCGTGTCGTGTATGCAAAGCTCCGGCTTCGCTGGAGCCCGGAGCAGATTGCGCAGTACTTGAAACAGCACTACGCTACAGATACTCGTATGCAAGTCTCCCACGAATCCATCTACACCTATATCTATGTGCTCCCGCGCGGGAGCCTCCGCAAGGAGCTTACGTCGTACCTGCGCCAGGGCGCCGAAGGGCGCAGGCGCAGGTATCGGGTGCACGACAGGCGAGGAAAGATACCCAATATGGTGAGTATTCACGAGCGCCCCAAAGAAACGGAAGACCGCTCAGTACCTGGACACTGGGAGAGCGACCTCATTATCGGCAAAGGACATCAATCAGCCATTGCGACCTTGGTGGAACGCACCACGCGCATGACCATTCTGGTGCCGCTCAGAGAAAAGACCGCTCCTGCGGTGCGCATGGCACTTACGAAAACCGTGAAGAGCTTGCCCCGCGAAGCCTTCCGATCAATCACCCATGATCGCGGCAGCGAGATGGCTGAGCACGAACTCTTCACCAAAGAGACCAGGGTGCAGGTGTATTTCGCTGATCCACAAAGCCCGTGGCAGCGTGGTACAAACGAAAATACCAATGGCCTTATTCGTCAGTATTTCCCCAAGGGAACGGACTTCCGGCGGGTGCCAACTAAGTATTTGAAGCAAGCGCAGAAGCAGCTCAATACTCGGCCCAGAAAAGCTATCGGCTTCAAAACACCTGAAGAAGCATTTGCGCTATTATTAAAGAAGCGGGCATTTAGAGTTTGAATTCAAGATGTCTCTCGATGGATTCCCAAGAGGCTTTAATTAAGAAAACAGGCCGCTCAGGTATTCAAGCGGCCTGTTCAAGGTTTGCATTTAAGCGCTTCCGTATGGGAGATGATGTACTCCCGATAACCATTCGTTCCGTTGAGAGGACGCAGGCACATGACGTAGCGGATCGCTCCTTCCGCTTTGTCCTTGTGCGCTTCTACGATCGAGGCGATCTCTGCCAAGCTCTTTCTCAAAGCACGGCGACATCTTCCGCCGTTGGTGCCTTGGTGCCGGGTAACCGTGCCTGCCTCGTGCGCCAGTATGGTCCTGCACGCATCCTGGATTTCGATCGTAGCTTGAAAGTACGGCAAGCCCGCGCTCGGTTTTTTTGTGTGCGGCTCGTTCGCGTACTTAGCAGTCCTCTTAAAGATGAATGTCAGGTACGCAGCCTTGGCTTTCCGCACTTGCCCGTGCGTCGGCGGGCGTATCCCGTCGGGAAGATGGTAGTCCTTTTCCCAAATCGAGATGAGGTGGGTCTGCTCCTTCGTTACGATCGCGATCTTCGCTTGCCTATCGAATGGCGAATAGAACAGGAGATATTCGTATTCTCCTTGAGAACCAAGCTTCACCGCGGCGTCCGACTCGATGAGAGTAAGGACGTCTTGGGGCAACATGGCAGTGCGGCCTTCGATGCACTCTCGCGCATGCCTGGTCAGTTTCATGTATGCCTCCGTTGGAAAAGTTCATATCCTGGCTAATCTATTTCCACCTATATCATGCTTGTGGTAGCCGGGCAATATCTCTTTTTGTACGAGGCTAAGTAACCGAACCAGAGAGTAAGCCGCCGTCTTTTTCAGTTCCTAGATTTAGGCACCGATCATGTCCCGCTCGATGTCTTCGAACGTACCACCGGTCTTCTTCCCCGGATTGAATATGCCGAGCGGGTCGAAAATCTTCTTCGTCTCCTTAAACAGCGAGATCATCTTCTCACCGAAGAGCATCGGGAGATAGGGAGTGCGGATAATTCCGTCATTGTGTTCGCCGGTCGTCGTTCCGCCGTATTTGATGACGAGCGCGTACACTTTCGGCGCAAGCTCAAGCACGGTTTTCCTGCTCTCGGGCTTAGCAAGGTCCATGAGCGGGATGATATGGAAATTGCCGTTTCCGATATGCCCGGCGATGGTATAGATGAAATTGTCCTTGTATTCCTCAAGGAGTGCATTGAGTTCCGGAAGGAACTGCGGGTATGAGTCCGGCGGTACGACGAAATCATCGATGAACGGAGAGGCGTAGAGGCCGTGGAGATTCTTCCGGAGAAGCGAAAAGCTTTCGCGCCTGACGATCCAGTACTTCTCCGATTCCTGCTCGTTCTTCTCGACTTTGGTTTGTACGGAAAGGCCCGAAAGGGCGTCCCGCGCGGCCTCGGCCTTCCGGTCGGCCTCCTCGATCGTATCCTCGGCGAATTCGGCCATGAGGATGAGCTTGGGGACGCCGCCCGTAAGGACCATTTCGGCTTCCGGAAGAAAAGAGATGCCGAGCCGGGCCGCCTTCGCGAAACCCATCTGCGAAAGCATTTCCGGCAGGAACTTCACGGCAAGCTTGAACGTCTGGTCATCATAGGATTCGAACGATTCGGGATCGAGCGGCAGTATCCTGTGGACGATGTTCGGAAGGATAGCGAGATCGGAAAGGAAGATGACGAGCATGGCGCGGTGCGCCTTGGGGACGACGAGGCGGAGCTTCGCGCGCGTCATGAGCGCGAGGGTTCCCTGCGCGCCGCAGATGAGCTTCGCGAGATTGAAGGCGCCGTCCGCGCTGCGGACGCTCCACAGGGCATAGCCCGCCGAATTCTTCGATACCTTAGGCCTGTGCGCCTCAATCTCCGCGGCGTTCTCCCTCAGGAGGCTGTCCATGTTGCGGTATATTTCCCCTTCGAGATTCCGAAGAGCTTTCTTTTGTTCGAGTTCGCCGGGGGAGAGGGTCTTGAAGGTTGCAGGAGAGCCATCCGAGAGGATGACGTCGATCTCCTCGATATAGTCCTCGGTCTTCCCGTATTTGAGTGTGCGTTCCCCGCCCGCGTTGTTATTTACGATCCCGCCCATGGCCGCGATTTCGCGGGACGCGGGATATGCGGGCATGACCTGGTCGCCCCCGGCGAGGGTTTCCTTCTCGAAGTCTCGATAATAGGCGCCGGGCTCCGTGACGGCATAGCCGTCGCCGACCTCAAGCACATGGTTCATATATTTCGTGAATACCGCGACGATCGAGGTTGTGAGCGGGCCGCCGGACATGTCGGTTCCGGCGGAGCGCGCGGTTATGGAAACATCCTGTCCGTCCTTTTTCGCTTCCGCGACTGCCTTCACGAGATTCGAAACGTCTTCCGCGTCCTTCGGATACACCACGAGCGAAGGGGTGCGCGAAAAGATGCTCGTGTCGCGGCTGTACTTTTCTCGCTCGTCCGCCGACTCCGTTACATCTCCCTTCAAGACCCTTTTTAATTCGTTTTGCAATTCCATAGGACCAGTATACGGCCTCGAAGGGTCGGTATGATATAGTGTACGGCCTATGGCATTCAAGAACACGTTGCGGAGGGGGAGCATACGAAACGTCATTTTCCGGGAAGGCAAATCGTGGTATGGCGCGGCGCTCGAACTCAATATCGTCGAATCCGGCGAAACCCCCCAGGAGGCGCTGTTCCTTCTCGATGATGCGGTCAAGGGATATATCGAGGCTGCCCGGAAAGCAAAGCTCTCGATCGGCGTGCTCAACCAGGAGATAAATCCGGAGTATGAAAGGCTTTGGAATATCGGCAACTCGAAATCCGACCGTCCGAAGGCGGGGAAGCGCGAAATCTACAGCGTTGCGTCCCAGCAGATAGCGGCGCTCGCATAACCTCTCTCATGCCGCGCGGCCTCAATAACTGGACTGCGGGCGCGGTTATCCGCTTCCTTAAAACGCGCGGGTTCGCGCAAAGCCATGCGCGCGGCAGCCACTTTTATTACAAGAGCAAGCAGGGAGGCAGGGACCGTCTCGTGTGCGTACCGGTTCATGGCAAAAACGGTTTGATCGCCATCGGTACGATGAAAGGCATCGTCAAGCAGTCCGGTATTTCCGAAACCGAGTGGCGCCAAGAGTAAATCGCTGTATGAGTAAACACAAAGGCCCGGAGTATCTCTCCGGGCCTTTGTGTATGGCGTTGAGCAGGCCCTAAATCTTTCTAGGGAAAATGAGAAGATGCCAAGACTAATGCCGAGCAAGAACATAGCTCTTGCTCGGCATTCAGGTGATGAGTTGCCCCCGTGCGGTGAGGATGGCATTGTCGGCGACCTCCGCCATGGTCTCGTAGAACGGAAATGATCTGCCGACCGCCTTGCTCAACTCGAACAGGATGACATCGAGCCCGTAGAAACGACGGTCGCCGCCGACTACGATGCGAGTATCCATTACCTCGGCAAAAGCGGTGAACTTACCGATCTCGCGGCGAGTGTCCATCGCGTATGGTTCCGGCCCTGGATGCGGAGCGTCAGCACTTTCAAGACCAAGCCAGAATAGTACACAGCCTGGCACGTTCGGCTCGAGTCCTGCCTGCTTGAGATAATGACGTTCCCAGACCAGCTGCCGATTATCGGCTTGCGAGAACGGCTGGTGGAAATGGTGCGCGAGCCGATGCGTGTTGTCCCATCGTGATGGACAGGCGACAAGTGCAGACGGTTCGCGGTCGAGGATATGTTCTGCCATATACGACTGCCAGTCACCGCCACCGCGAATCGGTCCCGCCAGGAAAAGAAGGGGCGATTCGAATGTTGGCGTGAGGGGTATGATTTGTTTGGGTACATAGATAGGCATTTGGCCCTCCCTGCTGGTGTTTTGTCTGGCTTGAGAATACAACCTTAGTCCTTCTATGTACAGGTTTTACTATTTTCTTGCATAATTTTCCCAGACGGCCGCACGAGCCACCCGGAGAAATCGAAATAGTCCACATCGGATACTCAGCTATTGACTAGCGGGTTCCATCTCTTTTAGTAAAAGAAATTCGAATCAAAAGACGATAAGAAGAAGGGAAAGGAGCCCCGCCGCAAAGCAATAGACGGCGAACGGCGTAAGCGTCTTCGTCTTGAAGTAATGGGTGAGGTAGCGAACAGAAAGATACGCGGCGACCGCCGCGGCGACCGCTCCGAGAAGCGTCGCGCCGAGCACCTGCGTACTTGCATGAAACAATACCGGAAGCTTGAGAATCGCCGCCCCGAAAATGACGGGAGTGGCGAGAAGGAACGAATAGCGCGCGGCCTCCTCATGCGGAAGTCCGGCAAGAAGACCGCCGCCGATCGTCGCTCCGGTGCGCGAGAGGCCGGGAATGAGCGCTCCTGCCTGCGCGAGTCCGATCCATCCGGCCCGGTCAAACGTGAGTTTGGCGATCCGCTCGTCGCCCCGCTCGGACGCATCGCGGCGCTTTCGGACAAGCTCGGTCCCGAAGAGCAGGACGCCGTTCAGCATGAGGAATATGGCGGCTACGATCGGGGTCGCGAAAAGTATCTCGATTTTCTCCTCGAACAGAATGCCGAGTATTCCGGCGGGGATGGTGGACACGAAGATGAGCCAGGCGAGCTTCGCATGCGTATCCCCCTTGATCGTATGAGTACCAAGCGAACGGAAGAATCCCCGGACGATGCCGATCCAGTCTTTCATATAGAAGCCAAGAAGGACGAGCGCGGTCGCAAGATGCGTCGCGACGATGAAGGGGAGGAAAAATTCGCTTCCCTGGTCGATATTCCATCCGAGCACGGAAGGGAGTATCACCGTGTGCCCGAGGCTCGAGATCGGGAAGAGTTCGGTGACTCCCTGGAGAAGCCCGAGCACGACCGCCTGGAAATAGGTGAGCATAGGAACGTAGTATACGAGAGGCGGGGCGTATCTGCTATGCTACTCCCATGGACCGCCTCTTTCTCGTCCTCCTCGGGTTCGTGCCCGCGACCGCCGTCGCCTATTTCCTTCATGCGTCGCCCGTCCTCGTCTTTATCCTCTCCGCGATCGCCATCATCCCTTTGGCCAAGTACATCGGAACGGCGACCGAGGAGCTTGCTTCGCAGAGCGGCTCGGCGGTCGGGGGACTCCTTAACGCGACCTTCGGAAACGCGACCGAACTCCTGATCGGCATATTCGCGCTTCGCGCCGGACTTCTCGAAGTCGTGAAAGCTTCGATTACGGGCTCGATTCTCGGCAACCTCCTTTTGGTGCTCGGACTCGCGATGTTCGCCGGAGGCCTCGGCCGCGCGAAGCAGACGTTCAATATCACCGCAGCGAAAGCGAGCGCCTCGACGCTCCTTCTCGCCGCCATCGCCCTTGTCGTGCCGGCTCTCTTCGTTCTCACCGCCCCTGCCGCAGGGTTCCCGATCGTCGAGGAACTCTCGCTCACCATCGCGCTTCTTATGATTATTTCATACGGGGCGAGCCTCTGGTTTTCGCTCCGGACCCACAAGCATCTCTATACGGAAGACGAGGCGCTCCATACGCCCAAATGGAGCAGGAAGAAAAGCATCCTCATACTCCTCGGCGCGACCGTTCTCGTCGCGTGGATGAGCGAGATCCTCGTGGGTTCGATCGAGCCGCTCATACGCGTGTTCGGGTGGACCGAACTCTTCATCGGCGTCATCATCATCGCGATCGTGGGAAATGCCGCCGAGCATGCTTCCGCCGTCACGGTCGCCATGAAGAACCGCATGGACCTCGCGCTGCAAATCTCCATCGGTTCCGCGACCCAGATCGTGATGCTCGTCGCTCCGCTCCTCATATTCGCGAGCATCTTCCTCGGACACCCGATGAGCCTCGTGTTCAATTTCTTTGAGGTCGCGGCGCTCATCTTCTCGGTGTTCATCGTCAACTCGATCATCGACGACGGCGAGAGCAACTGGTTCGAGGGACTCCAGCTTCTCGTCGCGTACCTCATCCTCGCGGTCGCGTTCTTCTTCTATCCCTAGC